>JAIXRB010000072.1 GCA_027485405.1 Leptospiraceae bacterium | reverse complement strand
ATAGAGGACGATTAATTTTCATGTGCTTTTTTTCTTCTTTCAACCCTAACAGCCGCTTACGTCCGAAGGAGCCGTTAGCTTCAAGGTGACAGGATTTGAACCTATGACCCTCTGTACCCAAAACAGATGCGCTACCACTGCGCTACATCCCGAAAATTGGTCTGATTTTCCAGTTTTTGGCGAAGAAGGCAGGTGTCAACTAAACGACTTCAAACGTTCTAAAAGGAAGGAATTGGAAGGATCCCTTTGCAAACCTTTACGAACTGCTTTGAGGGCATCTTCTTCTTTGCCCAGTTGGTAGAGCAGGGTTCCAAAGGAATCCAAATAGGCGGGGTTTTCCGGATCCAGCTCCAAAGCCTTCTTTAGGCAAGAAACAGCCTCTCGAACCTCTTCTGGTGTTCTTTCTTTTTGAATGGCAATCAAGTATCCAAGAGAATTTAAGCTGTTTTTAAAATTGGGGTCAATGGTCAAAACATTGCGATGCACTTCAATGGCGGCAGGGATTCGATGAGTGTATTCGTAAATATGAGCCAAAAAAGATAACAAATGCAAATCGGTTCTGTTCAATTCAAGTCGAGCCCGAATCAGCTCTTCTGCTTCTTTCCATTTTTTTTCTTCAATCAGAGAAAATACTAACAACCGATAAACTCTATTGACTTCGATATACCCTGGAAATTGCTCTAAAAGTGAACGCAAAACCGATTCGGTCTTTGCAAAATTTTTAGTAAAAAAACAACAAATGGCAAAATTAAAGAAGAGATTGGGGTCGTTGGGGTTCTGGGATATCGCCTGGTCTAACTGTGTCAAAGCAAGGGCATAATTGCCTTTTTTCATTGCCTCTTCGTATTTTTCTTTCTCAGCCATCTTTCTTCAAATCTGTTTGCTTTTTTTATCTAGTCAAGTGACTCTTTACCTATGAAAAAGATTTTTCTTCTACTCTGCCTTGTTTTCAACTTCGTATTGTTTGCTGAGGAAGTGCCATTCCCCGAAGGCAAAGATTGTGTCGCCTGGAAAACAAAAAAGGCAATGTTCTTTGTGAAAGTTAAAGACCCTGTTGGTATCAACTGCAAAATCAAGTTAGAAACCATCCCCGAGGGCAATAAACTGCGAGTTCGAGTCTTAGTTCCCGTAAACGGATTCGACAGTGGAGAGCCTTCTCGAGATTCAGAAGTAGTGGACATTTTGAAAGGAGACAAGTTCCCAAACATCGTCTTTCTTTCCGAACCACTCGACCCAAAAGAATGGAGAACAGGCAATCCTACAAGCCTTGCAGGAACTTTGAACGTAGCCGGAAACGACAGTCCACTCACTTTGGCAGTAAAAAAAGAGTCAGCTAAGAACTTAGTCAACGGAATGCTTGTTAGCAAATTCACTACTTTCAAAATCGATCCCCCAAGCGTAGCACTCGGAGTCGTTGCAAAGATTGATGACTATTTAGAATTGCATTTTCAGGTTTCTATTCCTAAATAGAGTTCGACGAATCTATGATTATTTGGATTGGTTCTGCAAAGCGACCAATCTAGTTCTCTCTGTCATATCCAGTAATATGGGTGTGACGGGAATCTTTCCAGCATAGTACGCTTCAAAGTCCGTTCCCGGCTCCACGTCATGACCAAGCAGGCTTCCATTCAATTGAAACTCGCTAATCCCTTCAATGATTGATTTTTTATCATATTTTTCCGTATAACGGCGTTTTCCCAATCGAGTAAAAATCAATTGATCGAGGCCGCCTAGACCTGCAATATCTGGAGGAAAGTTGAGATTCCAAACTTCTCCTGACAAAATCTGACTCCCCCATTTTTCCAAAAACTCTAGCACCAGTTTAGCTTCTCGTTCGTACCCATCTTGCGGATCGATTCTTCCGGAGCTCACAGCTAGAGAAGGAATTCCATGAAGCGCTCCATGTTTAGCGGCCCCTACAGTTCCTGAATAGTGAACATCAAAACCCATGTTCACCCCTCGGTTTATTCCAGAAAGAACTAGGTCGATCTTTGGAAAAATTTCGGCATACAAACCGATGTTTACGCAATCAGCGGGAAACCCATCTGCAACATAATGGTTGTCATTGATTCGCTCAACCCTCATTGATTGAAACACAGTCAAACACATAGAGGTGACAGACCTTTCTTTCAAAGGGGCAATCAGATAGGTGTTGTGTTTTGATTTTAAAGTAGTTTCTAGGGCTTTGATTCCGCTAGAAGAAATGCCATCGTCATTTGTGATTAAAATGTTCAAATTATGGTCCGCCAGCGATCGCTTGAAAAATGGATGTGATCGAGTAAAGATTGAAAACAAAAGGGAAAAAAGCGCTCAAACCCAAAGTCATAAAGGTAAACTGAAGGGAATCTCTAGCTTTTAGATCGTAGAGGAAAGTCCCTCCCCTAGAAACAATGATACTAAAAAATAAAAGAAAAAGGAAAAGCAAGCTAACAGATGAGAATGTTCCATAAGAACCAAGTGCCGAAAGTAGAATGGAAATAGGAGCAAAGAGCACAAAAAATGCTAGAGCATATTGCAAATATCTTTGGAAATCTTTAGAATGGGAAGTTCTCCCTTTTTTCTGAGCAAAGAAATCAAAACAAATGGCAAAAAAGAAAACAAACAAACGTAAAAAAAGCATGTTTAACAGAAACGCTAAAACCAAAACCGAAAAAGTTGCAATGGTGTAAGGTGGGCTGAGTAAACTAGATCCGACGGCGAGACTCAATGAGCCTAAAGCTAAGACCAGCCTGGGTAGAGACGATTTTTCCGATAAAGGGATCTCGCCTATCTCATCACCGTATCGAAATGGTTCAAGAAATACGAGTTCAAAAATGTCCGCTACATCCAAAAACCATTCTCTCATGGCATTAAACTCCGAAGGGAACTAGGCAAAATAACAAGTGTAGGTGAGCTCAAAAGCAATTTTGTTTTTGATTGGGATCGTCCTGAGAATCCGCTAAACCTTTGTAAAAATCTTTCTATAGGATCTGACTCTTTTTCAAAAAGGGGGATCAAACCATCATACTGACAAAGCTCGGACAACTTAGCATGGGCTTCTCTTCTTCCACCCAAATCATCCACCAGTTTATTCCGAAACGCGTCATCCCCAGAATAAATGCGACCTTCGGCAAGTTCTTCCACTGATTTTACAGTTCGATTTCTTCCGCGAGCCACATCCTCAATAAACTTATGATATGTGTCCATCATCTGTTTTCCAATCAGCTCGTCTTCTTCGGGAGTAGAGTCTCTAAATGGTGAAAAAATATCTTTGTATTTTCCTGCTTTGTAAGTTTTAACACTCACTCCGTAACGCTCCATCAAACCTTTGATATTTGGACTAAAGGAAATGACCCCGATCGAACCAGTGATGGTTCCGCTTTGGGCAAAGATATAGTCCGAGGCCGCGGCGATATAATAGCCACCCGAAGCGGCTACATCCTTCATGCTCACGACAATTTTCTTGGTTTTTCTAAGTTGCATGAGTTCTTGGAATATTTCCTGGGAAGCGGCAACCGTTCCGCCCGGAGAATTGATTTCCAAAAGGATTCCTTTCACATTGGCATCGTCTTGCAAATCTCGCAGTTCCCGGAGAATCGATTCCGAACCCGTAGATTCGTAGGTTGACTCGCCTGAATGGATCTCACCCTCGACTCGGATGATGACCGCACCGACCTCTGACCTTTGAAAAAGGCCTCCCCCAGTGCCTAAAGAGTACTTTGCGCCACCAAATTGTGTGACTAAGATTCCGATGCCGAGAAAGGCACCCAAAACTGAGAGTAGAAATGTGAGTAAAAGTAAGAGTTGATTGCGTTCCATGGAAGTAGTTTCAGGATTCTGTCGCAAAACCCAAAGTCAACTTTAATAAAATATGAGCTTTTTTAAAAAAAAGTTTATTTTTCTTGTACTTATGAGCCGATACAGAGAATGGTGGAAGAAGGTTAACACGAGCGGGTTTTCTCCAGGAGACATAACCGAATCCACATAGGAAGGTATAGGACATGGATGTTCGTCTCAACCAAATTCTCCAATCAGCGGAAAAGTTTGTCCGCGATAAATCAGACACCAAAGAAGGAAAAGCCAGTTCGGCAACGCAAAACACATCAACTGTAAACAGCGGATCAGATTTTGCTGTTAGCTTGTCAGCTCAATTCCACAATATCCAATCAAGACTCGGTGAGCTCCAGCGGCAATTATCCCGAGAACAAGCTCGAGTCGGACTTCTAGAAGAATCGAAAAGCGAACCAGAAGCTCTTAAAACAGCTGAGTTCGAGGCCAATCCCCTTTTCCCAGAGCTTCTTTCTGATTCTGGTTCTTTCTCTAAAGACCAAGTTTTACTTGCGACTCAGACTTCGATTCGATCTCTCTTACTCGAATTGAAAAAGAAAGAAGTAGAAGGTGAGAACATTTTCTCACTTGGGATGATTATGGCTCCCGAAGAATTTGTAAACAAATTTGGTCAGATCCCCGCGACTTCTCTCAAGCCCATTTCTGAAAATACAGTTAAACGCCTTTTAGGCGGTTAAACTGGAGTTTAAGCGATCTTTATCTTTCTTCGATTCCACCTCCCTTTTGTTTTCTTCGATGGTGGGATCGGGAATCTTCTTTACTTCCGGCTATCTCATCCAAGAAACCAATAATCCCTGGCTTGTGCTACTTGCTTGGATTGTTGGGGGCTTTCTCGCATTTTGTGGAGCAATAACCTTTGCCTATTCCGCTAGATTGTTCCCATTTGCAGGCGGTGACTATGTTTACCTCAAAAAAGCTTATTCGCCTATTCTAGCATTTGTCAGTGGATGGTCTTCACTTTTAACCAATTTCTCTGCTTGCGTATCGGTTTTGGGATTGGCTTTTGGGAAGTATTGTCTGTTGCTTTTTCCCAGTTTGCCATTTCTTCAATTTTTTGCTTTTTCGTTTCTTGGGATTCAATTTGAATTTGGAACTGTTCAGATTTTGGGAGCTTTCCCCATAGTTTTTTTTAGTGCTTTCAATTACTTTGGAATCCAATCCGCAATCAGAGTTCAAAACTTCTTTACTATTCTTAAAATCTTAGGGCTAAGCCTTTTTTTGATTTTAGGATTTAGCGTTGGTTCAGTGGATTGGAATTACATTTTTAAATTTTCTCCTCCCAATTTTCTATCTTCAGAGGATTCCTTAAAATTGATTCTTGGAATTGTACCCGTATCTTTTTCGTATTTGGGATGGAACATGATTACGTATGTCGCCGAAGAAGTCAAAGACCCCGATAAGAACTTAGTCCGAGCATCTGTCACAGCTTGTTTACTTGTGTCTTTTCTCTATGTTCTTTTAAACACTTTGTTTTTAGTCTCGGCCCCAATGGAAGAATTGTCTGGGCAGGCTGGGATTGGAGCTATCGCCTTCTCCAAATTATTTGGTGCTGAGGTTTCAATTCTTCCGACCGGTTTTATCACTTGGGTGATTTTAGGTTCCATGTCAGCAATTCTTATGGGTGGAAGTCGTATCTACGTTGCCATGGCAAGAGATGGAGTTTTCTTCCCTTCCTTTGCAAAACTGCACCCAAAGTTTCAAAGCCCCAGTACAGCTATTCTATTCCAAGCTGGGATCAGTCTTGCATTTCTATTGGTAAAAGAGATTGAGTCCCTTCTCTATATGATCACTTGTTCGATTTTGATTCTTTCTTGCCTAACAGCATTTACTCCCTTTCGTTTTAAGAATCTGGGCTACCAATCCAGTTACAAGATTCCTTTCTTTCCATTGCCACCAATTCTGTACATTGCGGCAAATCTGGTCGTTGTAATTGTACTTTTCAAAGAGAAGCCAGTGCAAGCTTTGTGGGGCCTAGCCATTACAGCATCAGCGATTCCTATCTATTATTCCATTAAGCAATTTACAAACAATACAAGCTTAAAAATCGAAAACTAACAATCTAAAGCCCAAAGAATTTACGAAGCCTAGCAGGAATTGCAAAAATGTTCCTATCAAACCAAAGTCTTTCTTTTTCTACTCCAATTGGAATAAAATCTGCCTCTTCTGGGCATTTTATGTAGAAATATTTGGGATCATCATTGAATATGGTCTTCCAATAAATTGGTAAAGTATCGACTTCCCCATTTCTAAATCTACCTAACCGCCTGTTCCCTGAATTAGGATCAGAGTAGAGAAAAAAAGAATCATTTCCTACTTTGGGACACTGGTCTTGGTTTTCGTATTTGGCAGGTATTTTATCAATCCAATCATAGAGTTTTTTTCCATTAGAGTCAATGTAATAGTAATTCAAATACGGAGAGTTTGTTTCTAATTTTCCAACTAACGCTTTACCGTTTTCAAAAGAGCGAGCATCATTATATTTTGGAGGAATTACCCATTCTCCTCTTTTGTCAATGTATCCCCAAGATGAAGTATCATTTGCGTCGGCTTGTGCCGCAGAAAGGTCTTCGGAAAACCCGATTGCGTTGGCAAATTTGCAAGGAATCAAATCTATTCCCATTTCATTTTGAAAACCCCAAGATAATGGCTCACAAGGGGAAGGAAAGTAACCATCTGAAGCAAATACATCGGTGGGCAAATAAGAATTGTCGTAAGTAAACTTTAGTTTAGATTCATAATTTGCATAATAATAAGAGATTGTTAGACTCGAATTTGAGCTACCATCCGTGGTTGCTAAAACATAGCCATTTTTAAGAATACTGGCTTGTGTGAATTGCGGTCGTAGAACATATTCACCTTGAGCGTTGATAAATCCCTTATTCCCGTTTTCAGTTACTTGTGCTGCTCCATCTTGGAAGTTCTCGACATTGTCAAAAAAAGCATGACTTAGGATTTCATTGCTTTTATTTAAGATTACGGTTTTTTTGCCACGAGTTGCTTTCACAAAGCCAAAGCCCAAAGGCTCAACAGAATCATAGATAGGTGGGACTAACCAATTTCCTTCTGAATCGATTGCACCATAAAGTATCTTATTAGGAGCAGAGGATTGCTCCATTTCGAGAGTGTCCCAAAGCATTTCGGAAGAACAACCGAGCATTGCAAAAAAGGAAATGAAAAGAAAAAACCGGAGAAACATGCCCATTACTAAAATTGCTTTTGGATTGGATGCAAGAAAAAAACACTTTCCTTTTTTAACCTTTCGCTTTAAAATTCTTTGGAGTCCCCCCATGAAGAACACCTTGTACATCCTTCTATTTCTATTGTTGGGTCTACCCATTCTTGCTGTTGACCTTCCACCTTTGCAAGAAGGCAATTATGT
This sequence comes from Leptospiraceae bacterium, assembly GCA_027485405.1. Classification (GTDB taxonomy): domain Bacteria; phylum Spirochaetota; class Leptospiria; order Leptospirales; family Leptospiraceae; genus Leptospira_A. The sequence continues at coordinate 59,028 of JAIXRB010000072.1, read as the reverse complement.
TTTGGACAATGCCGGTCTATTTACTTCTGATGAATTGCAAAAACTAAATGATGAAAGCAAAGATTTCGAATCGAGCACTGGAGTTCGGTTTATATCCGTATACCTTAATAGTACGGAGGGCGAAGGGACTTGCGAAGTAGCTACTCGATTATTAAATGAAATTGCAAAACAATCAAAACCTGAAACAATGCATTTTATTTTTATCTATGCTCTCGAAGACAATTATGCCTGTTATCGACATTCGGTCATCCTTGAACCATTGATCACTCCTGTTGCATCCGATAGAATTTATCATAAGGCTTTTTTCCCAGAACAAGCGGAAGGACGATATTTAAAAGCATTCTTAGCTGTTCAACGAGAATTAAAGAGTTTTGTTGCATTGGAATTCAAAGACTTTCAAGATGAGAGCTTTCGAAACCCACTTCCCTTCTTTAACGAAGAATTAGCAAAGATTCACTCTGATACGACAGAAATTCTCAACGAGGAAGATTGGAAATTTGTTACTTGGCTGACACTTAGCATATATGCAATATTAGGTTTAATATTCTTCTTTTTTAGAGGAGCTGTATCTTGGGTTTTTTTCATAGTTTTAGCTCCTTTTCATTTCTTTTTAAGCTTTGTAGCTGGAGAAAGATTTGGAATTCAAGTTTTTCTAATTTATTTTTTTGGATTATTTCTGATGAGAATCCTTCTAAGTCTTGGGTCGGTTCTTAAAGATGTTTCAGCAAAAGTCCCCTCTCTGCCTTCTATTCGAAAACCAACACCTAATCAGCCAAAATTGCCATCCTATACTCAAACAGCGCAAAAAACACCTAGCAATTCACATAATGAGCTCAAAAGCAATTTCTATACAGAAGAGGAAAACAACGAGAGATTTGGTTAAGGTCTGGAAGAGGACGAAGGGTATTCATAACCACCAACTAACCCAGTCAAAAAAGACGGAATCTCTGTTTCAAAAAACATCTCTTTTCCTGACAATGGATGCTTAAAAGAAATTGAATAGGAATGAAGAGCCATTCTTTGAAAGCTCTTTTGCCCTTCTCCGTATTTTGTATCGCCCACGATCGGGTGCTTTTCATCAGCAAAATGTACGCGTATCTGATTTTTGCGACCTGTTAACAAGTTCACTTCGAGAAGTGAGTATTTTTGTGATTCTTTTAAGACCTTGTATTCAGTTTTCGATAACTTTCCCATAGATGGATCCAGGGTAGAATACACAACTTGGGCTTTATTTTCTGCGAGGTAGGATTCGATTTTGCCTTCCTTGTTTTTCCAAACCCCATGAGTCACGGCGATGTACGTTTTGGACACTTGGTCCCAATTTTCTTGCAGATTCATTTTTGCAATCTCTGTCTTTGCAAAAATCAAAATGCCGGAAGTATCACGGTCCAATCTATGGACGATAAAAATGCGATGAGGAGATCGAATGCTCCCTTTTTTCACATAATCGGTTAGAGAAGCATATGCAGTTTTTGTTTTTTCTGAATCTGTTGCGATCGTTAGGAGACCGGCGGGTTTATCGACAATAAGCAAATCTCGGTCTTCGTAAATGATAAGTAAACCCTTAGGAAGGAATCGAGTATTCGGTTTGGTTGATTTACCCACTAAAATCTATCATTTTTCAAATCAGTGAGAAATAGGCTTAAGGCAGCCCAGGAAAACTATTTACGTATTGAATTTTAATATCCGGAAAGCTGTTTACAAACTGTACTTTAAAATCTGGAAACGAATTCACGGCTTGCCACTTACCGCAATCGCTAGGAAATGAATTGACCATCTGAACTTTTAAATCGGGAAAACTGTTTACGATTTGAACTTTGATGTCTGGAAAGCTATTGACCACCATCATTTTGCCTTGGAGCTTTATTCCTTTGAATGAGCAATCCGAACCTACTTTTCCGGCAAACAATGGACAGGAAAAAACCAATGAGAGTAGAATCAAGGATCTGATTCTAAGGTTCATCTTTTTAAGCAACAAGCTAACCAGCTTTGGATACAGGCACGTTGGTTCTAATTTCTGGTGAGGTAATAAATTTATCTTCCAATACTTGTCTCAATCCCTCACTTAGAATCTGAGGATGCGTGGTTTTTAACATATAACCGTCTGCTCCCCGTTTGATTGCTTCTAAAAACAATTTCATATCTGCTTGCATAGTATAAATAACAACTTTTAGCTTTGGAAAATTGCTTTTTAGAGTTTTGATAATATCCATTCCGTTCGATTTTCGTAGTCTCAAATCCAAGAGAATTACATCAGGCATTGTTCTAGTAATTTCTGCAACTAAGCCTTCAACGTCTTCGCTTTCACCTACCAAAGAAAAGTAAGGAGAACCTTCCATTGCCTTTCGAACAGAAGTCCGAAACAAAACACTGTCTTCAACCAAGTACAATTTTTTTATCGCTTTTAACATGTACTAATAGGTCGGAAATTCCTCGTTTTCTGTACAGTAAAATCTAACAAGAAACTAGGGAAAGTTTTGGACAAGTATGTATCAATATGATTTTTTGTTTCAAACTGCCCATTTTAAGGCAGTTTTTCTTGAATTTGTGTCAAAAGGATGACGGGGATTAGGGCTTAGGATTGAGCATTCCAGCAGTCAAAGCATCCAATTCTTTTTTAGCTTTTTCCATAGCGGCTTGTATTGCATCTTGCAAAGCAGAGTAAGTAGCAAAATCTTTAGGATAGAAGTAACCTACTCCCAAGTATCCAATCTTGTTTCCCGATTGAACCTTCTGATAGCTTGCCACTCCCGATTTGAGAGCTAAATAAATCGGGATGTTCTCTTCAAAAGCAATCTTGATCATCCCTTTTTTGATCGGTTGAATCTCTTCAGTATACGTGTTTCTTCCCTCAGGATAAACAATGTATGAGGTTTCTTTCAGTCCTTTGATTAAGTTTCGGACTGAAATGGCAATAGTTCGTGCCTTTGAGTTATCGAAAACTTGCGAACCCATAGCAAGCATCCACCAGTAAGCGAAGAGAGTTTTCTTAATCACTTGATTTGCGAGATAGGGCTTTCTCATCACCAAACAATCATAAGGAAAATCCATTTCATTCACGTGGTTTAGAAATATAAAATGCCCTTTTTCTGGAGGATTGATTTCGTTGAAAACTTTGACTTCGGATTTGGTTACATAAATAGCATCTTCTGCCCAAACTTTAGTCCCGCCCAAAAAAGCTTTTTTTCTTTCTTCAGAGTTTCCTTTGAGAGCATTCCATAACCCTTTCAAAAGGTATGGGAAAGCCTTTCCAAAAACCAAAAGAAAGACTCTTAGATAGATCTTCATAGCCAAGCGCCCGTATTTCGGGTCTTGGCCACTCGTAGCTTTGATTAATAGGTCATCCAGAATTGGAATTTTAGCCATAGGCTTCTCCTACTTGGACGACCGATTCGTAATTAAGGTGCGGCAGTTCCGGCACCTGTCGGTGCTGGTTTAGGCGGGATCGCCAATGCCTTTTTTCTTTCTCTATCGTATTTCAAAAAGACCAAGTTGTTTGAGTCGATTTCGTAGATTCTACCTCGAACATCAGCATGATCCACTCGAAAGTCTTCAGGAACGCGAACATCAAACATAGCTTGGAGTCTTTCATCGAAACGAACGTAAGGATTCTTTGAAAAGTCGTAAGTGACTCCGTCGATCTTGGTTGCTTCACCGTCTTTCTTATCGCCAGAAGCATCATCGATCGAGCCTTCTGCCAAGCCTTTTGAATTGAAGAGGTAATAGTTGTCAAAAGGGTATTTCAACTTAAAGATATTGAGAGCGTTTGCCTTAGCATCTCTGCAAAGATTGACAGCGCCAAAATACTGTTCAATGCGAAATTTTCTGTGGCTAGGCTGTAGTTTTTGGTGTTTCTCCAAATTTCTTTCGATTTTCAATGCATTGATTCTAGCTTCTTTAGCAAGTCCGAGATGTCGGTAGCCTAACTCCATGTTCTTCTCAATCGTGTACTTGTTATAAACGTAGTGAGTTTCTTTGGAATCATACATACGACGAGAAAAAGGAGCTTCCCTAGGTGCTTCAAAAACGTCAGTTCGGAAGTAAGAGCCTTTTCCATACTCAATAGAAATGTCAAGCAAAGCCTTGTCTAATGGGTTGTTAGGGTTCTTTCGTTCCATTGCCGTCTTCATCATATCTTCTCCTCGGAGAACATACATTTGGGAAATCTCTTCCATCATTTTTTCGATGCCAAGTTGACATTCTACAAATCTTTGATAGGCGGAAACGTAATTGCCTTCGTAATAGTACTGAAGACCTTCTTGGAAGTAGCGTTTGGCTTCGTTGTACTTTTTTATACGAAATCCTTCTTTGCCTTCTGCAGCTTCCAGAGGAGCAGGTTTTCCATCCGGGTCTTCACCACGGAAGTTTTTCACAATCGGTTCAAGCTCTCTAAGGTAGCCAATGATATCGACGCGGAGTTGGTATGCTTTGCTGGACACAGCTTCTGCCCAGACAGCTCCCTGGAATGCCAAGGAAATTAAGAATAGGATAGAGAATTTTTTCATAGCTTTGCCTTACGATTCGCCACCTGGACGATTCTTACAAGTAGTTTATCGGAGATTTTTGATATTGGATTGACAGAACCCAATTGAAAATGCATTCTTTTCTCGGAAAATTGCATTATGTCAACACCACCACCCTCAGCCGCCGGTAAAAAAGTCACTTTTAGAGCAAAAGAGGCCTCAACTTGCCCTGTTTGCCAAGAATCTCACAACCGAGAGCAGATTTTACAGGGGGGAGGCCGATTGATTGCTGGCTCCCAAACTAAAGAACTCCGCCGAAATTACGAAAAGAATAAAAAATTCGGGCGAGTAAATCCTTTGGATTATGCCGTAGTGACCTGCCCAAAGTGTCTTTTTTCTTCTTTTTCCAAAGATTTCAACTCTCTCTCCGGTCCTGAAATCCAAGCTTTGAAGGAAAAAGCCGAGTTTCGCAAACAATACATTACAAAAATTTTAGGTCCCTTGGACTTTTCCGAAGACCGCAACCTAGCTTCAGGTGCCGCGAGCCATCTTTTAGCTATCGAATGTTACCAGTTACGATTGCCCACGATAGCCCCCACTCCCAAAAAAGCCATTTCGTCCATTCGAGCGGCTTGGTATTTTGGAGATCTCCACGAAGAGTTTCCGCATTTAGGGTACAATAAAGTCGCAGACCTCCTCTACCAAAAAGCGGCTACGTATTACGGAATGACATTAGAATATATGCAAACAGGTTCTGAGCCCGTAGAACAAGCAACAGGTATTCTCGGTCCAGACCTAGACAACAACTGGGGATTTGACGGAGTTGTTTTCTTAAATGCTTACTTAACTATGAAATTCAGAAACGAAATGGCTCCGGATCCAGAAGCTCAAGCTAAACTTTTATCTCGTTCTAAAGTGCCTTTGGCAAAGTTATATGGAATGGGTAAGGCTTCCAAAGGCAAACCCGGCCCGATCTTAGATATGTCCAAAGAATTGTATGAGGAATACCAATCCGTATTAGAATCACTAGGCGGAGAAAAGTAAAAGTTGCCAAATTACGCCTTACTCGTTCAGTACGAGGGATCGGCTTTTCATGGTTGGCAAAAACAACAGTCTCAAAAAACGGTTCAAGGCAGTCTCGAAAAGGCTCTAGCCATCCTTTTTAAAAACCAGAAATCTCCTCACCTATCAGTGGCTGGCAGAACCGATACTGGGGTTCATGCTTTGGGCATGGTATGCAATTTTAAAGCAGAAAACGAAATTTTTGATTTTCGTAAGTTTATCACTTCAATGAATGCTCTAGGCGGAGATGGTTTGGCGATCAAAAGCGTGGTCACTGTTCCAGAAGAATTCCATTCGCGATTCTCTTGCCAATCTAGAGAATACTTGTATCGCATCTACTACTCCAAAACTCCAAACCCATTGGAAATCGGTAGAAGCTATTGGATGAAATACCAAGTGGACTGGGAAATGGTGCAAAAGGAGCTTCCTTCTCTTTTGGGAGAGAAGGATTTTCGTTCGTTAGCCAAGGCTTTTTCTGTGAGAGACAAGCGCACTTTCCGAGAGATTCAGTCCATATCATTGGAAAAGAACCCTGGCTCTCCTGAGATTTGGGAATTTCGAATCCGAGCCAATGGTTTCATGCACAATATGGTTCGGATCACGCTGGGAACTTTGCTGGACATTGGAAAGGGACGCTGGGAAGGTAGATCAATCGAGTCTATACTTCAGGAAAAAGACCGGACTGAGGCGGGCATCACTCTCCCTCCCTACGGCTTGTATTTCATAAAAGCGCACTACCCCGAATTTCCCCAGATCCAAACTTTATATGAAGCTTCTGTCATTTAGAAATCTTTTTAGTTTCGTTTGTGGATTTATTCTGTTCTGCCCTGGTCTCTCTTTTGCCCAAGGGTCAAGCGATGATAACCAAAAGCGCAGGTATGAGTTGGGTGGTTGGCTTGGGGCAACAAACCCACTGCCAGGAACTCCCACGGTACGGGTTTTAGATACTTCATTGGGAGGTGGCTTTTATGGTAGAATGCCTATCCCATACAATCTTTTTGCGGAATTTGGCGGTTCCTATTCTGTTTACCTGTCTCAATCTGAAAGGGGCTTAGAGACTATGCCGCTCTATGCCGCCCTTGCCTATCGAATTCCAGTCGAGCTTCCCATTCAATTTTTTGTAAAAGGGGGTGGTGGTTATGCTTATACTGTCGCTAGACCTGCCGATACGGCCAGGTGGAACCCTTTGATCTACACTGGTTTTGAAGCCAGCTTTATTGCTGGTAGGCGAATTCGGATAGGTGTTCGTATAGATTACAATAAGATTATGGAAACGAATTTAGATGTGCCCTCTGAGTATCGTATTCCATTAGCAAGCCCATTTGATGATCCAAGGTTGCAAAATCCCATTTCCTACCGTTTACAAAACGGAGATTTCTTTTATTTTGGACTAGCAGTAGGGGTTTTGTTTTGAGGTATCAGCACTATTTATTTTTTTTCGCCTTATCTGTGCTACTATCGTTTAGCAATTGTAGAAGGTCAGAGGCTGATCGAATCGATCAGACAAGGAATCCAGTTCTTTCTACTCTTTTCAATCGACGAATGTTGCTATTGTTAAAAGGAACTTATTCTACGGATAATCCTCTTCAATTCTCAGAAACGAACAACGGCACAGGAAATATCTATTTAGACGATCAAGGGGATGGTGGAGACCGAACTTTTGACTTGGTTGGATTGCCGTCCGCACAAAATCTTCCCATATTTTTAGATATTGGAGAAGTTAGGATTTCGAGTAAATTCACAACTGGTATCAACAATTTAACGCAAATTAGAGATCCAGCCCAGTCGCAGAAATTTTGGGATTTTATTGCCAATGAAAGAAGGGTTTTCTGCACAGTTCCATATTCCTTGGAGACAGACTCGTGCACAGAGGACAACGGAATCCAAAAGGCAAATGACTTTTTTAGTGGCGTTGGGGCGCAGTATCCATCTAACGATCCTTCTTCGGAAACCATAAGCTGTAGCAATCCGGAGTTTTTTGTGGAATGTGCGGCTAGAGGATTCGGGCCAGGAACTACGCTCGGTAGACAATACTATTACACAGGAGTCTATTTTAGATCAATTTTGACGGGCTATGCGAAAGATAACGGAGTTCCTATCACAACTTCGCGATTTGACAATAGACGAGTGTTTGGATTGAACATTGTCCCTCGAAACAATTATAAACCTGGAACCAATGCTTTGGAAAAACAAACAGAAATTCCAAGGCTCTTTCCACTCCTTTATAACCAATTGCCAACTCAAAAAGATATGGAAATCAGAGACGGCTTTGATCCGTATATTCTAGAAATCAGAACAAACATCAAAGAAAATCTTATGGTTCATTCCTACGTTTCCAGCAGAAACACGATCATAACCTTTGTGGGAATTAGCGATCGATTTGTGGATCACAAAGGAGAATCTGACGTGGGTGGAAACTTACAAACCAGAGCTCGGATCATCTATCCAGAGACAGCTTCTAGCTTAGTCATCACGGGCGGAAAGAACAGCCTGTTGCACCATTACGGGATTTTTCGAAGTGAAGAGACTGAGTTTTTTGGACAATTGCCATTGGCGGCTACTCCTGCTCGAGACAATGCTAAGATACGTTACTTGAATCCTGGAAATTACAAAGTAATATGTCTTGGGGACACTTCTCGTTTGGACGGAATGCCCGATACAATCGTAAGTCAAACTGAGGTCAATATTCCCGAATTTCCCTTTAGGCAGACCATAGCTGTCGATTTGGCTTGTCCCTAGTCGTTTTTGGAGACATAAGTCTATCTAGTTACCTTATTTTTTTAATTTTTTCTTTTTCGGGGAAAGAACCTCACGAAAATAGAAGAAAAGAGATATGATGAACTCCCTGACCCCAACCTCCCTATTCAAAAAGAACCAAGCAACTGATGGACTCACTTCTCAATTCCCGATTCGTTACAAACTACTCTTAATCATCTCCATTGTTTTGGTAGTTTCGGTTGCCGGTGTTACCTTTCTTGCATCTTACTTCTTTCGCCTGGATTCAGAAGTAAGGGTAAAAGAAAATAATATCAAAATCAACGAAATTCTCTCTCTTAAAGTGCAGGCCGATCTCAAAGGGATTCGACAAGACGTTCACCTTACATCCGCGGCAATCCTAAGAACCCCAAACCAAATCAACGGAATTTCCAAAGAGCTTTTCACATCGGATCCCAGTTTTGTTTTAGTCGCCGCCTATGGACCAAACTTTACTTCAAAATATGAAGCTTACAACGAAGAGTTTCTAACTTCTTTTGAGTATCAAAAATCAGAAATCCAGAACACAATTGGAACAATAAAGGACAAACTTTCTAAAGCTTATAGCGGAGCCACAGTTATCTGGAACGTAAGTCCTTACTTTCGACATGCCATGCTTTGTATGGCGTTTCCTCTCTCTGAAACCAAAGACACTGGTACTATCCTAATTACTTTTGTTAAGTTAGATCGCATTTCAGATGCCTTCCAAACAGCTGGAAACGTGGAAACATTCTTGATTGGTGAAGATGGGTCTGTGCTTGCCCACCCTGATGCAAAAGTGGTTATGTCAGGTGCAAATCTGAACGACCTACCTATTGTTCAAAAAATGAAAAAGGCAGTCGTGGACAATGGTCAGATTCGCTATGAGAACAAAGAGAAAATCGCCTATCTTGGTTCTTTCAAGAAATTAGGGATTGGTGGGGTTGGAGTTATTTCCCAAGTCCAAGAAGAACGAGTGTTTGCCGAAGTAAACAATATCCAGAGAAGAAACGTATACCTGCTCATCATATCTTTGGCTTCAGCTTTTATTGTTATTTTCATTTTTGCAAAGTCGCTCTCCAGCCCTATTCTTTCCCTAGTGGGAGCCGCAAAGAGCATTCAAAATGGACAATTCAAATTAGATATCAAAGCAACCACCCGTGACGAAGTGGGAGTGTTGACCAATTCATTCGTTTCCATGAGTCGGGGTTTAGAAGAACGTGAAAAACTAAAAGATTCCTTTAGCCGATTCGTAAACACGGACATCGCCGAGCTTGCCGCCCAAGGAAAGTTGGAGATTGGGGGTGTGCGAAGAAAATCAGCGGTATTCTTCTCTGACATTCGAAGCTTTACAGCAATCTCCGAAAAACTGGAACCAGAAGACGTGGTTGAATTTCTAAATGAATACATGGCAGAGATGGTGACTTGCGTCAAAGAGACAGGCGGGATTGTAGATAAGTTTATTGGTGACGCAATTATGGCAACTTGGGGGGCTCTTCGAAGTACTGGAAACGATTCCGCGAGTGCCGTTGAGGCTTCTTTACGAATGAGGGACCGACTTATTCAGTATAACAAAGGAAGAGGCAGTGTTAAAAAACCAATTATTAAAATAGGATGTGGTATAAACACGGGCTATGTGATTGCAGGTCAGATTGGATCAAACGATAAAATGGAATACACTGTGATTGGTGATACTGTGAACTTTGCATCTCGAGTAGAGTCTTGCACCAAAGATGCCGGTGCCGATATCTTGATTTCAGAAAACACCTACCAAGAATGCAAAGATCTTTTCAATGTTGAAAGTATGGGCTCCATTTACGTAAAAGGAAAAGTGGAACCACAAAAGATCTATGCTGTTGTAAGCAGAAAATCTGACACAAAAGGGCCGAAAACCATGGCGGAAGTCCGAGAGCTATTAGGCATTAAACCTCCTGAAAAAGTCGCACCTGGCAAAAAGCGAACCATGGGTAAAACATAACGATGGATCTCGATAAAAAAGATCTCCGAGTCATCGGATTTGTTATTCTAATCATTCTCACCTTTTCTTATTTGTTCTATTATGATATGAACAAACGAATCGACTTTGGTGATCGAAAAGTCATTGGAAACATTTACTTTAAAAACAATGTCGTGCAAAGAAAGTTAGATGATCAAGTAGTATGGGAACGAATGGACAACGGTAGTCCATTGACAAATAAAGATACAATCCGTTCTGAAGCTTTCTCAGATGCATTGATTCGTCTTGCTGATGGCACCGAAATCAATATAGACGAAAACAGCATGTTCAACCTGGACTTGACCGGGGATAAACCGAGTCTCGAATTCTCTGGCGGGTCTCTTCAGGTAAAGAAAGGTACTTCTAAAGAATCATCGATCGTAATCAAATCCCAAGGTAACGAAATTGATGTGCAGTCTGGTGGACTGAAACTTGAAAAATCCGCAAACAAGAAAGACCTGAACGTATTTGTAGAGAGTGGTTCTACTAAAATCAAAAAAGGCGGAAAAGAAGTTGAAGTGGAAAGCGGAAAGAAGGCAGAGATAGCGGAAGGTAAAGAAATCGCTGTTACCCGAGTACCGATTCGTTTGCTTACACCCGAATCCCAAGCCCTATTTTTAGTCGAGCCTGGCCAAGGTTCAGCAAAAGTTCCTTTTTCTTGGACATTGGACAATGGTTTAGAAAATCCAGTGATTGAAGTTTCTAGATCTCCTCAGTTTAAATCAAACGTCATAGAACAAAAAGTAAATGGAGATTCTTTCACGGGTAGTCTCACAGACGGTACTTTCTATTGGCGAATCAAAGCAACTGAATCGGCAACAAACAAAGTTGAAAAAAGTGGAGAAGGCAAATTCTTCATCCAAAAGGAAGAGGCATTTAGAACTGATTCACCAGCCATGGGTTTGCAATACAAATACGTCAACACACCCCCTTTGATTGGTTTTGTTTGGACAAAACTTGGAACAGCTCGGGGTTACCTTTTTGAATTGGCAGACAACCAAAGCTTCTCCTCTCCTATCAAAAAACTAGATACAGGGGCAAATACTATCTCCTTTGATGACTTAAAAGAAGGTTCTTATTTTTGGAGAGTCACGGCTTTCTCTGCATTTCCTGGCGCTGAAAATAAAATCTCAACTACAATGGCTTTTAGCATTAAAAAGGAAAACACATATCCTGCACCTAACTTAATTAGACCAGCAAACGGCAGTGAAATTTCCTTAGAAGAGATCGAAAAGGGACAAGCCACTATCATTTGGGAATCCAATCCAGAGTTTTCAAAGTATAAATACGAAATTTCTCGGGATGCCAAATTTGGGAGCAGTCTTGTCTCCAAGGAGCTCCCAGGAAACTTTGTGACTCCTAACTGGAAAGAGTTGGGCCAAGGAGTGTTTTTTCTAAGGCTTAAAGGTTATGCGAATGATGGAAGAGAAGGGGAATACTCGATAGCTTCTAAGTTCACAATAGTAGAAAAGAAAACGCCGGACGAAGAACCTCCTCCACCACCGCCTCCTAAAAAGGAAGAAGTCAAAGAAAAACCGAAGCCACCTCCATTAGAGTTAGGTTCACCAGTGAATTCTGTAGTTGAAATGAAGGGCAAAAAGACACTAGATTTCGCATGGCAAAGTGGGCCTGGTTTCGATAAATATGAGATAACTATCTACCAAGTAGTTGGGCAGAACCGGAGATCTATCCACCGAGCTACAACAAAATCACCGACCTATTCTCTGTCCGACCTATCGATTTTAGATGAAGGAACTTTTTCTTGGGAAGTTTTGGAATACAGAGATGGAGCTCCTGCCCAAACGAAAAAAGCAAACTTCATCCTAACACTGGATCAGCTTAAGAGCCTACGACCTGACCAAATAGAATTTATATCGCCTAAGCGATTGTATAAAGGGGATAAGAAATAATGAGGATTTATCAATCTCCCAGTTCATTGTTTTTGAGAGCGGCTTCCATTGGCTTTTTGGTGCTTCAGTTTTCCTTTGGACTTGCCGCTAGTGAAGTCTTAAAATTTGTCGCCTGGAAACCAATCGAAGACGCTAGCGGGTATCAAATCCAGATTAGAGACAGCAAAGGAAAAGTATTCATTGATAAAAAGATCGAGAAGAACTACTTTTCCGTCCAAGACATTCCCACTGGAGATATGATGGTTCGAACGGCTCCTTTGAATGCGTTTCAGAAACCCGTTACTTGGTCGCCTTGGACAGAATTAGAAGTTATGCTTTCTGCGGTGCCTAGTATAGAGTTTTTCAAAGACCGTCCCACTAAAGAAATTGCAATCGATAAAGAATTTACCGAGATCGAAATCGATGGGTCTCAATTTCTAGACGTCACAGAAATCGAACTAACTCTTAAGGATAAAAAACTTCCTGTCGTCGAAAAGAAATATGTCAATGAAAACAGAATTGATGTAAAGGTTGATACTCGAAATGCCAAAGGCGGTGATTATGACCTAACAATTATCAATCCCTTTCAGAAGCCTCAAAAAGTTCCAAAATTCTTAAAAGTTCAACAAAAAGTAGAAGAACCAAAAGTTGTCGTGAAGGAAGAACCCCCTCCTCCACCGCCACCTAAAGAAGAGCCAATTGTCGAAGTTCCAAAAGGCAAACCATACCACGAATATACTTACCCAGAATTTATGGCTTTCTTGGAAACCTTGAAAGATAAGAAGGAATGTTCCACCAAAGTTCCAGAACCTGCTGTAGCAGAGTGTTTCAAAACATACATTACCCTCAATGTCAAATCCAAAGACAATCGGGATATATTTGCTTTTTTTCGACTCATTAATAGTAACGAAACAGATCGTTATTTTGGATATGAGTATTTCGAAAAGCAATGTTCGCCTGTATTCCGTCCTGCAAAAGAAAGAATGGAGTACTTTGTTGAAAAAGAAAAAGGAAACGTAGATCCTTTAGAAGTCAATCAGGTTTACTTTTCACTGCAACGCCTAAAAGAGTGTAGCAAATGATAAAAGGCTTTGGCTTAGTTATTATAACTTGTCTTAGCCTAAGTCTTCCCTGGAATTCTCTCTCAGCTCAAACTTCAAACCTATCTCAAAACGTTAAAGAAATAACAGCTCGAATTCGAGATATGGCTCTTTATCCCAACTTGGCAAAAAAGAGACTCTATGGAAGCGTGGAAAAGAATAGGTCGATTCGATTTGATTTAATCGCTCCAGAAAGCTCTGCTCAATCAGTTGTCATTGGCATAGCCACGGATGGAAGGTTAAAAGAGTATCAACTAACGATTTATGATGGGACGTTTCCAGAAGAAATTGCCCCTGTCTTGCGAAAAGAGAAAGTCACTAACGAATCGCAGTGGCTTTTTGAAATACTCTCTCCTCCAAAAGAAGTTGTAATCGAAATCCAAAATCTAAGTTCTAGTCAGCCTCTCTCGATAGTTGAAATTGTTCATGGATACTATTATGGTTTTGCGGCAGATAAGGAACTGAACAAGCCAATTCCCTCCCAAGGAAATCCTGCAAACAATGGCAATAAGCCAAACAATACAAATAGCGAAAAACTCTCTCCAAATGACATTCAAAATCGGGTCGAGTTTTTTAAAATGCCCATCGGAAAATAGGAAAGAAGGTTTAAGAAACCAAGAGCTTAACTTATTATCTTTGAGTTTTTGTAACTCTTTTCAAAATAAAATCAGTGTAGTCCCTGTAGCAAGTAGGAGCCATATGGCCGGCATCGCTGAACTCATTGCAGTTGTAGTCGGGGTCATCATTCATGTTCCAAAACGGAATTTGAACAGATTCTTGATAATTTAACACCAAAGGAAGCCAAGCCGAATAGACTGATTGAGATTTGTCTGTTGTTTTTGCCACAGGCTGAGTTCGAATCAATTCCATATATGGCAAAGAAAGTCTCACCCAAATCGAGGCCTGAGGAACATTCATTTGCTTGAAAATTTGTGAAGCTTCCTTATAAAACTGAAACGTTCGTTCGTTGAAAGTAAACGGAACAAGATAAGAATGGAAGTCACCAAATGCTGATTTCTTGAGTCTAGCTGAAGGCATTGTTTCATGGTGGGTGCCCGGGGTCTTTGCCGAGCCCTGCCCATGTGCTAATTCTCCGATGAACTTAGCTCGCAGAGCTTGGTAAGGATACAAAAAGATTTCTTTCTGGCTCGCTCGTTTGATGATCACATCTAATTTGGGTCTGTATTGATACGTGCGAAACAATCGTTTAGCCAAAAGCGTTGATTTCTCTTCTGTAGAGAACTTACCCCAATGTTTTAGAACAAACAAGACATCTAATCCATTTGTTAGTGTTTCATCAACTTTGAGAGTCGCTGTAGAGTTGTACAACTCAGCTGATTGATCAATTAGGACAAAGTCCGGCTTTACACCATCCTTCTGAAAAAACTCTGCCCATTGCAAGGTGTAATCAGGCTTTCCTCCAGGAACAGAGAAATTGTACAAAGTCCAACCTGGATAATTGGACTCGATATATACATTATCAAAAAGAAGGGCCCTGGAGTTTCCAAAATAAACAAGTACCTTTTTTCTGTTTGGCGAATTTAAATATGTTTTCAAACTCTCGTACAAATCATTCTTTTGGATGTAATTTATATCTGAAAGTGTTTTTGAAAAATATGTATGAACCCCTTCGAGTAAGAAAGCTTTATCTAACGCGAACGCAAATAAAAAAATCCAAAATGGATAGAGGAGAAATTTGTTTTTTAAAAAATCCATTTAAAACCTGTAGTAAATAAAATCCCCACCATCTTGCGACAGTGTAGCCAAGAGAAAAACCGTAACCATTCCAGAGAAAACTAAAAGATACGGATCGTATTTTTTGAGTTTTCCCCATTTTTCTGGGTAGTATTGGACATGATGAAAGAGAATGAGAGCCAGTGCCATATAACCTACTCTTTCAAGGTTTTCTATTCGAGATAATTGAAAGAAAGAATTCCCTGCTATCTTTTGGCTATGGATAGCCAACCAATCTAGGTTGCTATAGCCAATAGCACTGACTAACGAATTAGGTGAATTGATAAAAATCCCAGTAAAAAGATCAATCATTGAAGTTGCCGAATTGGATCTAAACATCAATCCACTGATTGAGAATAAAAAGAAAACAAAGAAAGCTTTACTCCATTTCAAAATCAAAAATCGTTCGGGCACGAAAGTCAGTCCCCATTTGATTTCAAAAAATCGCTCAGTTGCAAGGATTACTCCCCAGTAGAAGCCCCAACAAATAAAAGTATAATCGGCCCCGTGCCAAAATCCACCTAATGTCATGATGATAATTAAGTTTAAATAAGTACGAGCCTCACCGAAACGAGAACCGCCCAATGGAAAATAAATATAATCTCGAAGCCAAAAAGACAACGTAATATGCCATCTCTTCCAGAGCTCACGCCCAGAAAGAGAAAAGAATGGAGCTTTGAAGTTTTCCGGAATCTCGAAACCAAGAAAATAAGCCAAAGACCTTGCCATGTCTGTTAGTCCTGAGAAATCGCAAAAAACCTGTATCGAATAACAGATACCAGCCATAACTAGAGAGAAAGAGTCATACTGTGAGGGAGATTGGAAAATTGGGCTAATGATTGAAGACATCGGGTCTGCAACTAAAACCTTTTTCAAAAGACCTGACATCAAAAGATAACATGCCTTTCGGATTTTTTCTTTGTCGGGAAGTAACGAATCTAAATTTGGAAGAAAGTCATCTAATCGCATAATCGGTCCTGCGATTAGCACTGGGAAAAAAGCGACAAAAAGAAAATAGTCTTGGAGAGAGATTTCTTTTGGATTTTCGGCTCGGTAATTGTCAACCAATGAAGCAATTACTTGAAACGTATAAAAACTAATAGCTAAAGGTAACCCGATATGGATTAAGTTTGGAACTTCTTGGAAGAAGGGATAATTAGTAATATCAGAAAGAACTTTGTTGAAAAAATAAAAGTATTTAAAGAATCCAAGATTGATTAGGTTTAAAATAACTGCTAATGTTAGGGTAAACTTACTTTTCGTTTTGATAAGTTGGGTATAGAAAGCATAATTGATCGCAATAACGAAAAGAAAATGAGCGGTTAAAGCCCAAGAAGAAAATGCATAAAATGAAATGCCAGCAAAGAGTAAGAAAGACTTTCTGAATCTAACGGGAATTGCCCAATATAGAAAATAGACCAGACTAAAGAAAAAGAAAAATGGAATTGTGTTAAAGAGCATAGCTACCGACTAAATTCTTTTTCCCAGTAGTCGACTTCAGTTGCGTCAGGAGGAGATTCTTTTACTAGTTCTTGGGAAACACAGAGCATTTCTTCTTTTTCCTTTAGCCATTCTTTGTAAAAATCTTCGGATGTAACTCGTCGAGCACCCATCCTCCTGGAAAAGGATAAAATCTCTTTGTCCGATGTTATCACCAAACAAGAGCCTGGTTGAGGACTTTGTTTTAAATAGCCCAAGATAAGCTCATCTGCTGTTAAATCATGGCTATAGTGTATGCCAATTCCCCATTTTTCTTCACTGAATACCTCGTTCAAGTAGTCCTTTTTTCCGTCAAAGAAAACCTGAACTTTTGTAGAATCTATGTTTTTGTAATGCGAATGAAGAATATCGATTAAGCCCGATTGTGCTTCTGAATACCGTTTGTCTCCTAGGAAAAAAGCTAGATCTGGGAATTTGTAGATAAGGTTCATTCCATCCACTAGAATTGTCTCAGAAGTAGGCACGGCTTCATGAAACCACTTGCCAGATTCTCTAAAAACAAAAAAAAGGAAGCATGAGTAAAAAAATCATCGTAGTAGGAGCTTCAAGCGGAATCGGAAAAGCTGTAGCCGTTCAGGAACTGAAGCGTGGAAACGAAGTAATCCTTATGGCAAGGCGCGAAAGCCACTTAAAAGAGATTACAGCCGCTTTTTCGAAAGCCTCCTTTTTAACAATTGATGTTACGAACGAAACTGCCGTAGAGGGTAGTTTTAACGCCGCCATCCAAAAACTGGGTGGTCTTGATATGATTTACTATGCCGCTGGGGTGATGCCCACAGTAGGACCCGAAGAATTCGATACATTAAAAGACAAATCGATGCTTATGGTCAACCTCTTTGGGGCAATAGCTTTTTGCAATGTGGCGGCCCGGTATTTCCTGACTGCCAAAAAAGGAAAAATCATCGGAATTTCATCGATTGCCGGGGACAGAGGCCGTCGAGGGAATCCTGTTTACAATGCCAGTAAAGCAGGATTGAACACGTATCTGGAAGCTCTTCGAAATCGATTGAACCAACATGGCATCCAGGTAACAACTATTAAACCAGGATTTGTGAAGACGGCTATGTTAGATGGTGTTAAGGTTCCTGAGTCTGGGCTTCTAAAAGCAATTTTGCCAGAGGAGGCGGCTCGTTTGATTTTAAAAGCAACCGATTCGGGCAAAGATGTTGCTTATGTTCCTGGAATTTGGAGGCTAGTCGGTCTTATTATTATGCATATTCCAAGATTTATCTTTAAAAAGCTGAGTATATAAAATGAGTTTTGAGACTATCACCAAGCAACTAGAAAATTCCAGCGAAAAGGTCGAGTCTTGGGGAATGACATCACATTCCATAAATCCCGTTCTAAAACCAAAAACGGAAGAGGAAATCATTGAAATCATTCGTTTTGCGAATGAAACAAAAAAGCAAATCGCTTTGCGAGGTGGTGGTTGTAGCTACGGAGATGCCGCTCATGTAAATGGAGGCATTGTTTTAGATTTAACTGACTTTAGTAAGATCATAAGTTTTGATACAGATTCAGGAATCATCGAAGCCCAATCAGGTGCGAGGATCAAAGATATCTGGGAAACTTCCATAGAAAAAGGCTACTGGCCACCTGTTGTGTCAGGAACAATGATGCCCACGCTAGGTGGAGCCCTTTCTATGAACATCCATGGAAAGAACAACTTTAAAGTCGGAACCATCGGAGAGCATGTACTTAGCTTCCGATTTGTGACTGCGAAAGGTGACATTGTTGAATGCTCCCCCAACCAAAATAAAGATTTGTTCTACTCTGCAATTTCTGGTTTTGGAATGCTCGGCGTTTTTCTTACTATCCGAATCCAAATGAAAAGAATTCACTCTGGTAAAATGAAGGTGTTCCCGGTTGTAGTTCACAATTTCCAAGAATTGTTTGATTATTTTGAAGCTGAATACAAACAATCCGACTACTTGGTTGGTTGGATTGATGCGTTTGCCACTGGAAAGTCGTTAGGTAGGGGACAGATTCACAAAGCCATACATTTGGCGCCTGGTGAAGACAAAGACTTCCCCGACAATTGTAAGTTAGAAAGACAACACTTACCCTCTACACTTTTCTATTTGATTCCCAAGAAATGGATGTGGGTTCTTATGAAGCCTTTTAGTTTTTCAATTGGAATGCGACTTCTCAACTTGGCTAAGTACATCGCCAGTGTTATATTTAATGGTAAGGCATACTTACAAGGCCATGCCGAGTTTGCTTTCTTGTTAGATTACGTTCCAAATTGGAAGTACGTTTATAAACCAGGCTCAATGATTCAATACCAAGTTTTTGTGCCAAAAGAGAAAGCAAAACAGACACTAGAATCAATCTTTCAGCTTTGCCAAAAGCGCAGAATTGTAAATTACCTATCTGTTTTTAAAAAGCACAAACCAGATCCTTTTCTTTTGACGCATGCGGTTGATGGATACTCGATGGCGATGGACTTTCCTGTAACAAAAAGTAACAAGGAAAAGCTTTGGGAACTCTGTTACGAAATGGATGATTTGGTTTTGAAAGCAGGAGGTAAATTTTACTTTGCAAAGGATTCTACCTTGCGAAAGAAAATTGTAGAATCTTTCTTTCCAAAAGAATCTTTGGAAACGTTTCGTACGCTAAAAAAGAAATATGATCCCAATTCAATTTTGCAAACTGATCTTTACAAAAGAGCCGTATTGTAATTAATTTTAAAAACCTATGCAGTCAAAGGCGCAAACCCCAGCAGAATACATTGCCGATCTACCTGAAGATAAGAAACCAGCAATCGAGGCCCTTCGAAAAGCAATGTTGAAGAATCTTCCCAAAGGATTCTCAGAAGAGATGAACTATGGAATGATCGGTTACGTAGTTCCTCACAAATTGTACTCAGCTGGATACCATTGTGATCCCAAGCTTCCCCTGCCTTTTATGAACCTAGCCGCTCAAAAAAACTTCATAGCTGTCTATCATATGGGTTTGTTTGCTGATAAAAAGCTTCTTGCTTGGTTTCAAAAACGATATGCAGAGGACTGTAAGTTTAAATTAGATATGGGGAAAAGTTGCATTCGGTTTAAAAAATTGGATCAAATTCCTTATTCCTTGATTGGTGAATTGGCTGGAAAAATGACCGTACAAGATTGGATTTCCCTGTACGAAAAAGAAGTTAAAACTCCGCGAAAAAAATCGTAAACTTTTCCATTTAGATGTTCATTCTTTTATAGAAAATATAAGACAAGCTGAGAAAGAGCACAGGAGACAGCCAGATTCCAAACCAAATGGGAAGTCCCCCATTCTCCGCTAAGGTCTTTGCAGTTGAATTCACAATGTAGTAACAAAGCACTACCCCGATTGTAATCCCCAAAGAGGCAACTCCCGCCGAACGTTTTGTTATGGCACCTGCTAAAGCTCCAAGCGCAACAACTATTATACTCATAAATGGTGTAGCAAAAGCTGTTTGGCGATGGACTAAAACATCTCGGTAAGGAATCCCTTTTTGGACGCGAGATTCTATTTCTTCAGCCAATTCGAAAAAATTCATTTCTTCAGGGTTTCTGGTCGGACGAGAAAAATACTTTATATCTTCAGGAAAATAATAGGTTTTTTCGGGATATCGAATTACACTTTTTACACCCAGTTTTTCATCGAAGGTAATCTCTTCTACGTCAACTAAGATCCACGAATGCGGTTCCTTGATGAACTTTGCTTTTGAAGCAGAAAGAACTTGTATGGGCAATCCCTCTTCCCCAATTTCGGTATAGTTGAATCCTCCTTTTACTGTTTCTTCCTTTTCGTCGATCCAGTAAACGTAATAGAATCCATTTTTTCCTTTGATATGCATCTGATAAACAAAGTCGATCAATCGATTTGATCCTTTTGCCATAATACTGAATTCAATTCGTGACAACCGATTTGCCGGGATCACTACAAACTGACCAAAAATTGTCATTAAAGTCCAAATGACGAATCCAAAGAAAAGGATGGGGGTAACAATCCTTAGAAAAGAGACTCCAGCGACCATAATCGCCACGAGCTCCTTGTTTACGGAAAACTGACCAATCACAAAACAAACGGAAAACATAAGTGCTGGTGAAACTACTTGCATTAAGTTTGCGGGAATATTATAGAGAATGAACAAATAAACATGCATTTGATCTACTTTACTGGAAACCAGATACTTCATGTTATTGGTAAATTCATAGATCACGATCATAGAAGTAAGTAGGATTAGAGTTCCCAAAAAGGTTTTTAGAAAATCGGAAAAAAGGTATCGATCTAGAAGTCTGAGGGGGATAAATTCACGTTTGAACCAGTGAAAGGGGAGAGCCAGTGATTGGAAATTCATAGGATTTTCTGGTTGACTCGCCTGGTTTTAATCCCATATTTCCAGTCGGGAGTGGAAAATGAAACTGAATTATAAATTTGCTGTCTACCTTTTATCAATCGGGATTTCTAGCGGTTTAGTCGCTCAGTCCGAGGAACAATACAATTCCTTCTTAAGCCAGGGAACAGACTCTGAAAAGGCTTCTGCCTTGGAGTACTTTGGCAAAGAAAAGAAAGATAAATCCAAGTCCTCTACAGTCATTGAGATTCTAAACACATCTAAGAATCCGAAGGTCACATCTAGAGCCGCAGTTGCTTTAGGTTATTTCGCAGAAACGGGCAACGCCGTAGAAGCGCTAAAACTCAAAATTGAATCGGAAACAGATCCAACCATCGTTTATCCTTGTTTGGTTGCATTGTTTCATATCCAAACAAAAGCTGAAAAGCCAGATGAAAAAATTATCGAAGCCTTTCGATTTGCTGATAAAAATCGACGAAGCGACGAACTTGTAGCTAGCTTCATAGACAAAGTTAAAGCAAAACTAAATCTCTAACGAACTTCAAACCTTATCTGATCTACAACTCGTCCATCCTTATCTCTAACCTGGATTTGGTGCTCACCTGGCACTAGATCCAAGGGATAGGGTCCTGCTGCTTCGTTTAGTCTAGTACCGTTCCAAAACCACCAAAGGCTTTTATCATACGAATTGAGTTTTAGGAAGAGTTTTTGTCTTCCTTGCGGGATGTCTGGATCCAAACCAAAAATCGAGTTTGCGATAGGAGCTGTGATCTTTACAAACTTTGGTTTTACAAGCGAAGGTGCTTCAGTCGGTATTTCAACCCCTGTTTCAAAAAATTCGTTTTTCGCTGAATCAAAAGTAACATTCTTTGGGATTTGCCAAAGTTTTCTTGGGGTTTTCTCTTGCAAAATCTCCATGGTCTCTCGCCAAATTGGCCCTGCTCCGGTAATCCCTGTGACGTCATGCATGGGTTCACCATTCGCATTTCCAACCCAAACACCAACGGTATACGTTGGCGAGTACCCAACACACCAATTGTCTCGCATATCTTGACTAGTTCCAGTTTTTACAGCCGTAGGAAACGATGTAGATAGACTACTTTCCCATCCAAAGCTAAGGGACCGTGCTTCTCTATCAGAAAGAATGGATGTAATCAAATAAGCCACTTCTTCTCGGAATACTCGAGTTTCCTTTCGTAGGTTTTTATCTAGGAGAAGCTTTTCTTTCTCTATGCTTTGGTTTGGTAGAGAAGGTAAAAATAAGACAGTATTCGACAAAACTCCTCCATTCGCTAGAGCACGATAAGCGTTTGTTAACTCTAATAGAGATACATCGGCAGTCCCTAATGCGAGAGATGGACCATAGTAATAGGCAGGCTTTAGATCAGAAAAATCCAACTTTCTAAGTTTTTCTACAAATCCCGTTTGATCCAGCATTTGAGCTGATTTGACAGCAGGGATGTTCAATGATGAACCCAGAGCCTGACGCACTGTAACCACTCCTCGAAACGAATGATCATAGTTTGAAGGACGATATGTACCTTGAAAGTCTTGTAGTTCTGCTTTTGAATCTTCAAGTAGAGAGGCAGGCGTTAGTTTTTTTGTTTCAAATGTCTCAGCATAGACAAATGGTTTCAAAGTTGACCCTGCTTGCCTTTTGATTTGGATCAAGTCCATCTCTTTTGAAAGACTCCAACTCACATTAGAAACATATGCCAATATCTCGCCTGTTTGATTTTCAATAACTAAAACAGCGGCTTCATGAACATTTTTAGATGCCAGAGGTTTTATATGGTTTTGAATCAGTTCTAAAATCTTTGATTGGAGCGGATGAGAAATTGTAGTAAATCCGGAAATGGATTCCCAGTGCCCACGATTGCCAAGATTAAAGCTGTTCAAAGTGTAATTGGTTAACTCAGCTTTTTGGAAAAATGGAATAATGTTTTTGAATTCGGAACAATCGGAATCTTTTTCCAATTCATTTTTAATTTTGCATGCTCTTTTTTCCAATTGTTCCAAATCTGCATTTGGTGATCTTATCATTGCAACCAGCAGATAAGACTCATTTGGTGTTAAACTCTTCGTAGATTTACTTAAAAATGCAAAGGATGCAGTCTTTAGTCCTCGGATCTCACCTCGAAATGGTAGCCAGTTTAGATAAGCCGTGAGCAGTTGATCTTTTGTCCATTGCTCTTCCCATTCTGCCGCTCGTTGGATTTGCTTTAGTTTTTGGCTAAAAGAACGAGTTCCTTTTCTAGGTTTTAAATCCGAATAGTACATACCAACCCATTGCATCGTTATCGTCGAGGCACCTCTTACTTTTCCACCTCGAAACCACTGGGCGAGCGAGCTCAAGAAAGAGAGACTATTGACTCCCGAATGTTCCCAAAACTCTTTATCCTCCGAATGAACCAAGGCACGAATGAAATGATCTGGAACTTCTTCTTTCTCGACCCAGCCAATCGAACGAAATTGAAAATTGACCCTTTGTGATTGTAAGAGAATTCCAGAACGATCATAAAAAATTTGATCGCTTAGTGAGTATTCGGCTTTCACTTGTTCGTAGTCTGGGATCGTTTCTACAGCTTTTAGAGCCGGAGACTGAAACAATCCAACTAAAAAAATAATTCTAAATAGATTCGATCGAAGAATCATTGCTAGGAGAAGCATGGCTTAGAGAAGAAATTTCTACTAACAAATGACTTCCGTAAGGACGGATTTTAATTGGGATTTCTTTCCAGATAGCTGTAGTAGATTGGTTTTCCGAAATTTGAGAGAGTATGATAAAAGGTTTTCCTGAATTGAGTGCAAACTGGTATACATCGTTTATCATTTTCTGCATTCGTTCCGGAGTTTGCGACCAATACGTATAAGGTGGGTCTAAGTAAAACACTAAAAACTTTTGGGAAGGCAAATCCCATTTCAAAGGAAATCGAGTAGAATCCTTTCGGAACAAAAGCACATTTTCACTTTTGCCGAATTGTTGAATGAGGGTTCCAAATCGTCCATTGTCTAGCTCATAGACCATGGCTTGACTTGCTCCAAGGCTAAGGGCTTCTAATGACATCTGCCCACTACCCGCAAAATAATCTATAAATACCAGGTCATTCCAGCCAAGAGAGATCTCGTTTAACCGAGAATCTAAAATGGAAAAAACCGCCTTTTTAAGTAAGCTGTTTGTAAAATTGGAATGCCCAGCCACCTCTTTGGTTTCTTTGATCTTCTTTCCTTTCCAAGATCCAGAAGAAATGCGCAATTCTTTCAAAAACCCTCCTCCTTTTTTATTGAATCTCGAAAGGATTGGGTTTTTTGGATTAGCTCAGGGTCACTGGCGTTTTGTTCTATTTCGGTGAGGCATCCAATTGCTTCTTTTCTATTTTGCAATTCTTTGTAACCGTAAGACAACAAGAATAAACCCGAGTAGTATTTCGGATAACCTTTGTACTCTTTTTGGAAAATCCTTCCCCATTTTACCAAGGCTTCGAATTCCCCTAAAACAAAGAGTC
This sequence comes from Leptospiraceae bacterium, assembly GCA_027485405.1. Lineage (GTDB taxonomy): Bacteria > Spirochaetota > Leptospiria > Leptospirales > Leptospiraceae > Leptospira_A. Next base: position 34,727 of record JAIXRB010000072.1, on the reverse strand, counting down.
TCTCCAAAAATTGAAACAATGCCTGGTGGGAAAACTTAGAAGGCGGGACTCCCGAAGCTCGAAAGTTGAGAATTGCTTTCTCAGACTCCTTCCAGTCCTGCTCTGTCGCTACGAAAAGGTATAGAATACGAGGATCTGGTTGAAGCTGGCTCGCTTTCAATTCTCGAGAAGAGGCGTGCCTTACGAATTCAAAGTTCCCCTTCTTGAATTCCTCGTGGAGAGAGCCAAAGGATTCAGGAAATAAAGGGATGCCGAATCCAATGAGAATCCAGCCCAACATCTTCCTTTTCAAAGAACTAAAGTTCGGTGATATTGGATGATCCGCACATAGGGCAAATCAGTTCTTGGGTATCAGCAAATTCGTCTTCAATTTCCCATCTATGGTCGCAATCTTCGCAAGCAAAAGAAACAGCATCTTCGTTCAATGAATCTAATTCGAAATCATCGTCATCTAATAAGTCGTCTTCATCAATTTTCATACTTTCTAAATAGATCATAAAGAAAAAGCTGTGTCAAGTAGGGGTCTGAAAAAAAATGGAGGGAAAGGTATGGCATTTCGCAGAGGGTACGAACCCCATAGAAAGAAAAAAAGCAAAGGACCCTGGATTTGGGTCCTACTGATCTCCCTTGTTCTGGGCTATTCCTACTACAAAAGAAAACAAATTATCCTACTTTTTGCTAGGGATCAGAGCGTTCGTGCGGAAAAAGCAAAAGACAAAGCCGTAGAACTATGGAAAAACGCAAACCTTTCTGACCAAGCAATCGAGGATTTCCAATCCAGTGCTCTTCTTTTTTCCGAGAAAGAGCCGAACGAACCGCAGGCGTTTTACCTTTATGCCCACAGTATTTTTTGGAATCTACATAAGATGGGAATCCATTTCGATTCTCAATCCTTAATTCTAACTTTAGGCAGTGAATTTGAAGAGTTTTTGGGAAAGAGTCAACAAGCTAGTACTTCGTTGGACAACATTTTCTGGAATTCTCGAAAAGCTGAGTCACTGACTAGTTCCACTTTTTCAGATTGGGAAAACAACAAGCTTTTGCTTTTTTTGGGAGAAACACACAGAACGGTAAAGAGACCTGGAGCCTTGTTAAAAGAGTATGGCAAACTAGAAGTCGATAAATTGTCTCCCGAGTTTATAAACGTTTTTTATTGGTTACTTGCGTACAATACAATGCAAGCAGGGGATGCTGAAGGATTAGAAAAGTTTTTAGATCTCACTAAACAAGAGAAATACGAATCAGGGATAAAATTCTCTTCTCGGGAAGAAACATATTTAAAAGGTATTGCTAAGTATTACAAAAAAGACTTTGTGAATGCACTTAGCCTTTTGCGCCAAGCAAGAACCGAGAGCCCTGACAAAATTACCAGCACTACCATTCTTTTAGAGGCGAGCATCTTCCATAAACAAAACCTATCGCAAAAAGCTATTGACCTGCTGGAAGACTTTTACTTTAAGACCGGCAAGAAAAATGAAGAAGGATATCTTTTAATTCAAAAGATTATCTCCGAGAAACAGGGGCTAAAGACCAAAGTAGAACGGCGGAGTGAGCCAACAAATTGAATCCTTGGTTTAGATACGCCGTCTTTGGAAGTTCCTTTTTTTTATTTTTAAGCTGTGGTTTGTTCCATCGCGGTGTACCTAAAGAGGGGGAATTCTGCGACGTCATGCAGAAACCACCAGCTTGCCTCTCGGTTCACTTTGAAAAGAGGATTTTAGACTGGGAGGGAGTTGAGTATCCTTTGCAATTGCGCACCAGAACCGAGTATCTTTTTCCTTACGGGGATACCACGGGAGAGGTTTGGGTCATGACGGAAAACCGTGTTGAGCTTAGGTTTCCAAACCAAACCCCCAGGTTTTACCTACGCAAAAAAGACAAGTACCGAACCGAGAAAAAGTCTAATCAGTGACTATGCTAAAAGCAATTTCAGAGATTCAAAAAGAGATTATGGAAGACTTTTCTGATCTACAAGATTGGGAAGAGAAGTTTCAGTATCTCATTGAATTAGGTGAACAACTACCTGTATATCCAGAAGATAAACGAACAGAGGAACATATTGTGCCTGGGTGCCAGTCCAAAGTTTGGATCACTTCGACCTATTCAGACGGAAAAGTTGAGTTTCTTGCAGACAGTGACACTGCTTTGACAAAAGGTCTCATTGCAATTCTAATCCGAGTCTTTTCGGGTCATTCAGCAGAAGAAATCTGCAATGCCTCATTATCCTTTCTAGAGACCATCGGTTTATCTAAGTTCTTGTCCATTTCTCGCAGGAACGGATTGAACTCAATGGTGCAAATGCTCCAAGGCTTTGCAAAAAATCAACCTTCCGTAAATTAAATCTTGTTTTTCTTGTTTAAAAACGTAAGATTAAGTAGTTGTGATTCCATTTAAAGCTGTTTTATTTCTATTTCTATTATCTAATGTTATTTCCTGTAGCAACGATTTTGTTCCTTATGGAAACTCTATAGAATTATCACCTATGCCTAAAAGGTTAAAGCCTGAGTGGCCTACCCAAGGCTGGAACATAACGAGACCCGAGTCCGTTGGTTTTTCACCAGATAAACTTAAATTAGCTGAAACCTATGCTTTTGAAAGAGATGGTGATGAAATTGATCGCAAAGGAAAACGCACAGACGCTCTTCTGATCATTCGAAATGGGAAGATACTCTACGAAAAGTATGCCCGCAATTTCAATGAAAACTCTTTACACCTTACCTGGTCTGTATCCAAAAGCGTTTTGCAAGCATTGTATGGAATCGCTATTCAAAACGGCTTACTGAAACTAGATGATCCAGGTTATTACCATCTTGAACCTTTAGGAAGAGATGAGGCTCATAAAAAAATCACGATTAGACATTTGTTAACTATGTCTTCCGGGCTAAAGGCAGAAGAAAGCTATGAATCAGGGCCTTTGCAGTCTTCTGTGATTGCTATGCTATACACCCGCGGTAGAAAAAACATGGGTGAGTTTTGTAGCGAACTACCAATGCGGTCGGAACCTGGAATCCTGGTTTACTATTCTAGTTGCGACACAAACATTCTATCCTTAATTCTAAAAAAGGTTTATGGTAAGGAAACCTACGAGACTCTCCCATGGAAAGAGCTCTTCCAGCCTTTGGGCATTCAACGAGCTACTTTCGAGCGTGACGCATCAGATACGTTTGTTGGTTCTTCCTATTTGTATTTATCGGCAAGGGATCTTGCAAAAATCGGGTATCTTTATCTAAACAATGGATATTGGGATGGAAAACAGTTCTTCCCGGCAAATTGGTTAGAATTCACGAGAACTCCCTCAAAAGCTTATAAAACAACAAGCCTAAGTTTTGAGACCGGCAAAGATAATTTAACATCTCATTGGTATGCCAATTCGGGCATTCCCGAACGTGGACTTCCTCAACCTTGGCCCGATGCCCCCATTGACACGTTTGCCGCGTCAGGACACTGGGGTCAAATGTTGTTTGTAATCCCAAGTCTAGATCTTGTCATCGTACGATATGGCGATGATAGAGAATCCAAATTTGATAAAAACCATTTCTTGAAATTAATTACAGACTCGGTTATACGGTAGCTTCTATGAAAAAAAAGATTCTAATCTCTTTCGGCATTTTTTTCTCCGTCTTTATAGTTTGGGTCTTTGTACAATGGAAGAACATTGTAGCATTTCCTACGATTATTTCTGCTTTTTACTCTAAAGAGTTTTGTTCTTGTTATTTTGTCATGAACCTTGGCGAAGAACAATGCCACAACTTTGCAAGGCAATGGGTTCCAATTTCTGATTTTACACTAAACAAAGAAAAAAAAGAAGTTTATGTCCGAGGCTTAGGTCGAACCTCTAAATCGATTTTTGTTTCAGAAATGTATGGCTGTCGGATCCAAGGGGAATCCGAGTAGATTGCATTAACGAATTCGAGACTCATTTAACCTGTTTGACAAAAATCTTCATGAATATCCTAATTGTCAGAACAAAGATTCTCAAAGAGGTTCAAAATGAATAAACTTTTCCTAAACAAGATTTTTATAACATATTTTCTGATGGGATTTCTTATTTTGGATTGTGATCAAACCTCCAGTAAGAAAGAAGATGACAATGAAACATTGTTGATTGCTTTATCTTCGTTGAGCGGAGCCACTGCATCCTCTGCTTCGAGTACGGTTTCAACTTCTTGCAATAGTAGCACTAGCCTCTTAAGTGCGACCGTAACCACCACAACCACAACTTTAAACTCCACAACAGGCTGTGTAAATGGAGTCGCTACTTGCTTAGATTCTGCATTGCCTTCTTGGATTAAAGATAATTTTAAATGTGTAGTTGCTTACGTATCCGGAACTAATTATGTAATCAAAACTAAGAATCTACCCAACACTAAAAGCTATTATTACACCGCTTACTCAGGTAGTACAGCTCTGACATCGGCACCTTTGTATGAGGCTCTTCCAAGTGGGAATACGACTGCAGGTAGAAATGTGATTGCTAGCCAAAATCTAACATTTACAATCCCCGCAACCCCTAGTACAGGATCTGGGACTGTCTCCACTCAAGGAGGACTTGTAGCAATCGGTGTTACGCTCAATGGTCTTGCAGTATTTAACAATGCTGCGGCACCTCCAGATGTACTTGCTTCCGAAGCCATAACTTTTGATAATTACCAAGGCCACCCTCAGAATACTGGAGTCTATCATCACCATGCAGCTGTTCCGAAGGTTTGTGACGGTGTTGCCAATACTAACAATTCTACAGCTTGTAGTGGATCCAAATTGATTGGAATTGCTTTGGATGGGTATCCAATTTATAGCCAAAAAAATGATTCAGGAGTAGCACCAACTCTGGATGCTTTTCATGGAACGACTGGAACAACAAAAGAATTTCCTAATGGAACATATCATTATAGATATGCTTACGATAGTACAGCGACGATCTATACTTTGATGGGCTCCTTTTTTAGGGGAAACATAGGAACAATCACAAATAACTAGTCCTATTCGGCAAGAATGCGAAAAAGCCTTTGGATTATATATTGGATCGGGTTTTGTCTCTGGAATTGCCAGGAAAAATCTTACTTATCAACGGATCCGCAGTTGCAAATGATTTCTGGGGTAATGTTGTATGGAAATTCTTTGTTGAAAGGAAATATTATTTCCGAAATCCCAGCCCTAGAGGAAACCCATTACACTTCGTTCGACAATGGAATCCAACATGGAGAATTCAAAGTAATTCATAAATCGGGTCTTGTAATTCAAAAAACTATTTTTAAAAACGGCAAACAAGAAGGAATCAGCAGAACCTGGTTTTTAAATGGGAAAAACAAATCTCTCTCCGAATTTCATAACGGAAACTATATAAACGAACGCATGGAGTGGTATGACAATGGTAATTTAGCGTTATACGAGAAGTTTGATGAGAATGGTAAGATTCTCGTGAATAAAAAATTTTATAGAGAAGGTAAGATTTATATGAACGTGGTCTTCAAAAATGACGGTAGTTCCTTTGGACTGCCTGGAAGTAAGATTTGCAATCCTATTTCTTCTAGCAATCGGTTCCAATTTAAGAATGTTCCTTAGAATTTTTTTCTTAGTTTTTTCCTGCCTGACTTTTCTATTTTGCAATGAACCTCTCCCAAGTATAGATCCTAAACTAACCAATGTCTCTTTACCTATAGACGGGGTACTCCCTTATTTCAAAGGCGACATTTTAGACCCGTATTGGACTTTAGAAAAAAAGAAACCTGAAGATTTAAAGAAACTTCCTAGTTTTTTTTTTACATCTGACAAGAATCAATCAGTATCTCTTGAAAAGTTGAAAGGAAAGTACAAGTTAGTCGTTTTCTTTTTTGCAAAATGCAATGCCGTTTGTCCGATGATTACGGGGAATCTGATTCAATTCCTGCCACGTGTCAAAGTCCCTGAAGATTTCCTCATTCTTTCGTTTTCGGTTCAACCAGAAGAAGACACAGTTGAAGTTCTGAGATCCTATAAAAAGCGCTATAAAATCGAAAATCCAAACTGGATATTTCTAACGGGAGATAGATCTTCCGTTCATGAAATGGCGAGACGGGAATTTTCAGCTGATGTAAAACAAATCGATGGAAAATATGATTTAAAAGACTTTGTCCACACAGAAAATGTGTTTCTAGTTGATAAGGAAAATTACTTAAGGGGTGTTTACCGTGCAAAAGGAAATGGTGATTTGGAAAGATTGCTTATTGAATTAAGAACTCTTTACGAATATGACATCATAACAAAGCTCTAAACTAGTTCTATTGATCAGCTATTTTATAATTCTTGCTAAAATTGATCGTATATTTACGATATACATTCGATGTGGAACAAGAAAACAGCCTTTTTGGAAGATACCCAAGATCTTGCTAATTTTGCCAAAGCTCTATCGCATCCGGCTCGTATCCAAATTCTTCTGGAGATTGCTAGACGCAACGAATGCATTTGCGGGGAGATCGTTGAAGTTATGCCTTTGGCACAGTCCACAGTTTCCCAGCATTTAAATGAGCTAAAAAAAGCAGGTCTCATCAAAGGGGAAACCGAAGGGACTAAGTCTTGTTACTGTATCGATTGGGAAGTCTTAAATAAAAATTTTTCAGCTTTGGAAGAGTGGAAAGTTGATATTCAAACTCTTCAAAAAAAGTTTGGAAACTCATGTTGTGAATAGCATTAGAGAATAAATAGATTAAGGAGAATAACAAATGAATGTTTTAGTACTTTGCACAGGAAATAGCTGTAGAAGCCAAATGGCAGAAGGTTGGTTACGTCACTTACTACCCAAAGAAGCAAAGGTTTACAGTGCAGGAATAGAAACGCATGGCGTGAATCCAAAAGCCGTATCCACTATGAAAAAGGCTGGAATTGATATTTCAAATCATACTTCCAATCATATCAATGAATACAAAGAAATTAATTTTGATTATGTGATAACAGTTTGTGACCATGCTAAGGAAAATTGTCCTTATTTTCCAACAAATGCAGAAAAGATGCACCATAACTTTTCCGATCCTTCAAAAATCAAAGGCACTGAAGAAGAAATAAGCAATGCTTTCGACAAAACTTGTTTCGAGATCAGAGACTATTGTGACAACTTTGCCAAAAAAATAAAATCATAAGACTAAGATGAAAAAACTATCTTTTCTAGATAAAAACTTAACCTTATTTATTTTTTTAGCTATGAGTTTGGGAATCGCTCTCGGAAAGTTTATTCCGAGTTTTGCGGATTTTTTAGCTATCTTCCAAGTAGGTTCAACCAATTTCCTCCTGGCATTTGGGCTTATTTTTATGATGTTCCCTCCTCTATCCAAAGTGAATTTTTCTGAAATTAAGAATATTTTTAAGAACAGTAAAATCTTATCTCTTTCTTTGATTCAAAATTGGCTCATAGGTCCTGTTTTGATGTTCCTTTTGAGCCTAATTTTTCTACACGATAAACCAGAATACATGATGGGACTTTCTCTTATAGGTATAGCACGTTGTATAGCTATGGTTATAGTTTGGAATGATCTTGCCAAAGGAAATAACGAATGCGTTGCTGGTTTAGTCGCGTTCAATAGTATTTTTCAAATTTTGTTTTATAGTTTATATTCTTTTCTTTTTTTAAATTACTTTCCTTTGGTTTTCGGAATTCAGAACGCAAGCGTACATGTTGAAATTACTGAAATTGCAAAGGGAGTTTTCTTGTACTTAGGTATTCCCTTTTTAATGGCAATATTCGTTCGGGCTTGGTTGATTCCTAAAAAAGGATTGGAGTGGTTCAACAAAGAGTTTATTCCTAGAATCTCTCCGATCACATTAATTTCTCTTTTGTTCACTATTGTTATTATGTTTAGCTCTAAAGGAAAATTGATTCTTGAAATTCCTTTTGAAGTTCTTAGAATAGCCCTTCCTCTCACAGCTTATTTTGCAATCATGTTCTTTTCCTCGTTCTATTCTGCAAAGAAAATGGGAATTGGGTATTCAGAGAGTGTATCTATCGCGTTTACTGCCGCGGGTAACAACTTTGAGTTAGGTATAGCAGTTGCTATCTCGATCTTTGGTATAGAGTCAAATGTGGCTTTTGCGACAATCGTGGGACCGTTGATCGAAGTGCCCGTATTGATTCTCTTAGTCAAGTTTGCGCTTAGCCAAGAAAAATCCTTTGCCAATAGAGTTTAAGTCAGTTAGGTAGGTTTTCTCTGGAAATCTTAGATTCGGGGTTCTTTCTGTCAAATCGGCAGTGAAATTCCATAGCCGGTACTTCATTGCCAGCAAAATCTCGAGCCGAGAATTCCAGAAAGATTTCCTTATGCAAGGGGAACAAATAATCCAGTTTTAATACACTACCGCCTTGGTTCCATTCGGGGGCACCTTTTTCTTTCCACAAATAGTCCTTTATTTCGGTATACTTATCTTGGCCGACGATTCGAATGCTCGAATCTCTTTTACAAATATTTTTTGAATCTATTACCAAAGGCTCGGGAACAACCATCAGCTTTATTTCTGGAGGAGAAAAATCTACAATCCATTCTAAAGAGAGCTTTTTTGACGAATTTAAAACTCTATCGTATGTAACAGCCTCGATAGTATGTCGGCCTTCTGTATTCGAAGGAATTTTCCACTCAGCCGATTCATTCATTTCCAAAGGGAGCTTCAATCCATCAAACAAAACATCTATACTTCCAATTCCACTTTCCAAATCATTTGCCCGAAGTATGATTTCGTTTCCACTTTTGATGACTAGATTTCCATACCAGTATTTAGGCATGGTTTTCCATCTGAGTTCTAGGTTCGGAGACCGACTGTCCAAAAATACGCCAAACTTTTGTTCCGCTGATCTATTTCCCAATTCATCTTCAGAATACATTCGCAATTCGTTCCAGCCAGTTTCTGGAGGGTAAAGAGGCCCATGTATTTTTATCCAAGGTGCCTCGTTCCAAGAGTAGTAGTAAACTAAGGGGTGAGTAGGATCGACCTTTGGATCAATGAAATATAAATGATTAACAAACAAAGTACCATCTGTATCAAAGAACTGTTCGCTTTTTTCAGATCGTCCCTGCGATGAAAGAGCATTTGAAAGTAAGAGAGCGAAAAAACCCATAGCAATAAAGATAAACAATCGTTTTGACTTGAAAAGTGAATTCTTTCGCAATTGCATAGTTCTACCTATAAACTTCCGGAAATATAAAGTTGATTCCAAAGATAAGACCACGAGCTTTTACTTCTTCTGGTACTGGTCCAAAAATCTGCCCGCGAATTGAATCCATGCAGGATGAATCCACAATGTTCTGCCCTTGGGAACCAACAAGTTTTACATCTAAAACTTTTCCTGCATCATTTAACAAAAACTGAACTTTTGCCACACCTGGTTTGATTCCTTCTCGAATCACAGTTCCCGCCATATCTCTGTAAGCTTGGTTTCCTCCCCCGGGAGGAGCAAAAGACTGTTCAATCTGTCTCAACATATTTTTAAAGTAATAGTAACCCGCAAGTTCTTTCGTTGGAATTGTCAAAGCCTTGGATCCATCCCATCGAAACAAAAAATCTTGTTGAAATCGATAATTAAATGGGATCTTCATCATCTGACCAGACGAAGGTGAAACATTTGGCGTAGCTTGTTGGTTAACTGAACTAACAGGATCTGCTTTAAAGATTCCAATCTCAAAAAGATCTTCTTCTTTTTTAGCTTTTTCCTCTTTTGGTTGTGCTTCCGAAGGCTGGACAGCCTTACTTCCGTAAATGAATTCTCGAAAAGGCGAAAGAGTATGAAAACCCATCTGTTCTGTTAATCCCCCACCGCCGGCACTGTCTTTGTTGGAAAGAGCCTTATACTCGTCCTTCTTGTCTGGGTTGATAAACTGTTGTTCCACCAGAACTTCATAAATCTTTTCTCTCTCTTCGGGCGAAACTTCTTCGCTAGCCATTTCTTCGCCGAGAATTTTCCAAAGAAGGTTTCTAGTAATCATATGTCCAAAAATCAAAGAAACTAGAAGTAGCACAAAACAAGCTGACAAAACCAAACGCTTCTCCCCCTCTTCTTTTTCAGGAAGCTGTAAGTCAGGAATTCTAAATTTAGAAAAGTTGAGGGTCATCTTGGTCGTTTGATATATTTCTATTTTGTGAAGAGGGGGGTTCTTTTCCGAGATGCTTGTACGCTTGGGCTGTCGCCACCCTACCACCAGCAGTTCTGTCAATCAACCCTATTCGAACTAAAAAGGGCTCGTATGTTTCTTCTAGGGTTCTTTCCTCATCACCTAAGACAACAGCTAAAGGTTTCAAACCGACTGGTCCGCCATTGTACCTGTCAATTAGGATTGTCAAAATCTGTCTATCGATTTGATCCAATCCCAAAGAATCTATCCCCATTCTTTCGAAAGAGAACTTACAGACTTCTGGTGTTATTTTTTGAGAATTTTGAACAGAGGCAAAGTCTCGCACTCTCTTAAGCAAATGGTTTGCGATCCTTGGAGTTTTTCGGCTTCGCTTGCCTATTTCCATTGCTACGTTTTTTTCTAGTTTGATTTCCAAAAGGTCGGCAGAACGGGAAACAATCGTTTCCATTTCCTGGTCGGAATAGTAATCTAACCGAAGATGTATGCCAAATCTGGATTTTAAAGGCTCACTGACAAGACCTGAACGCGTTGTTGCTCCAACCAATGTAAATGGTTGCAATTGGATCTGAATTGCATTGGCGGTTACACCTTCTCCCACTACAAGATCGACAAAGTAGTTTTCCATAGCAGGATACAAGAGCTCTTCTTGTTTCTTAACAAAACCATGGATTTCATCTACAAAAAAAACTTCGTTCGTTCTGAGGAGAGTTAGAAACCGAACTAGATCGGCACCTTTTGAAATTGCTGGTGCCGATGTTGGAGTAAAGGTGACAGCTAGCTCATTTGCAATGATTTGTGCCAGGGTCGTCTTTCCCAAACCAGGTGGTCCTGAAATTAAAACGTGGTCTAGGGGAGCCTGCCTTTTTTTTGCAGACTCAATATAGACACTGAGGTTGGCTAAAACTTCTTTTTGTCCTATAAACTCAGAGAGCTTAGTGGGACGGAGAGAAGGCTCGTCTTCCGTTGGTTGATTGAGCTCTTCTCGGGTAGTCACCTCAATTTGGCTTTTGCTCAGGAGTGATTGAAGTTAAAATTTCGTTTTTGTTTCGAAAGATTTTTAACTCCAAACGCTTTCCAATTTTACTAGTTCGAACGTAACCGATCAGGTCTTCAGGTGAGTTCACTTCTTTCTCACCGATCATTGTTATGACATCGTTCAGTTTTAATGCCGCTTTGTCTGCAGGAGAACCTTTGACAATCTGGCGCACAATCGCACCTTTATCGGATTTTAAACCAAACTGAGAAACGTCTTCCTCCGAAACAGAATCCAACCCAACGCCTAACCAAGGTCTGGTGACTTTTCCATTGGTTTTGATCTCTTCTGCAACTTTTCTTGCCTCGTTGATCGGGATGGTAAACCCGATTCCAACTGATCCACCTGATTGAGAAGCAATCATTCTGTTAATGCCAATGACTTCGCCTTGGATGTTTAAGAGTGGACCACCACTGTTTCCTTGGTTGATAGCCGCATCTGTCTGAATGTAAGAAAGCCCAGAGCTATCGATTCCACCTCGTTGAATAGCCGAGACCACACCGACAGTAAACGATTGCTCAAAGCCCAAGGGAGCACCGATGGCAATTGCCCAATTCCCAACTCGGACTTTTCCCGAATCACCTAAGGTAATTGGCTTGAGTGCGGATTTTCCAGCTTCGATTTTTAGAAGAGCAATATCCATGGTTTCATCTGAGCCTATGAGTTTAGCTTCAAAGGTCTTTTGGTTTTTGAATTTTACAGTGAGCTTATCCATGTCTTTTATCACATGGTGGTTTGTCATAATGTAACCTTCATCGTTTAACACTATACCCGACCCAAGCCCAGTTTGCTTTTGTTTCATAACTCGCCCTCCTCCGCCTCCCGGTGAAGGTCTTCCGAAGAAGTGATCAAAGAACGGATCTCCAGTAAAAGGATGCTGTTGCATGTTTACCGTTCTTTCTGTAGCAATGGAAACTACGCTAGGCGAAGCTTTATCAAAAACCTCTTGGAATGCGTTTTCTAAAGCAATAGCTTGGATTTGTGCGGGAGATGCCTTTTCTGGTGGATCGGCTTTAAGATTCAAAGGGTTTGAATTAGAAGAGGAACCACAGGTCAAAAATGGAGACAGAAAAGTTCCTAAAAGCAAAAAAGTCGTAGCTACCGCTATGTACTGTACTTTATTTTTTTTGTTCATATACGATTAGACTTAGTCGTTTCGTTCGGCGACAAAGGCTTTTATTGCTTCTGCTTCGTTTTCGTAGACCTGAAGATGGCTTTCCATACCAGTCATTTTAAAAACCTTCGCAACAGATCCATGTACACTGCAAACCTTAAGGTTTCCATGATACTTTTTGAGCTTGTACATGGCAGTGACAAGAGTTCCGATTCCGGAAGAATCCATAAAAGGAACTTGAGCAAGGTTGATAACGACTTCATAAATCTGTGCTTTGATCTTTTCATCCAGGATGTCTTTGATCTCTTTCGCGTTGTAGAGATCGACCTCTCCTTCGATTTCTAAGATGCAGATGTTTTCGGAGCTTTTTTCTCGGATAATCATGGTATTGTCTCATGCCCCTACACAGGGTGAAAAACCACTGTATATCACATCCGAAAAATACCGAAGGGCAAGCGTTTTTCTTTTTTTCGCTCGAAAAGAGAGAGGGCTTTGCCAAGAACCTGGCGGGTTTCTCTGGGCTCCAAAATCCCATCGTCCCAAAGCCTTGCTGAGCTATAGAAAGCCGAAGATTTCCTGTCGTAATCCTCTAGAATGGGCTTTTTAAAGGCAATCTCGTCGTCCAAGGAGAGTTGCTGATCGGGAGATCCCTCTTTCTTGACTGTCCATAGGACATTGGAAGCCTGTTCTCCTCCCATGACCGAGATCTTTGCATTGGGCCACATCCAGAGGAATTCTGGCTGGAAGGCTCGACCACACATTCCATAGTTTCCAGCTCCGTAGGAACCGCCAACGATCAATGTCATTTTCGGTACAGTGCAAGAGGATACAGCATTTACCATTTTTGCTCCATCCTTTGCGATTCCCGCATTTTCAACTTTCTTGCCGACCATAAAGCCCGTTATGTTTTGTAAAAACAAAAGTGGGATTCTCCTTTGGTCACAAAGTTGGATGAAATGTGCGGCTTTTAGTGAGCTTTCGGAAAACAAAATTCCGTTGTTTGCAATGATCCCGACTTCGTATCCAAAAATCTGAGCAAAGCCAGTAACCAAAGTTGTTCCATAGTTTTCTTTAAACTCATGAAAAAGGGAACCATCTACTAGCCTAGCAATGATTTCACGAATATCATAGCTTTTTTTGGAATCTCTTTGGATGATCCCATAGATTTCTTCAATTGGGTACAAGGGTTCTAATGCTGGTTTCTTGGGATTCCAATCTTTTTCATTTAGATGGGAGACAATTGATTTGGTAATTCGCAAGGCATGCTCATCGTCTTCGGCAATATGATCTGTGACGCCTGAGATTTTTCCATGGACATCAGCTCCACCTAATTCGTCTGGTGTCACTATTTCTCCCGTTGCGGCTTTGACTAAAGGGGGTCCACCTAAAAAGATGGTGCCTGTTCCTCGTACGATAATTGATTCATCAGACATAGCGGGAATGTAAGCACCACCTGCTGTACAAGATCCCATTACAACCGCTATCTGAGAAATACCTTGCGAGCTCATTTGAGACTGATTGAAAAAAATACGACCAAAATGATATTTATCTGGGAAAACCTCATCTTGCATAGGGAGAAATGCTCCTCCACTATCCACCAAATATATGCAGGGCAAACGTAATGATTGAGCAATTTCTTGTGCTCTGAGGTGTTTTTTAACCGTTAAAGGAAAGTACGTTCCACCTTTTACCGTTGCATCATTTGCCACTATCATACAAGGAACCCCAGATACAATGCCAATGCCAGTCAAAACTCCTGCGGCTGGAACTGAATCAGCATAAACTTGATAGGCGGCAAACAAACTGAGTTCCAGAAATTCCGTTTCTTTGTCAATGAGGAGAGAAATTCTTTCTCTTGCTGTAAGCTTTCCGCGGTCTTTGTGCTTTTTTTGTAATTTAGGACCACCACCCTCTTTTAATTGCGACTGCAGATCTCTGTATTCTAAAATAAGTCTCTCAAAGGATTCGACATTTGCGATATACTCTTCTTTTTCTAGTGAGACTTTGGAAAGTATTCGGTTCAATTCATTCGCCTTGTGGTTTTGATCTGTCAAAATGAAATGTCTTTGTTTTCTTTCTGGTTATTGAATCGATTAAGGTCTCGATTTGGGAGGCAAGTTCTATGGGTGATTCTTCTTGAGGGAAATGACCTGCTGGTAAGTAAAAGATAGAACTAGTTCTGAGGGTTTCTTTAATGTATTCCGTTTGGTGGGGTGAAACATAGGGATCATTTTGCGAGATTAAAATTAAACGTAACCCAATCAGAGCCTTAACTCCTTCTTCCAAATCGCGTAAGGCATGAACAGAACGGTCCACATTTTTCAAAAACTCAAGGGTGTTCTTTCTGTGACTGCTATCAAATAATAAAGAATAGGTGTCGACTGCCCATTCTTCCGAAAAGTCAAATCCCTTTTTAGTTAAGAAAAAGTTGTAAACCAGTTTTACCAAAGACGGATTCAAAGATAACATTAGAATCTGTCCTAAAACAGGAATTCTAAAAAGCTTAATTGGAAAATAGAAAGAATACTTAGGTAAGTCCAAAAATCCGTTTACAATGGTAAGGGATTTTACTCTTTCGGGTTCGTTTTTCAAAAGAAATCCAGTTATCACCAAAGCAAAGTCATGTGCAACTACATGAACTTTTTGGTCTTTGGCTACTTCCTCCAAGAATCTTCCTAGATAGTGCGCCTGCATCCTATGAGATAAAGCTTCTGTTGGTCTTTCGCTCCAACCCTTACCGAGCAAATCAGGAACAATGACTCGATACTTTTTACTTAGGATAAGAGCGAGCTTTCGATAGTGAAATCCCGTGGATAAAAATCCATGCAAAAGAATGACAGTTTCTGTTCCAGTTCCAAGATCTTGGTAAAAAATCTTCGTCCCTAAGATGGAAACCATTTTCCCTGAATTGGCATATTCTTGCAATTCGGGGCTCATCTGTTCTCCTTTAAACTATATTCATATAAGGATTTGAGATAATCTGATTCGTAGTCCAGAAGGTTTACTCTCCGCCGAGCCATTATTTTACGAGTATCAGTTAAGAAATTTTCCAGTTTATAAAGATCGGTTTCATTTAACCAAGAAAAAGGTTTTCGATAACCAGAAGACCTGCCCTCCATGATGTTACAGCCGATATCAATTACGGATCCTGTGTTCAGCATTGTACCAATTGCAATTTTCGAAAAGGTTGAAATCAAAGATCCAAACTTTATAGTGCCTGTGTTCATTTCAAGGGCACCAATTTTTAGTTTCACGATCCCGTAGTTATTTTTTAGATCAGATGTAGTAGCTAATGCCCCAATGTTTACCCAGCTTCCAACAAAGGAATGACCAAGGAATCCTTCGTGATGCTTATTTGAGTAGTCCAATATGATTGAATTCTCTATTTCCCCGCCTAATCGACAATTGCTGCCGATCAAAGTTCCTCCGCCGATTTTGGCATTATCAATTTGACAATCTTTACCAATATAGAGTGGCCCTTCTAAAAATGAAAATGGACAGATCGAAGTTTGCTCTTCTACAATAATGGGACCTTTAGTCGTATCAAAAATCACACCTGGATAGATTTGAGCTGATGGATGAATGAATAGGTTTTTCTCTTTTCCTACAACTTGGAATTTGCCGGACTTGACTTTGTACTTTTGGCGAAACTTTTTCCAATCTGATTGAAAAGAGAACGAATCTTCAAGAATGGAAGCGACGCGTTGTTGGACGTTCCATGGAAGAAATGGCGTTTGGTGATAAATGAAATCATAGTCTGATCCGTCTTCTACCGGGAGCAAGTCGGAATTTCTGTGAAAAACCAATTGTGCAGTGTATTCGTTTCGAGCTCGGTAATATATCTTAGCCTTTGGGTGCTCTTTTTTTATATGATCAATTAGACTAAAGCCCGCTAGCTTCCATTCAAAAAAAGCATGAAACCGATTGAGCGGAGCACTGATGGGAGACTTGTCCGTATCATCGATTAATACTTTTAGCATTTTAAACTATTCTACTGTTACAGACTTAGCCAGGTTACGCGGTTGATCCACATTGCATCCGCGCAGGATGGCAATATGATAAGAAAGCAATTGCAAAGGAATGACGGCAAGCAATGGCACAAGAGGGTCAGGAATGCTCGGAATTTCAAAAGAGAAATCAGCCATCTCTTTTAGCTCAGCGTCTCCTTCTGTTACAATGGCTATGACCTTTCCTTTTCTAGCCTTGACCTCTTGGATGTTTGAGACAATTTTTTCGTAGCTTCCATCCTTTGTTGCGATAAAAACAACAGGCATGTCTTCATCAATTAAGGCGATTGGTCCATGTTTCATTTCAGCCGCAGGATAACCTTCAGCGTGGATATAAGAAATCTCTTTTAATTTGAGAGCTCCTTCTAAAGCTACAGGAAAGTTAAATCCCCGACCTAAATAAAGTATGTTAGACGCTTTGTAAAAGGATTTTGCAATTTCGAGGATTTGATCGGCGTTTGCTAGAATGGATTCTACTTTGCCTGGTATTGAATCCAAAGCTATCAATAGCTCCTGGAATCGACTAACAGAAATAGTTCCTTTTTTGATTCCAAGAACCAAAGCAATCATAGTTAAAATGGTCACTTGAGAAGTAAAAGCTTTTGTACTTGCGACACCTATCTCGGGACCAGCATGGATGTAAGCTCCCCCATGACTGGCTCTTGCTATAGAAGAACCTACAACATTACAAACTCCAAAAATCAATGCCCCTTTTGATTTGGCGAGTTCAATGGCCGCCAAAGTATCAGCCGTTTCACCTGACTGAGAAATGGCGATTACGATATCGGTATCCCTGATCACTGGATTTCTGTATCGAAACTCAGAAGCGTATTCAACTTCTACAGGAATGCGAGACAGTTCTTCAATTAAGTATTCACCGATCAGTCCAGCATGCCAGCTAGTTCCGCAACCCACCATGATGATTCTATCTGCGTTTAAAAAGCGATTGAGATACTGCTCAATGCCGTTGATAGCGAGTTGACCAGTTTTTGAAAGTAAACGTCCCCTCATCGTGTCAAAAATAGATTTCGGTTGTTCAAAGATTTCTTTGAGCATGAAGTGGGGATAGCCACCTTTTTCGATGTCTTCCAAATCCATTTCGAGTTTTTGAATGAATGGGTTTTTTGTGACATTGGACAAAGTTTTTACACTTAGCTTTCCGTCCTTTATGACAGCTATTTCTTGGTCATTCAGATAAGTTACATTGTTTGTATACTCGATGATAGGGGTGGCATCAGATGCAATGAAAAACTCACCGTTTCCGATTCCAATGACTAAAGGCGAACCTTTTCTAGCGGCAACGAGTTGCCTTCCATCATCAGCAGAAAGAACTACAATTGCATACGCTCCAACGACTTCATTTAAGGCGAGGCGTACTGCCTCTTCCGTTGAACATTTGTTTTGTTTTTTGATTTCTTCGATTAGATGAATCAAAACCTCGGAATCAGTATCAGAAGAGAAACTGTGTCCGCTCTTTTCTAACTCTTTTTTCAAAGAAGCGTAGTTTTCTATAATGCCATTGTGAATGATAACTAGTTTTCCGTCTGAAGAGCTATGAGGGTGCGCATTTTTATCGTTTGGTTCTCCATGAGTAGCCCAACGTGTATGACCAATTCCTATTGTTGCTTTGTGTTCTTTGCCCTCCAAAGCCTTTTCTAAGTCGGATACTTTGCCTTTCTTTTTAGTTACTTCCAGGCTACCATTTAACAAAGCAACTCCAGCGCTATCATAACCTCTGTATTCGAGTCGTTTTAAGCCTTTGATAATGACGGGCAAAGCATCTCTTTTTCCAACGTATCCAACTATTCCGCACATTTTCTTACCCTTTGCATCATCTGATCTAAGTCCTTTTGTGTTTTTGCTTCCCCGATCACTCGGAAAATGGGTTCCGTATTGGAAGGTCTCACATGTACCCAACGCTCTCCCTCAGAAAGCCACAATCCATCAATTTCGGATACTTGCGCTTTGGAGAATTCAGTCTTAAGCTTACTATAAATAACAGATAGAGACTGGTTTCTTTGCAAAGGAAATGCCTTCTTTTCCATGACGGATGCAGGTAAAGTGTCCAATAAAGCTTCCAGTGTTTTCCCAGTTTCAGCCATAAGATTCAAAATATGAGCAATCCCAGACAAGGTGTCTCTACCAAAAGATGGAATGAGAGGATCAATAATCCCTCCGTTTCCTTCCCCACCAAACACTGCCTTCGTTTCAATCATCTTAGAGACTACGTTTGCTTCTCCCACTTTTGATCGGAGGACTTGCGCATTGTACTGACTCGCTACCATTTCTGTAACAAAGCTGGAACTAAGATTGATTACAACTTTACTGTTCTTTTTCGCACTAGGTAACACATTTAGTAATGCGAGAGGCAAAGTAAGTTCTTCGGAAACAGGTCCATTCTTTGCAGAAATCAAAACCAACCTATCTGCATCTGGATCCAGGGCAAAACCAATGTCTGCTCCAGTTCGCTTCATAGCCTTGTAACTCTGAACTAATGCGCTCGGTGTCGGTTCGGGTGGTCTTGGAAAAGTACCATCAGGCAAACAATTGTGCAAAATCACCTGACAACCCAACTTATCTAAAAGAAGCGGAACAAGCACAGAACCGGCTCCGCCTACCGCATCCAGGAAAACTTTGAATTTTTTCTTTTTTATTTTTGGAGAGTTTACTCTTTGTAAAACGGACTCTATATGGCCATTGATATGGACCATTCCGTCAATCATTGAAGTTTTTGGATGAATTGCTGGAAGAGGAAACTTCTGAGCTTCTAGGTTCTTTAGCAGTTGTTGGTTTTCAGATGAACTGAAGAAAAAACCCTTTTCCGAAATGAATTTAAATGCGTTCCACTCCATAGGATTATGCGAGGCTGATAGCATTACCCCAGCTCTTGCTTTTGATAGATTGACTACGGCTTTGACAGTCGGGGTTGGAACTAAGCCCAAAGGTATAATATTGCAGTTCCTACTCTGTAAGGCGGCAAACAAAATGTGCTGAATGTATTCGCCACTTGGTCTTGAATCTCTTCCGACTACTACGGTCTTGCCTTCAACCATTTGTGCAAAGGCATTGGAAAACAAAAGAACCTCTTCTAGTCCAAAACCAGATTGAATCTTTCCCCTAACACCGGAGACAGAGATCATAAGGTTCGAGAGATCGAATGTTTGTGAGAGTTTCATGAAACGATTCCAGAATAGGATAGTCCCTGGTTGCGTCCAGTCCTTTCGGGAAGGAGAACGGTTTGGGCGATGACAGGATTGAACTGCCGACCCGCTGCTTGTAAGGCAGCTGCTCTCCCAGCTGAGCTAATCGCCCGTTCGTATTGTCATGATGTGAAAATGTGTCGTGGTGTCTAGAAAATAAAAAAGCCACCCTGAGGTGGCTTTGATTCCGAATCAGCTTAAAAATCGCTTAGGCGATTTTGTTCACTCTTTTTGCCATTCTAGATTTGTGTCGAGATGCATTGTTCTTATGGATAAGCTTTGTCTTTGCGGCTTTGTCCAATCGGGAAGAGTACTTAGTTAGAATTTGGAGCGCTTCTTCTTTGTTTCCAGCCTTTACAGCCTTTAGCAATTGTTTTGCATATGTTCTAATCTCAGAACGGTCTTCAGAGTTACGAAGATTTCGAGTGATAGTTCTGCGAATGTCTTTTTTTGAGGATTTTAAATTTGCCAAGGAGTTTGCCCCAACCAGTTTTTCGTCCAGTCTTTCGGGAATGCCTACTGGGTCAATCTTTCGCAAAAGCCAGTTTAGGAAAAAAACTGCCTAAATACCCAGAGGTATCTATGTTTACAGGATTGATTGGGATTGATCCAGAGCTTTCTGCGATTTTAAATGAAAAAAACTTGGAAAAAGGCATTGTTCTGAAGCTAGCCCTTCTACTTTTACACGAGCCTCTCCCTGAAAATTGGGACTCCCCGGGCAAAAGTATCCAATTTGACCGTGTATCCCTAACAAGAAGCGACTTTTTCTTCTTATTGCAAAAGGCATTGGAGAAGTCAGTTGACCCGAATCAACTGCTTTCGTATGCTTTTAACGAAGCCGCCTTGGAAATTCTGCGCCTGTGAACCCAAAACCTAGTTATATTAAGATAAAGTCGATTTCAGAAATTGATACTAACAAAATCTCAGTTTCACAAATCAACCAAAGGTTTATCGATGAACAAAAAAATCGATATGTACTTCGCTTCAACAAAATCACACGCCGCATTGAGATTTTAAAAGTTTTGGCAAACGGAGAACTCGAATTAGTCAATTCCGGTATGATAGCTTCGGAACCTAAGAAAGCATCTAATCCAGATCCTGCGATTAAAACCGATAGCAATGTAAAACCAAAAACGAATTCAGTTCTCGAAAGTTTTCTAACAGAGAAAAGCGAATTTGAATCCCATAATAAATCAGATTTAATGGATGAAAGTTTAGATTTGGATATCTTCCAAGAACCACCACCTCGACCAGCACAAAAACAAACATCACCTAATAAAGAAATTCCGCAAATTGCTAAAAAAACTCCCGCAATAAGACTCTCTCCAATAGTTGCTCCTGGATTGACTGATCACCAAAGAATAGATTATTTTTTTGATTTAATGGAATCTCACAAAGACCGATTGACACATATCA
Source organism: Leptospiraceae bacterium (assembly GCA_027485405.1). Lineage (GTDB taxonomy): Bacteria > Spirochaetota > Leptospiria > Leptospirales > Leptospiraceae > Leptospira_A. Next base: position 13,869 of record JAIXRB010000072.1, on the reverse strand, counting down.
TAGAAAACCTTAAACAATCTATGATTTTTGAAGCTACGGGAGATCCAAGTGAAAACAAAAACATAGTGGGAAACTTTGAAAGAGAACTGATTTTTGAAGTCTTCCAAGAAATCGAGCGTATCAATTTTTTACATAAAGAAATTAAAACTTTCCCAAGACAGATTTCTTTTTACATTTCTAAGCTTCCAATAGAACACCGAGATTTGGTTAACGACTTAGAATCGGATAAAGAAAAACTGGATTTCATTTATGTTTTTGAAATGAAACGAGGAATAGACAGTTGTTTAAAAAAAATGAAGCAATTTAGTCAGCAATTGCTCTCGTTGATAAATTTAAAGTCTGAACCTCAGATAAAACAATTGCAATATCAAAATCAATTGCTTTTTGCTGATTCTAAGAATGCTGCAATTTTCTTTGCTCAAGAGTTAGATGGTATATTAAACGATTTGAAAACCTGGATTAAGTAAAATGTCAAAAGAATTAAGTGATGCAGAAATAAAAGCAATCCTAGAAAAAATAAGATCTGAATACAGAGAACAAGGAAAGTTGAATCCAAAGTCTTTTGACTTAGCAGGTTTTGAAAAAAGATATCTTCAAGTTCTTCAATATCGAACTAGTGTTACTAAGTTTTTAAATGAAGAGATCGTTTTTTTAGAACAATTAAAGTCAAAAATGAAATCAATTGTTCAAAAAAAGGAGCTTCAAAAAGCTGAAACCCTCAATCGCATATTAGATGAAAACATGGAACGCTTATCGTCCTATCCTAAAATCGATTTCCATGCTCTAGCTAAGCCAGAGATTCGCTATTTTTACGGTGCCTTGAATGAATTTTGCGAAAGAGATTTCCCGGCTTTGCTCTCGATTTTCAAAGGAACGCCTGACTATGCCTTTGTTCAGGAACCACTTCTGCAAATTGAACGCGTCGGAATGAGTCGAAGAGGATTGCCATCCATTCGAATCCAAGACTATATCAAACTAATGATGGATTCAAACGGTAGCGTCGTTCAAATGGAAAAGCATACACAGAGTTTGTTAAAAGAATCATCTTTTGCTTTGAAGAACCTAAGTGACAATATTACTAAAATTATAACTCAAAATAAAATGAACTTGGATCGAACAGTTTCTTTAGACCAAAAATCTGAATCTAGATCATACGATCAATATAATGGAAAATCCATTGGTGAATGTTTAGATATAATTAACTTTAGAGCCAAGAAAATAATCCAAGATTTTAGAATGGGCTCGCTTGTCGGCTTACAGGAAGATCAATGAATTCAAGTTTAATAACAATTTTAGGTGGATCAGATTCGATTGAAAGCGAGTTTGCTCCAGAACTCTACAATGGATTGAGCAATGAAGCTCGCTACTTTTTGCTTCTATCAAGTGCTATTGATAAATTGTTCAGTTTTCTGAAAACGGATAGGGCAGCAATGGCACCCTATATTTCTGATTTTGTTTCCATCGAACCAAAGTCCTTAGCTAGACCAGGTTATGGGCATACTGTAAAAGATGGAAATACCTTAGGTTTCACAGGATTTGCTTCCCACGAAGTAGACTTAGGTGGGGCAAGTGTTGGAGGTGCCATTGCCCAAGCTTATACAATAGTAAACTCTAATCCCGAAGCCGTTGTTTTAGTAGCAGGTGCAGATGTTCCCAAATCAGCATTCAAACAAGTAGCAGATTTGAAAAGACTCACAGAAATGGTCTGTCATCCTGAATTCGAGATTCCGTATGGATCTACCTTGATTGCTTTCTATTCTATGCTTGCCAAAAGACTGATGATCGATTCAGAAATTAGCCAAGACGAATTGGAAAAAATAACCATCTTCTTTAGAAATCTAGCAAAAGATAATCCAAGAGCTTTTCAGTTCAACAAAGAATTAACAGATAAACAGTTAAGAAAGCCATTAGCAGGATGTTATTCGACACCAATGATCGCAATCGTAACAGATCACGGTTTTGCAACTTTGGTCACTTCAGAGCAAAAAAAACGGGAATTGGAATCTGCGGGAGTTCTAAAATCCAGAGCACCTTCTCTATTTATAGCGGGAGCTGGCCAAAGCGCACATACAGAGTTCTTTTATTTAAAAAATGATATGATGAGCCCGGCAGGCCTTGCCGCCGAACGAGCTTTTTCGATGGCTGGAATGACTCGCTCCAGTATTGAATACGCTTGGATCTATGATTGCTTTCCTGGTATGATCATAACACAAGCGAGCCAGTATTTTGGAACCAACCCGAAAGATGTTGCAAAAGGATTGGAAATTGGAGAGATCCCCAATGGAGAAAAAAGTATCCCTATCAACTCTGGAGGCGGAATCCTAAACTACCAAGCGGCAATGTCTCTATCGGGAGCAACGGGATTGATCGATATTCTAAGTCAGTATGGCTTGGCAGTGAACCCAGTTTTGGTTCGAAAGTCAAATCCGACTAACGCCTTATTGAGTGGGAACGGGGGAATCGATAGCATCAATACAGTGGTTTTATTCACTTTGGACCAAAATCCGAGAAAACCAATTCCCGCGAGAAAGCTTAAACAATTATCTGTTGCAGATCCTCTGGTTACCGAAAATGAATCGGCAACTATACTCTCTTCAACGACAGTCTATTTCAATCCTGGAGGCTCAAAAAAGCCACCTTATGTTTTAGTTCTCTCCAAAACTGCGTCTGGAAAAATGAAGCTAACGAACCTGTACGAAAAAAATGGAGAAGAAGTCAAAACCGATGATGCTGTGAAACCCGGAGAGACTACTGTAATTTTTCAAATGATTGATCAAAAACTGCAAGCTGTGCTTCTCTAATCCTTTGATCCATCAAATCAGAATTAGAGTTCTTCCAGAAATCTGGGGCGATGAAAAAAAACTCAAAGCTTCGGTAAGTCGAAAACTAAGCATTCCAAAAAATGAAATTACTCATATAGAGGTTTTGCATAAGTCCATCGATGCTAGGCAAAAACTAGTCCAATATGAATTGACCCTGGCTGTTTATCAAAATGAAAATTTCCAGTTAACAGAAACTCAGTTCCCCCAAGTAAAAAATGTAAACCAATCCAAATCCGTAGTTGTGGTAGGAATGGGTCCCGCTGGACTTTTTTCAGCTATCCGATTGATAGAATTGGGGATTAAGCCAATAATTTTAGAAAGAGGGAAAAACGTAAAAGATAGAGTTACGGATCTTCAAGGTATCAATGTTCATAACCGAGTCAATTTGGACTCAAACTATTGTTTTGGGGAAGGAGGAGCTGGCACCTATTCCGATGGAAAGCTTTATACTCGCTCCCACAAAAGAGGAAACGTCCAAAAGATTTTAGAGTATTTTGTCCGCTTTGGAGCCAAGCGCGATATTCTTATCGAAGCTCATCCTCATATTGGGACCAATCTATTGCCTGGAATCATTCGAAACATGCGCGAGTTTATTTTGGAGAACGGGGGAGAGGTTCACTTTGGAACTAGAGTTACTAATTTCAATTTGGACCAAGGGATGGTCCAAGCTGTTGAAACTTTAGAAGGAAAGCAGATTGTAACGAACAATCTAATTCTTGCGACGGGGCATAGTGCTAGAGACATCTTTGAACTCTTAAACAAAAAAGGAATTCAAATCAATCTTAAACCCTTGGCGATAGGAGTCAGAGTAGAACACCCTCAATCTTACGTAGATTCAATGCAATATCATACGACTGAAAGAGGAAAGTTCTTACCACCTGCTGAATATTCGTTGGTCAAACAAATTGAAAATAGAGGGGTTTATTCCTTTTGCATGTGTCCAGGTGGAGTGATCGCTCCTTGTGCGACGCAACCCGAACAAATAGTTACAAATGGATGGTCAGCCTCAAGTCGGTCTCGGTCTACGGCAAACTCAGGCATCGTAGTCGAGTTAAAACTGGAAGATTTTATCGAATTTGAAGAGTTTGGGCCACTTGCGGCAATGAAATTTCAAGAATCCATCGAAAAGCGGGCTTGGAAGGCTACGGATGGTTCTGGAAAAGCACCCGCCCAACGTCTCTCTGATTTCGTCTCAGGAAAACAATCCGCAGATCTTCCAAAAACATCCTATCCTCCAGGAATTCAATCTGTAGAATTAGGAAATGTTCTACCTAAATTTATTTATACAACACTTCAAAAAGGATTTTTAGAGTTTGAAAAAACTAGAAAGGGATATATCAGCGATTCAGCGATTGTCCATGCACCTGAAACCAGGACATCTTCTCCTGTTCACATTCCGAGAGATCCTATCACTTTGCAACATACGGAAGTAAAAGGCCTTTATCCTTGTGGTGAAGGTGCTGGTTATGCGGGAGGGATTATCTCGGCGGCAATGGATGGTTGGAAAGTTGCAGAAGCTTGTGCAGTTACGAATTTATGAATACACAACATGAGTTTCAACATGAAGCTTTTTTCCAAGACTTTCAATATCAGTTTTCAACGGTAGAAGTAAAAGACTTACCCGATACTCCTTCCTTCGCATTTCTTGGAAGATCAAACTCCGGAAAATCTACTTTGTTAAATGCTATCACAGGAAGAAAAAACCTAGCAAAAGTTTCCAAAACACCAGGCAAAACTAAATTAATCAACGTCTTTCAAAATAAATCAAAAGTGACTTTCATAGATCTTCCTGGCTTCGGCTATTCGAAAGCCTCTGCAACAGAACATAAATCTATGATGCAGATTTTAGAAACTTTTTTGAATGAGGCAAAAACAGTTTCAGGGCTTTTGATTCTTTGTGATGCACAAAGGCCTTTCCCTGAAGAAGAGTTCAATTTTTCGATGACCGCCTTGCAAAAAAAAATGAATCCCGCAATCATTAGAACTAAATCTGATAAATTGAATCAATCTAGTTTAGCAGAAAGAAGAAAAGAAATGGAGAACGTGATGACTGAGGCGGGAGTCGTTTTTCCGATTTTCTTTCCATCTGCTTTGACAGGAAAAGGTTTAAATCCAGTGCGAGATTGGATCTACCAAAACAAAGCGGTCCAAAAACTCTTATCTACTTAAAGCTAAGATTAAATAAAAGTCTCGAGCAAAGTTCCAGGGGATAGGTTTTCACTACCGATTTGCATCATACCAAAAACATTGGCTAGCATAGATCTCTGGATATCAGTTAGCATTGCAAACGTTTTGCGAGTTTCTTCTTGCATTTTTAGCAATCGAACTTCCTCTTCTAAACGTTTCTTTTCTCTAATCATTTCTTCTTTATAAAAATCAGGGCGGTCTTTCATTCCTACTTTCTCTTTGGCAGAGTCTTCTTTTTTTTGAAGATAATCAAATTTCATTTCTGATTGAAGAAGGTCTTCTATGCTTTTGATCTTATTTTCGAGTTCTTCTTTTTTTTCTGTCTCGTTGATTCGTCTAGGGTCTATTGATTTAGCAGAACCATCACCTTTCAACAAATCTGACATCGACTTACCATTGGTATATGGTTGAAGTTCTTTTCGGTCTCCGATTTCTTCTTTCTTAGCTGATAGAACCGAAGTCTCTCCGCTAACGGCTACTAATTTGCCATTTCGGTTTTCATAATGGATTTTTACGTCAAGAGAGCGAATTTCCGAATGATCGCGGAGAGCTTGGCTTCTGAATTCTTGGGCATGGCCCAATTCATGCGAGATGACGTGCAAAGAAGAAAGATTTTCAGAGGAGCTTTCGAGCTTTCCATGACCTATGTAAGCGACACGCCTATCCCTATACAAGTCTTGGGAGTTTCCAAGAGAGCCTGTGGATTGTGCTACAGAGGAAATCATAGTCTTACTTCATTTTTCGACCAATTCCTCTATAATTTAATCTTTATTTGAAAAAAAGCAAGCCCCTAGGTTAGAAAAATTTTAGAAATCAATTGCTTCGAACACAGCGGACATAATTCCGCTCCGTCTTGGGAATTTTTTTCTCAACCCCAAAGCTCTGCCGGTCAAAAGAAATTGCATAGGCAGTCTCTCCTGGTAGATCCTGTTCGTTGGACCAAGATGACCAATAGTCTCCCTCTGGAGTTTGAGGAAAGTTAGAAAGCAATGCTGTGCGCCCTACTTCAGTCAGTCGTTTGAGTTCAGCAAGAGTAGGAACGCGCCAAGTGGAACCTAGATCGGCACAGACCTGGTAAGCCTCACTTACTCCAGAAATGACAATCTGAGAAACAGGAATGAGAACTTGTGGAAGCGGTGTCACCTGGTTGCAAGCATGGGTTTTGGAATTGCAGAAAGCTAGTTCCCTTGCACCATATCGATTTGGATCCAAAGGATTTAGAACTGATCCAGCTGTTGCACCTTGGCAATCGTTTTGGGTAGCGCGGAAAACTTGCCCTACAGAACATTTTTGCCAAGTCAATCCAAAAGCTGGATCCAGAACTGTTCCATCCGGATTGGATCTTAAGATTGAATTTGTCAATACACCAGCTACGATCACATTCTGATCTTCGGGGGAGAAGCCAAATGTGTCTTCCACAGGTTTGGCTTCGCAATTGATAAAAACGGACAGAGTTAGTCCGAATAAGATATAAGTTAAATTTGATTTCATCTTTGGTTCCTAAAAAATATGATTGAAGTTAATAAACAATTGTCTGTCTTCTCGGGATATTGCATAGTCCATATAAATAACAGTCGCTTGGTTCCAAGGAATTCGTAGCCCAATACCTCTTGAGTGTTTGTAATCTTGGAGATTGATTTTGGATGTTTGATCCCAAACCCGCCCAACATCGTAAAAGGGAACCAATTGAAAATCAAAGTGGTTCTTTCCTACATCGATAGACCAGAATTTCCATCTGATTTCAAAATTTGCGTAAGCCATTGTCTGACCCACAAATCTATCTTGCTTGTAACCTCTAATGGTAGTTCGTCCACCTAAACCAGCTTGGTTGGTTTCTGTTCCCCACATGTTTCTGTATTCGTAAAAAGGTGCATCTCCATTTGTTTGGACGACAGCGGCCCTAGTGGCTACAACTAGTTTTTCTAAAAGCTCTGGAGGTCGTTTGGTAAAATAGGTTACTGGGCTAAAGAAAAATCGGCCTGATACAAGGTTCTTGTTGAATTCGTAGTTTGAGCCAATGGACTTGGTAGAACGTTCGTGAGTGTATTCTAAGAATAAGCCTCGGTTCGGGTCTGGCTCAAAGTCTCTAGTATCATAGACAATACCAGCTCTTAGAGTATTTGTATAACCCCCATTGAATCCCAAAATTTTCCCATCTTTTTGATCTTGAGTCAAACGAGTTTCGCCGTGTTGAGTTGGAGTCAATGTATCGGGTGAAATGATTGCAAGAGGGACACCTGCTATCTGATCTGATCCACCAAACTTTGCATCATACCATCGACCATCGTAGGTTCGAATGATCTGACGAGACAATCGAACCCCAGTAACAGCTCGTAAAGTTCCTCCGAGGAAAGAATACTCTCCCGAAAAACTAAAAGTTGGGTTTTCTATATCATATCGGTTGTATCTGTTGTCACTAACAGTGGGAGCTTCAAGGTTTCCCGCCTGTCCAGGTCTTCGGTATGTTAAGTTGTCTTCATACTTGTCGAAGGGAGCGTTCCTGATTTGTCTTCCCGTGGGATCATTTCTTTCGATGTAAGACAATGGTTGAAGCGTTTGTTCTCCAATTCCAAAATACAATGTGTTCGGATTTCTATCATAGATCAAGTCGGCCCGAACTCTCCACTTTGTATCCATGATAAAAGGTGCGTCGAGACTAACCCAATGATAAGGAGCGTTTCGCGTTGTGTTGAAGTACTGAGCAAAAATTCGGTATTTGTAAGGTGTATACTCGAACAAGGGGCTAGATTTGTCGCCATTGTAAAAATATAGAACCCGAGCTCCATATCCGATTCCGACGTTTGGATCGGAGTTGATCAATGGAAGACCTGTAAAGTAACCACCGTCTCTTTTGTTATTGATGTCTCTCTCGCTGAGTCTTTTTTTCTCGGAGATCTCGAAAGGTAGATCCGCTCTAGGGGCTCGTTTATCAGAATCTACCGATTCAGTCGGCTCTTTCGCTTGAGCAAAAAGGGAGATGGAAAAGAAAACCAAAGGCAGGCAAAGCCAACCTGCAAAAAATCGTGTCATAAAGTACCTGATCCTGGCGAGAAACTGTCATAAAGTCTTACTTTATTTTAAAATGTCAAATAATTTTGAAAAATTATGTTTTTTTAGGGGAAACTGCTTCTAGCTCCAGTAAAATACCGTCTTGCTTCACTGCATCACCAACCGAAACAAAAACACTTCGTACGATACAAACTTCAGAAGCTTTGATTACGTTTTCCATCTTCATTGCTTCTAAGACGAGCAAAGGTTCGTCAGCTTGAAAGACCTTTCCGATTTCAGCAAACACTTGCACCACTTTTCCAGGCATTGGGCTTTTGATTTCATTTTCAAAAATGCCTTTAGTGACGGTTCTGTTTTGCTTAAAGGTATAATGCCAAATTTCTCCGTTGCAATGAACCCAAACTGTTTCGCGATGCATAGAATAGACGCTGTCGGAAGTAGAAAACAAAGAATTAGCACTTTGAGTCTTCCAAGGGTTCACTTCTTTTTTCTGCATCGCTAATTCAGTAGCGATTCTTTCTTTTTCTAAAGAAGAAAACTTTGGTTGTAGAGAATTCAATTCTTCTGCTATTAGATGAGTTGTTATATGTCCAGATACGAAACGAGGGTGTTCAACGACTCTGCGCAAAAAAGATATATTGGTGGTGAGACCAAAGATATAGGATTTTTCGAGAAAATGTTTCATTACCGCTAGGGCTTCCGCTCGAGATTCTCCATGGCATATAACTTTGGCTAACATAGGGTCATAATACATATTGATTTCAGTTTTTTCTTCAATACCTGAATCAATTCGAATTCCAGTTCCTTGAGGAAAATGCAAGTTTTCAATGGTTCCGATTGCTGGCAAAAAACCGTTGTCTGCATCTTCTGCGTAAATCCGAACTTCAATCGCATGCCCGATCTGAGGTGGTGTATCAGGCAACTGCTCCCCCCGTGCAACTCGGATCTGCCATTCGACCAAATCCCAACCAGTGGTCATTTCTGTCACAGGATGCTCTACTTGAAGTCTTGTGTTCATTTCTAAAAAATAAAAATCACCAGTAGCGCCATAGATGAATTCGACAGTGCCGGCACCCAGATAATCCACTGCCCTAGCGGCTTCAATGGCGGCTTTTGCCATCTTTTCTTTCACTTCTTTTGGCAAATGGGGAGCTGGAGTTTCTTCTACAACTTTTTGATGCCTTCTTTGGAGCGAGCAGTCTCTTTCATGAAGATGAATGATCTTTCCTTTGCTGTCACCAAATACTTGAAATTCGATATGACGAGGATTCTCTATGTATTTCTCAAGCAAAAGGCGATCATCACCAAAGGCGGACAAAGCTTCTCTTTTTGCACCTTGGATTGCAGATTCTAGTTGGTCAAAAGAATCGACTCTTCGCATCCCTTTGCCCCCACCCCCTGCACTTGCTTTTACCATCAAGGGAAGGCCTATTCTTTTAGCTTCCTTTGTAAATGTCTCGCTGTCCTGTAGTTCTCTATCATAGCCGGGAATCACAGGAACTCCAGATTTCTCAACTAACTTTCGAGATCCGATCTTATCTCCCATAGAACGAATGCTTTCGGAGGATGGACCTATAAAACTAATTTTATTCTGTTCCAAAAGTTCAGCAAAATCTGCTTTTTCCGATAGAAATCCATATCCAGGGTGGACAGCATCGGCACCCGTTAAACGGCAAGCCTCTAAGATTTTACTTTGGTTTAGATATGTGTCTTTCGACTCAATTCCGTTTAATGGAACTGATTCATCAGCAAGGCGAACAAAAAGAGAATTCGAATCAGGATCGGAGTAAACTGCTACTGTTGCAATTCCCAGTCGTTTAGCCGTTCGTATTATTCGAACGGCGATCTCCCCGCGATTTGCGATGAGTAGCTTTGTAATTGGATATGCCAAAAGCGCTATTCGGTTTTTTTCTTTTCGCCCAAGGGTCCGATCTTTTTCAAAATCAGATCATTGACCATCTTTGGATCAGCTTTCCCTTTGGTTTCTTTCATAACGGCACCGACAATTGCTCCCAGAACTCTGTCTTTTCCGTTTTTCCATGCATCGACCGATTCTTGTTGACCAACTAATACTCTATCAACGATCTCTTCAAGAGCTTTGTCATCTCTTACAACTTTTAAACCCTTCGCTTCAATGATTTCTTCCGGGCTGGAATCTGAAGTTAACATATCCTCAAAGATTGTTTTCGCTATTTTGCCTGTTATATCGCCAGAATTGATTAGAAAAACTAGTTTACCGATTTTTTCGGCACTGACTTTGAATTCTTGGATAGAAATGTTTTCTTTGTTTACGATTCCTAAAACTTCGTCCTTGACCCAATTGGAAGTTTTTTTGGCATCTTTCGAGATCTGCAAAGCCTTTTCAAAATACTCAGCTACCTCTCTTTCGCTAGTCAAAACCTCAGCGTCATACTCAGGCAACCCAAGTTCTTTGATGTATCTCTCTTTTTTTGCCCTCGGCAATTCGGGTAAATGTCGTCTGATGTCATCAATGTAGGAATCCGTTAGCTGGATAGCTGGAAGATCTGGCTCTGGAAAATACCGATAATCATGACTCATCTCTTTGGTTCGCATGGGTATTGTCTTCAGAAGAGTTGCATCCCAAAGCTTGGTCATCTGCTGAAATGTTTCTCCTTTGGCGTATTTTTCTTTTTGCCATTCTACTTCATAGTCTATAGCCTGCTTTACGGCTTTAAATGAGTTTAAATTTTTGATTTCGACTCTGGTTCGAAAATCCTTTTCTCCGAAAGGTCGAATGCTCACATTTGCATCACAACGAAGTGATCCTTCTTCCATATTGCAATCGGAAACTTGAACATAGCGAAGCAAGGTCTTGAGTTCGTTTAAATACGCATACGCTTCTTCAGAAGATCGAATGTCCGGCTCGGAAACGATCTCAATCAAAGGTGTTCCAGCTCGATTGTAATCAACGTAGGATTTGTTTTGCCCTGGGTCATGCGAATGGATTAGTTTTCCTGCGTCTTCTTCCATGTGAATGCGAGTCAACGGTATGAATTTTTCAGTTTCTTGACCTTTCCATTTAACAAACAAACCTCCTTTTGTCGCATAAGGTTTGTCGTATTGCGAGATTTGATATCCTTTGGGCAAATCAGGGTAAAAATAGTTTTTACGGTCAAACTTTGTAAACTTAGTGATATCGCAACCCAGAGCAAGCCCTGCACATACTGCCTTTTTTAGAACCGCTTCGTTTAAGACCGGCAATGTTCCTGGCAAAGCCGCACACAAAGGGGTAATATGCGTATTCGGTGATCCTCCAAATTCATTGGTTCCAGTAGAAAAGATTTTTGAGTTTGTGTTGAGCTGGACATGGACTTCCAGCCCGATGATCACTTCATATTCCATTTGAATTCCTAATTTATAAATCGAAAGTTAAATAAACCACTTCATTGTCGAATCCGCCACACGTTTTACAAAGTTGGTGTACGGTGGATAGAGGAGTTTTGCCATTGAGAACTTTGGTGATTTGAGTATAGATCTTTCATGGGAAAACGCTCTAAATCCAAAGTGCCCATGATAACTACCATGACCACTGTGGTTTACTCCACCAAACGGAAGATTTGGATTGACCAAATGAATCATTACGTCATTGATCACTGCACCGCCCGAACTTGTACGTTTTAGAATATAGTTGGCTTGTTTCTTTGATCCAGTAAAAATATAGAGAGCAAGGGGCTTGTCTTTGTCGTTTACTATCTGAATTGCTTCATCTATCGATTCATAGTTGATGACCGGAAGCAATGGCCCAAAAATCTCGTCTTGCATGATCTTTGAAGATAGCTTAACTCCTGTCAATATGGTGGGACTGATAAATCTTTGACCCGACTCAACTTTGCCACCGACAGCAATCTTTGCATCATCCTCTTGGACTGCTGATTCGATGTAAGAACTCACTCTGTCGAAATTGCGATCGTTGATGATTCGGCAAAAATCTGCGTTATGGGCAAAGAGACTTTCTTCTCTATTGAAAAGTCGTTCCAGAGCTTTTTTGGATTCTTCGATAAACTCCGGTTCTAGGCTCTTTGGAATCAGAACGTAATCTGGAGCGACACAAGTTTGGCCAGCATTGACGAATTTGCCCCACATGAGTTTCTCAGCTGTAGCTTTTAAATCAGCACCTTCTGTGATCAATGAGGGAGACTTCCCACCCAACTCTAAGGTGACACTTGTGAGGTGCTTTGCCGCCGCAGACATGACTACTTTGCCGACCGGAGTAGAGCCAGTAAAAAATATATGGTCAAACGGAAATTCTAAAAGGGCTTGGGAAACACCGGCATCACCTTCCCGAACGGCAACTTCTTCTTCTGGGAAAATGAGTCGTAAGATCTCAGTCGTTATTTTAGAGGTATTTGGCGTATACTCCGACGGTTTTAAAATAACAGTGTTTCCTGCACTGATTGCGGCGGCTATGGGTGCAAAAGCTAGGTGGAAAGGATAGTTCCAGGGTGAAATGATAAGGCAAACACCTTTTGGTTCATAGATGATTTGACTTTTTGCGCCAAACAAAGTTATAGGCGTCTTGACGCGAACGGGTTTCATCCAACTTTTTAGGTGGCGAATCGAATCATTGATTTCACCAATCACTGGCAAAATCTCTGTTAAGTCCACTTCTTGCGCCGATTTTCTAAAATCGGAAAAGAGGGCTGATTGAATTTCCGTCTTTTTTGATAAGATAATGTCTCTCAGTTTCTTAAGTTTTTGAATGCGCTCATTTGCTGTGGATAGTCTCAGCTCTAACGCTTTCTTTTTTTGAGATTGGAAAAGAGATTCAAAAGGGTTCTTGTTGCCTTTTTCTAATTTTGGAGAGCTAGAGATTTGGGGAGAAATCAATTTGGGTTTAGTAACCGCTTTAGCAGTCGCTTTGGGTCGTTTTGGAGATTTTAAAGATGTTTTAGCCATTTGGGAAAATCCTCTGCTTCTTATAAAGGTAACTGCAATTCAAGAAAACTCAAGGTTTTTTTAAAGCGAGAGGGACTCGCTCGACTTTTTATAGAGTTCGACTTTCTCGAAAAGCAAGGTTTTTGAGAACGCCAAATCCAATGGTTCTCTTTCCGGTGATTCCCATTGCAAACCATTTGATTTGGTTTTTCCTAAACTAATGTAAAAAACGGGAGGAGGATTTCGTCGATAGCGAAGGCTTTGTCCTAGTCGGAGAGTGACACTTCCCATTTCTGAAACAACAAACTCTAGCTCAACTTCTGAAATCGTAGTTTTCCATCGAATTGGCCAAGATTCAGCTAAGTCCCAGTTTGGTGAATTTTCACTTGTATCGTTGGACGGAAATTGTTCCAAAAACCAAATTCCAGCTGATTTTGCCATTTCCATTAAGCGAGGGAAATCGTCTGGGCTAAATTGTGATTCAGTTGGAATCAAATGATAACTAGGTTCTTGCATGACTTACGATTCCTTCGCCTTGTTCCAAAGACGATCCCACTCTTCAAAAGTGTTTTCTTTTAGACTTCGATTTTCCGCCTTGGTGAATATTTCCATCTTTCGAAACCTAGATTCAAATTTGGTATTTGCTTTGCGAAGAGCTGTTTCTGGATCAATCTTCAAGTGGTGTGCAAGATTGACTAAAACAAAGAAAATGTCACCTAACTCTTCTTCTTTGTTTTCAAAGGAATTTGCGGACTTTAATTCCAAAATCTCTTCTTCTAATTTTTCATAAATTCCAGCGGTGTCCTGCCAATCAAATCCTTGTTTTCTAGCTTTGGACTGGATTTTCTGGGATCTCAAAAATGCCGGAAAAGCATTGGGAATTCCATCTAGAACTGATTCTGATTTGGGGTTTCCGTTTTGGGACTTTTCTTTCGCTTTGATCTCGTCCCATTGT
>JAIXRB010000087.1 GCA_027485405.1 Leptospiraceae bacterium | reverse complement strand
TACGCGAGGTCTTCATCGGGCCACGATACCTATAGAAGGATTTAGAGATTTAGGCTTTGCGATTTTTATGCCGCTTTCTAAATTTTCGAGAAACAAAAGCCCATTGTATTTCATCGATGAATCATTTTTTTTGAAACTATCGAATTATCAGAAATCATTCGTGCCAAAAGAAAATATTCGTAAAGGAAGATGAGTTTGTCCAAAACAGTAATCATTACAGGCGGAAACAAGGGAATTGGTCTTGGAATTACTAAGTCTTTTTTAGGTTCGGGATACAAGGTTATAGTGGGAGCAAGATCAAATTTGGATTTATCTCAATTAGGTGACCAAGTCAAATTCTTTGGCATAGATGTCCAGAAAGAGAATGATCACAAAAAATTAGTCGATTTTGCACTGGAATGGACAGGAAAGCTGGATGTCTATGTAAACAATGCTGGTTTTTCGCAATGGAAGCCAATCGAACAAATCGATGAGCCATTTTTTGATAGTATAATCAATACAAATTTAAAAGGAGCTTTTTGGGGTTGTAAGGCAGCAGTCTCTGGCATGGCTTCTGGAGGTTCTATTATCAATATTTCAAGCATTGCTGGAAAAAGAGGAAGTTCCAACAATTCTATGTATGTTGCCTCCAAATTTGCGATGAATGGATTAACACAATCTCTAGCCAAGGAACTTGGTCCGAGGGGAATTAGGGTGAATGGGTTATGCCCAGTGCTGATACTCACGGATGGACTAAGAGAAGCTCTTATGGAGGAATACTCTCCAGCAAAGGGGGAACCAGAGCAATTTATCGCAGATTTTACGAAAGGGAATTCGGCACTAGGACGAATGCCAACTTCCAAAGAGGTTGGTGATATGTGCGTTTTCCTTGCATCAGAAGGAGCCAGTGCTATTACGGGGCAAAATATCAATGTAGATTGCGGGGTTTTTCCTCAATGAAAAAGATTGTCGCATTCATTCCAGCTCACCTTGCCTCAGTTCGTTTTCCAAGAAAAGTAATGTTTGAAATTCATGGTCTACCTATGATAGAACACGTTCGAAGAAGGGCCGTTCTTTCTGGTGCATTCTCTGAAGTCATAGTTGCCACTTGCGACGATGAAATAGATGATTTAATAAAAAAGTATGGGGGTAAAGTAATTCGAACAGCTAATACTCACAGAAACGGAACAAGCCGGGTGGCCGAAGCAGTGGAACATGTGGAATGCTCCCACGTAGTGCTTTTACAAGCCGATGAGCCGTTACTTCTCCCAGAGGACCTAGTTTATTTTTCAAATTCAATTAAAAGTGATGATTCGGATACTTTAAGTTGGAATGCAACTGGGCCAATTGAAGATCCAAGTGAATTGGATCGGCATTCCTTTGTGAAATGTTTCGTGAACCAATCAAGCCGAATACTTTTTTGTTTTCGAAGATCGCCAGCTTATGGGAAATTTGAGGATTCAATAAAGAATATTCGAAAAGTCTTAGGGATCATAGGGTATACGAAAGATTTTTTACTAAAAATATCTTCAATGCCTTCTGCGGATTTTGAAACCGTAGAATTTATAGAACAAATGCGAATTATTGAGAATGAATTTGTTTTGAGATCCGTCAACTTTGACCATACGCTACCTTCAATCAACGAACCAGGGGAAGTGGAAGAGGTGTTGAGGGTGTTAAGAAACGAGGAGCAACGAAAGTATCTTGAGCAAGTAAAGGTTGTTTCAAAGAATTAGATTTTTTCTTTCTTATGGAAAATGCTGAGCTCCTAAATAAAAGAAAAATCTATGATGCTTATATTTATAAATGTAATAAAAAGTTTTCAAAGAAAAATGAATGGTGGTACATTCCATCATCCTCAAGAGAACGATTAGGTTCATTCGTTCAACAAAGGTTTATAGAGACCAAGAATGAAAGTGTAGCTTCAAAGTTTTTCCTTCGACCAGAATTCTATTATTCTTTTTATAAAAACTATCATTTCATTCGAAATATTGGAATTATCTTAAAAAATAGTTTTCGAATATTTTTATTCATTCTCTTTAATAAAACAACGAATCAGCAAAAACCAAATCTCTCTGATATCGCATTTGTACATCCCATTCACGACTTGCCTATTAGGTTTAAGGAGGGAGAAGTATGGAATCATTATTTCGGAGAACTACCGACTCTATTCGTTGGCCAAGGAAAAAATGTTGAAGTATATGGTCCGCTAGACCCAACTATTTTATTCAAATCTGAAATATACAAGCAGGGTAACTATTGTGTCTGCAATCTTTTAGCATTTCTAGAAATAATGGAATTCAGTTTGATTTTTCCAAAAATGTTTCGTTTTATTTTTTTTTCTTACTCAATGCCAGAACCAGAGAATAAATTGGAGAATTTTTTAAAAAAATTAATTTGTGCAGAGATTAAAATAAAATTTTCAAATATCTTTTGGGGACTAATCTACGAAACATGTTTTGATAAAATGTTGAAACACAGAAAACCGAAACATGTGTTTCATACGTATGAGAACAATTGGTGGGAGCGAGCCTTAAATTCTGCATGCAATCGCAATAAGGACATAATTGAAAAACAAATTGGATATCTGCATTGCGCCATTCTTAATTCTCATAAAAAATATAGTTTAATAAACGATGAATGGATTTTGAAGCCTAGCCCTGATGAATTGTTATTAACCGGTTCAGTTGCAAAAAAAGTTCTACTTCAAAGAGGTAACTATAATTCTACAAAGATAAGAGTTGGTTTTGATTTACGAGGTCCGAATCTATATTCTATAGCGCAAAAAAAGGATCGTCCTTCTCAATTTCCTAATATTCTTGTTCTACTAGAAGGTTTGGATACAATGCCGAATTTTCTATCCATTGTCCTCGAGGCTCTAGGTAATCTTGAATATAGTTTAAGTATACGTTGTCATCCTGTCTTTCCCATTGAGCACAAAGCATTTAAAGATATTCGGAATCACAAATTTTTCAACAAACTATCCATAAGGAAGAATAAGACATTAGAAGAAGATTTATCAATGGCGGATTTGGTGATTTACAAAGGAACTACTTCAGCTCTCTATGCAGCATATATGGGAATTCCGCTTTTGAGATACAAAGATGACTGGTGGGAATCTGATGACCCATTAGTAGAGTCTCCAAATTTCAAACAGGAGTTTACAAATTCTGAAGAATTGCTAAGCGGGATAGATTTTTTTCAAAAACTAGGAAATGAGGATTTCCAGAAACAGAAATCCTTAGCACAAGATTATATCTTAAATTATATGCGACCCTATCAGAAATCAGAACTCAGGCAACTTGCCTTGGAACTTTTGCAATGATAAATTCTTTTACGTCCACCGACATTTGCGTCATAACGCCTACTAAAGATCGCCCTCATAAAATAGTAAACCTACTAAAGAGTCTTTCTGAGCAAACCCAGAAAGTAGGAAGAATCATCGTTGTGGGGAGTGGCCAGAATATAGAAAGTTTAGTATTAAATTACAAGGTTCTATTGCCCATCGAATACTACCATAGTGAGCTATCAGGTCAAATAAGGCAAAGAAAATTGGGAGTTTCAAGGTTGGATAGTAGAACCAAATTGGTTGCCACCTTGGATGATGATATCATCTTAGAAGTTGATGCCATAGAGAAATTAATTGCTTTTTGGAATACCAAGGACATTCGGACAGCTGGGGTTGGATTTAACATAACAAATTTAAAAAAGCACAAATCAAGTTTATTTTTGGCTTTATTCTATAGTTCCTCAGAACATCCGGGAAGAGTATTGAAAAGTGGACTGGTAACCCAGATATCAAATATTGAAAAAGATATTCAATCTGACTGGTTAAATGGGGGAGCTACGGTCTGGAAGCAAGATATTATTCTCGAAAAGATTCATGCAAAGAATATAGATGCTAAGTGGGCACCTTGTGAAGATTTAATATTTAGTTATCCAATCAGTCAGGAATTCAATCTCTTTGTTTCATCAGAAGCGAAAGTTTTACATGATGATATATCATTACCTCAAATGTCTTTTTCATTGAATTTTTATAGGGGAAAGGTACTAGCCTACTGGTTATTTTTATTTGTAAGTCAAAATGTTAAACTTTCAATAACGGCATGGTTAATTGCATTGTTAGCCAACGTAGTTGGAGCATTTTTTAAAAATATAATTAAGCTCAGGTATCGAAATCTCGGTTATTCCTTTGGACTTTTTTACGGAGGGATATCTGCTTTAGTATTTTTTATTTTTAAAGTAGATATAGCAGAAGAGATTCGGTAAAAAAATGAAGACTACTCAAACCAAAATTGAAAAAAGATACATAGACGGATCATATTTGGATGATAATCCGGATTGGGATAGAAAAGACGCTGTTTGGAAATCAAGTTTAGTGGAAACCATTATTAAGAGCAATAATGTTCCCCACGAAAAAATCTGCGAAGTTGGTTGTGGTTCGGGAGATATTCTAGTAGCATTGAGCAAAACTTACAAAGACTCATTTTTTTTAGGTTTTGATATTGCGCCTCAGCTTGTAAAGTTTTGGAACGAACACCTTTTAGATCAAGATGTTAAAGAGAGAATTTCATTTCAATTGGGCAATTTTTCTTCAATTAAAAAAAAGGAATTTGATATTCTATTGCTTTTAGATGTTTTCGAGCACGTTCGTGCCCCTTTTACTTTTTTAGAGACTTTTCGAAAATCTGCTAGATTTTTTATTTTTCACATACCTTTAGATTTAAGTGCAGTTTCCGTAATCCGTGGATATCCTTTATTAAAAGTAAGAAGAAAAGTTGGACATCTTCATTATTACACAAAAGACCTTGCTCTAGAAACATTGAGGGATTGTGGTTACGAAATTCTTCAATGGAATTATACTGGAGCTTCATTGTTTTCCCCGAATAGAAATCTTTTAACAAAAATAGCTTCAATTCCTAGAAAACTTTTATTCACGATTTCAAGAGATATAGGAGTGCGAATAATGGGAGGCGACACTTTGATTGTATTAGCAAAGAATGATCTTTAACCTTGTTTTGGGTATTGACGCTTCAAATATAAGAGGAGGAGGCGGTCTCACTCATTTAGTTGAACTCCTTGCCGCCGCTTCTCCGAATAATTTTGGCTTTTCTAAAGTAATAGTTTGGGGAGGGGCACAGGCTCTTTCTAAAATTGAACCTCGAGCCTGGCTGGAAAAAAAAATAGTTTCTGAACTAGATAGATCGCTTTATTATCGAGCTTTTTGGCAAAAATTTAAACTAAGTAAGTTAGCTAAGGAATCTGGTTGTAGTCTTTTATTTCTTCCGGGGGGTAGTTTTTCCGGAAGATTTAGACCTTTTGTTACTATGAGCCAAAACTTATTGCCTTTTGAGATTAAAGAAATCAAAAGGTATGCATTCACAAAAAATTCATTGCGATTAGTTTTACTCAGATTTATTCAGTCCAGCACTTTTCAAAGAGCTCAAGGAATTATCTTTTTGACAGAATTTGCCAGGAGAAGGGTTTTAGAACAGTTTTCTATTCCATTAGAAAAAACAACAATTATAAATCATGGAATTAATCCTATCTTTTACAAGTCTCCTCGACCTCAAAAGGAATTTAAAGAATTCACTAATGAAAATCCAGCTAAAATATTATATGTATCTTTTATCGGAGAATATAAACACCAATGGAATGTTGTAAAGGCTATTGGATTATTAAAGCAAAAAAATTACCCAATTACAATAACCTTCGTTGGATCTGCGGATGAAAAGGAAGCTTTTCGGAAATTTAGTCAATCGGTACGAGAGATAGATTTAGAAAATCAGTTTATAAAATACTATAATAACGTGACTTATCAGGAAGTAGAACAAAAATACACTGAAGCGGATATTTTCTTGTTTGCTTCTTCCTGTGAAACTTTCGGGCAAATCGTCACAGAAGCAATGGCATCTAGTTTACCAATTGCTTGTTCAAAGCTTTCGGCGATGTCTGAACTACTGGGAGACTCTGCAGTTTTTTTTGACCCTGAAGATTCTAAAGATATTTCTACCGCTATAGAAAAACTTTTGTTAGACCATGAGTTGCGTTTTCGATATGCTTGTCAAGTTCATGAGAAAGCCAAGAATTATTCTTGGATCAAATGTGCCGATCAGTCTTTTTCCTTTCTGCATAGCATTGTGGCAAGGGATCATTTAGGAGTTTAAAATGACATTCTTGAAAAACAAACTATATAAAAAGTTTTTTTCAATTCGAATACTAAAGAGATTTTATATAGAGAGATTAGGAGAGCCAGTATTTTATAATATTGTATCATTTTTTGTATTAATTTTTGGATCAATTTCATCAAAAATTAAATACGATTTGATACCTCGTCAACCTTATGCTTTTTCTATTTTGGAAGCTGCTGAGTTAGCTATAGCACTTGGATATAAGGAAATTTACATTATTGAATTTGGAGTGGCATCAGGGGCCGGAATCATGAACATGCACAGTATTTGTGAGTCAATTAGTGATTCCTATGGAATTAGTTTTAAAATAATTGGATTCGATACAGGTGAGGGAATGCCACCAGCCCTAGATTATCGTGATCATCCGGAAAAATATTATGAAGGTGATTTTAAGCCAGTGAAAAAAGAATTTCTCGAGAAAAATTTGCCAAGTAATATAAAAATTTATTGGGGAGATATTGCTAAGACCGTCTCAATATTCCAATCAGAAAAAAATAAGAATATACCGATTGGTTTCGTTTCCTTAGACCTGGATTACTATTCGAGCACAAAGAATGCTTTGAAAATTTTTAAATTCGAACCTGACTCTTACTTGCCATACGTCAAAGTTTATTTAGATGATATTAACAATTTAGATCACAACTCATTTTGTGGG
>JAIXRB010000085.1 GCA_027485405.1 Leptospiraceae bacterium | reverse complement strand
AAGCCCAAAAGAAAGAACAAGCTTCTAGCATTTATTCATTGTTAGAGGCTGAGTTCGGCACTCCAGAAACACCTCTCCATTACAAAAAACCACACGAACTAGCGATTGCTGTTATCCTAAGTGCACAATGCACGGACGAAAGAGTCAACCAAGTCACGCCCGAGCTCTTCCAAGCCTTTCCGGACTTAGAAAGTTTTGCCAACGCAAGTCTGCCCACCATTGAAGAGAAAATCTTCTCAACTGGTTTCTATAAAAACAAAGCAAAGTCCATCCAAGGATTTGCAAAAATGGTTTTAAACGAATTTGGAGGAAAAATTCCGGATGAGCTAGAAGAAGCAATAAAACTCCCTGGTTTTGGGAGAAAGACTGCGAATGTCGTCATCAGTGAATTGTATCAGAAAAATGAGGGCTTTGTCGTAGACACTCATGTTAAACGCCTAACAAAAAGACTAGGATTGACTGCATCCAGTGATCCAATCAAAATAGAAAGAGAAGTTATGGAGCTTGTCCCGAAGGAGTCTTGGAGAAACCTGTCTCTGTACCTAATATTTCACGGTCGACGTAACTGTAAGGCACGAACTCCTGAATGCTCTTCTTGCCTTTTGCAGTCTCTTTGTCCTTCTTCTCAGGTTTCTTCATAGCTAAATCTATTGGTTTGGGTGAAGGCAATCCTTCTTCTTCAACAGATTCAGATTTAGGTATCCAAGATCGATTTCTATCAGGGAGATTCAAAGAAACTTCCCTTCCATGGTAACGAATCAAATTTCTTCCTCGAAATGTTAGATCCAGCTCACCCAACTTTCCGTATTCGGTGGGACAGTATAAGGAATGCACTGAACCTAAAAAGGTAAGCTTTGCCGTTTTGTTTTCTTTGCGAATGATGAAGAAAGGGAGATCAGGGTTTGCAGGAAAGTCCATGCTTGGTTCTGGCGATTCGCTAAAGAGCAAAATGGAATCGTATTCCGAATAATCCTTATCCTTTTGGAAAAGGGTGTCTTTTGTGATTCCTAATCTAATATCACCAAACTTAGAATCTACGAGGAATAGAGGCTTTTCTGCTTGTTCCCAAATCCCTTGGTAGGCCAAAGTTTTTAGCTTTTCATTTTGCTTTCCTGAAAAAGGAAAAAGAAAATAGGTTCTTCCTTTTTGCAAAACAAGGTTCTCTTCCGAGGATTGGACATATTGAACAAGACTGCTAATGCCACCTCTACCTTCTGAATCAGGCTTTGTATGAGCGTTTTCTCCGCAATGGTAGAGAAACCGAATCTGTCTGTCAGTTTGAGCGGGATGCGAAAATAGAAGAGAAAGAACTGGGAAGTAGAACGGGATAGTGAACAAAACCAGAAAATACAAAGGAGAAACCTTGTTTGGATACGCCATCTCTGTTTAAAGATACGGAGGAAAAATAGAAGTCCATGAACGAAATTTTGCCCATTGGGTCTAAGGATTACAGAGAGAAACCTGCAAATGCCTATTTGGAATGCTCTTTTAGCTTACGGACGAATGATCAAATTCTCACATACACTGTTTGCCCTCCCATTTGCGGGCCTTTCCTTTCTTTTAGCCTACTTAGAGTCTTCTTTAGATACGAGAGATTTAATTCGGCTGGCAGTTCTTTGTTCTGTTTGTATGTTTAGCGCCCGTAGTGCGGCAATGGGGTTTAACCGTTATGTAGATTCTGAAATAGATCTTTTGAATCCCAGAACAGAAAACAGAGAAATCCCTTCTGGCAAAGTAAGTAAACTTGCGGCTCTTATGTTCATCATAGTCAGCTCTTTTATTTTTATCTTTTCTTCTTACTTAGTGAACCCCTTAGCTTTTTTATTGTCCTTTCCTGCTCTATTCTTGCTCTTTCTCTATTCCCTGACAAAACGATTCACTCTGTTTTGTCATTTGGTTTTGGGTCTAGCCATTGGTCTCGCTCCACTTGGGGCATGGATCGCAGTTACGGAAAACCTGACTCTTGTTCCTATCCTTTTCTCGATTGGCCTACTCTTTCATATAGCCGCTTTTGACATTTTGTATGCTCTCCAAGACAAAGACTTCGATTCCAAGCAGGGTTTGTATTCTATTCCCGTTTTTTTTGGAGAAAACAAAGCGAGAGTCATCTCGGCATTGCTTCATATTTTAGCTATGTTGAGTTTTGTTCTTGCAGGAAGTCAGGCATTATTAGGCGGACTGTACTATTTCACTCTTACTATCATCACGGGCTTACTTTATTATGAGCATAGACTTTCTTTTTCACATTCCAAGCAAGAACTTCCTTTGCAATTTTACCAAATCAACTCATGGATCAGTGTAGTTTTGTTCGTCGGTATTTTTATAGATAAGTGGAATGAGATCCTAATCAAACTCTCTGAAGGAATCTCCTTCCATTGAAACTTATTGTCGCTCTTGCTGGGGCGAGCGGTTCCATTTATGCGGCTCGGTTTCTTAGAGCCCTTTCTGAAATCTCTGGGGAATCGTATCTTGTAGTTAGCCCACCCAGTCTTCGTGTTTTCTCTGAAGAATACGCAAGACCAGTGTCCAAACCGCAAGACATTTTAGATTTTGTAAACTCTACTTGGAACCCAAAGGTTCAACACAATTTCCAGATACGCTCGTTTGCTGATATTGGTTCCGACATTGCTAGCGGATCCAATCAATGGGATGCCATGGTGATAGTCCCTTGCAGTATGAAAACTGTGGCTTCCATAACCCATGGTTTGACAGACAATCTCATAGAAAGATGTGCCGATGTTACTTTAAAAGAAAGGCGAAAGCTAATCGTTGTTCCTAGGGAAACTCCTTACAATCGTGTGCATCTTAGAAATATGCTTTCTTTGGACGAAGCAGGTGGGATCATTTTACCTGCAAGTCCGGGTTTTTATCAGATGCCAAAGACCTTAGATGATCTGGGTGATTTTATTGCCGGTAGGATCTTTGGTCTTTTAGGAATTGAGCACAATCTTTTTACTAAGTGGGAAGGGTAAAGGTTTCGAAGTAGGGGATTGGTTTTCCATTGGATCCCAAGCAAACATACGTTATTTCGCTCTCAATCACTTCTTTTCGGACACCTGTTTCAGGGTTGTTTGTGATGGCAATGGTCAAAGCTGTGACTGAGGAACGTCCTGTTTTCGCTATCTTACCGTAAATCTGAATAATGTCCCCAGCTTTGCCTGGAGACCGAAACGCAACATTTGCCATACTGACAGTGACAATATTCGTATAACGAATTTTGGTCATAACAAACATGGCTACACCTTCATCAATCCAAGAAAGGAGTTGCCCACCAAAGAGGTTGTTGTGGTAGTTCAGATCATCTGGCTGGACCAAATGTTGTGTGACGAGATCCATGGAACGCAGTTTGGAATCAATATCTAGGGACATGCACCCAAGAAAATATTCTTTGCGATTTCTTCGATCTAAAAATGCTATAGAAAACGAAACATGCCCTATACCATCCACAAAAACATTTTAGATACCATGCAGTTCTCCAAAGAAGATTTGGACTACATACTTGAAAAAACAACTCTCATGCAAGGTCTGCACGAGTCTGGCAAAGCTTTTGGAATTTTAAAAGGAAAACTCTTGGCTTCTCTGTTTTTTGAAGCATCCACTCGAACAAGGCTGAGTTTTGAAGCGGCAATGGAAAGATTAGGTGGTCGATTGATTTCCACTGTGGGATTCCAATTTTCTTCTATTTCAAAGGGAGAAACGCTTTATGACACCATGAAGATGATCGAGGCTTACGCAGATATTGCTGTTATACGTCATCCAGTCGAAGGATCATCCCGAATAGCCGCCGGTGCCGTTAGTATTCCGGTTATCAACGCTGGAGATGGGGCAGGACAACACCCAACACAAGCACTTTTGGATTTGTATACTATCGTTTCAGAGAAAAAGAACATAGAAGGATTGAACATCGCATTTATTGGGGACTTAAAGTATGGACGAACGATCCATTCCTTAATCAATTTGCTCCGCCATTACAAAGTTCATCTCTATTTGATTTCTCCAGAAGAGCTTAAACTCCCAGACTCTTACAAAAAAAACCTAAACGGTTACCCTATGACCTGGGAAGAAACAACAGACATCAAAGCTTTTTGGGAGTCAGATGTGGCATACGTTACTCGAATCCAAGAAGAACGTTTTCCTGACCACAGGGAATACGAAAAATTAAAAGACATTTATAAAGTGAACAAAGAACTGGTATTAGCATCCAAACGACAAACTACCATTTTACATCCGTTGCCTAGAGTGAACGAGCTATCAACAGATGTAGATGATTTACCGAATGCCGCTTATTTTCGACAGGCAAAGTACGGAGTAGTGGTTCGAATGACTTTGCTTTGCCTCTGTCTCGGAGTTCCTTTTTCCGAACAAAGATTCCAAGGATAGCCTAAAAGGAGAAAAATATGGCATTCGTAAACGAAAATTACTTAAAACTAAAAGCTGGGTATTTGTTTCCAGAAATAGGACGTAGAGTCCGAGCTTATGCAGAAGCAAATCCAAACCAAAAAGTCATACGTTTGGGGATTGGAGATGTGACTCGGCCTCTAGCACCCTCTATCGTAAATGCTATGATATCTGCGGCGACTGAGATGGGAACGGAGTCTGGATTCCATGGATACGGTCCAGAACAAGGCTATGACTTTCTGATCCAGAAAATCATAGATCACGATTACAAAAAGAGAGGAGTGAGCCTTGGGACAGATGAAGTTTTTATTTCAGATGGATCTAAGTGCGATTCTGGAAACATCCAAGAGATATTCGCTTTGGACAATAAGATAGCGGTAGTCGATCCCGTATATCCCGTGTATGTGGACACAAATGTTATGGCTGGACGTACTGGGGAAGCAAACTCCGACGGCAGATACGCAAATATAGTTTATATGCCCGCATTGGAAGCAAATCAATTTGAACCAGACTTCCCAAAAGAAAAAGTGGACATCATTTATCTATGTTATCCGAACAATCCTACTGGCATGGTTGCTTCAAAGGCTCGATTGACAGAATGGGTAAACTTCGCTCGAGAAAAAGGATCCATCATTTTTTATGATTCAGCCTATGAAGCCTTTATCCAAGATCCAAGCATTCCAAAGTCGATCTACGAGATTCCTGGAGCAAAGGAAGTGGCAATCGAGTTCCGCTCTTTTTCCAAGACTGCGGGCTTTACTGGAATTCGTTGTGCTTACTTGGTAATTCCAAAGGAGCTAACCGGAAAAACAAAGTCGGGTGAATCCATCTCGCTCAACTCTCTCTGGAACCGTCGTCATACGACAAAGTTCAATGGAGTATCCTATGTGACCCAAAAAGGTGCCGAGGCTATTTTTTCTGAATCCGGTCAAAAAGAGATTGGTGAACAGATCATGTATTATATGACCAATGCTCAGTTGATGCGGGATGGACTTCGAAAGGCTGGATACTCCGTATTTGGTGGGGAAAACGCACCCTATATCTGGTTAAAAACCCCTAGAAACTTAAAATCTTGGGATTTCTTTGATGAGCTTTTGCAAAAAGTGCAGGTGGTGGGAACTCCCGGTTCTGGATTTGGGCCAGCAGGGGAAGGGTATTTTCGACTCTCAGCCTTTGGGAAACGGGAGGACGTTCTCTCCGCAATAGAAAGAATCCAAAAATTGTAAAAAAAATCCTCCGATTTTTCCGTAGCTCCGATAAATAAAACAAGGTAGAGCTATGGGAAAATGGAAAAGTATTCTTTTTATTGCATTGGCGGGGTTGCATATTTCGCACTTGAGTGCAGTATCTCCGGACCAAACGAATCTCGGAATTTTGATTTCTGAGAACAAAGAAAATCTGAATTTTATCAATGTCTGTTTGAGCAATTTGGCTCCTCCACAAGAAGACGATCCTGCGGCGGCTATTCCGCCTGCTCCAGGTGCCCTGCCCGTGGAACCCAAAAAGAATTTGGACAGCGAATATTTTCGAATGATCCAATCGGCAAACCAAACGGATTTTAGTGGAAATCTTTGGTATTTGCAAAGCAATTATGCATTTGCATTCCGCCAGTTGCGTGGAGCCCAAGGTGAGTTGAAAGACATTTTTGAAAAGGTTTTGATCAAGTACATTGAAGATACAAAAACCTTACTTGAGACAGCCGCACCTTCCATCATTCGTTCCGACGATGAAATCGCAAAATCTCTACTTCGTTTTGGATTTAGAGACTTGAGAGTAGGCGAAGATCATTTGACCATTGGACAAAATTCATCTCCTCATCAGTTTCGATACAAATTGAAGCTTTTCGGAGAAGGCATCAGCACCTTACGACGAGCCAAGAGATTTGCCATTCTCGCCATGGTCTATTCAAAAACTCCAATTGATGAAAAGTCCGAATACCAATACCGATCATTAGATGATATAAAAGAAGCAAAGTCTGAGGAAAAGAGAAGAGCGTATGATAAAACGCGAGAAGCTTTGATTTACCTGATAGACAACAAGAAACTAGACAGAATGGTCAAATTCCCTAACAGCCCTGAGACAAGACAACTTGATCTTTTAGAGCAACATGACGATAATTATTGGATCATCACTGCGAAACGGTTGGATTTGTTGCACGAAGCTAACTTCCAAATCAAAGAAACGGAAGGGGCAAAACGCGAGTCAATCCCAAGCGTTCCAAGGTTCGATGAGACAGGTAAGCCGATTTACGATCCAAAATTGCCTCCTATCAAGGATAAGTAGTCATGAGAAGGGTTCTTGCATTTCTAATAGTCTTAACTTCCGTTACGGCTCTAGTAGCGGGAACCACTCTTTCTTACCGAGAAAGAAAGAAGCTCTTTGACCAAAGAATCCATTTGATTTTTGAAATCAGAGAGCTATTTTCTTTAACAGAAGAACCCAGCAAAAACTCTTTAAAGTCCGTCCAAGCCGAAACAGATGAAGCCTATCGCGAATCTGAACGCGTGAAACTTGAAAAAACGATGAGTTTGGCTGAGGGGGAAATCACCTATCATGCCAGAAAGCTCAGTTTGACTATGGAAGATATTTCAGAAGAAGCGTATCGCGGAGCAATGGCTGAAACCAAAGAAGCCATTGAGCATTTGAAAGTCAAAGATCCAGCTTGGACACCCGAACGGCGAGACCGTTCTTTGCGCTACTTGCTCCTAGCCAAGGGAGAAAACGAGCAAGCAAAGAGATCCTTTCAATCTGGAAATTATTTCTTATCTTTACAGCAATACAAACGAGCCATTTCCTATTCTTTACTTTCCTACAAAGTCCTAGATATTCAGCCAAAAGAAACTTACCAAACTGCCGCTAGTGTATGGGTAGAGCCCCTCTGGCAAAAAGCTTCCAAAGGCAAGGCAACTTCACTCAATCAAAAATAAAATTTAGATTTTCAGTGGCGGGTTCGAGTTGAAACTCGTTTCCAATGAAGATCGATTCGCTGTTCAAACAGTTTATGCTAACCAAAGCGAGCCATCTTCCCGTCGTCGATGGGGAAGGGAACCTGGTCGGTCTGATTGCAAAAATAAAAGTCTCCCAAGAAGCCGCTGACACTTCAGGAAAAACCTCGGAATACGAAACCATTCCCGATTTTCTATTGGAAAAAACCTTAAACGAGTCGGTTCTCAATTACTTCAAAGACAATCCCCGTATCCCTGTATTAAATTCAACTGGAGAACGAATCGGACTTTGGGACAAGCCACGTTTTTTAGCAGAGTTTTCCAAGTTAGAGCCAAAACCAAAAAAAGAAACAAAGGTTGAAGAACTACTCAACCAAAAGGACAAAGCTAGACAGTCCAAAGAACCTATCCAATGGTATATGGAACTGATCCTTGCCAATTTTCCAGATGGTCTCTATTCCTCTGATTTGATGGGGAGCACTCTTTTCTATAACGAAGCATTTGAAACTAAGTTCTTAACGCTTCCTATTTTCAAAAACTCTCTTGCCATTGCCGAAAGAGTTTTGAAAGAATTAAACAGAGATTTAATGGCAAAGCATTTAACCGAAAACGAAATGGAAGTCAAGGCTCTCTCAGGCAAAATCAATTTGCAGTCTTATTGGAAAGAAGCAGACTGCCAAGTTAGAATCACAAGCTTAGAAAAAGAAGACAAGATCGCCGGGTTTTTATACCATTTAACTAAGGGAGCATCTCAACAAGGATCTAGCCCAACCCAAGGACTCTGGGACGAAGAAAGTTTGGAGCGAAAGCCTTTGCAGAAAATTTTAGAAGAAGTAGAAGCAAGCTACGTTATGTCGGCATTGAAGAAAAACAAATTCAATATTTCGCATACGGCAAAAGCTCTAGAAATGCCCAGAACCACCTTACAAAATCGAATTCGGTATTTAAAGATCAAAGTCCCATCTGAATTAACAAAGGAAATTCCAGCACCAGCTACTCAGCCAATGAGTAAAAAAGTTTCTAAACAAGCTCGAACCGAAGCACCGACTGCACCTGTAAAAAAATCCCGAAAACCAGAGGTTTTTGACTCTGGCAAGAAATCAAAGCCACGAAAACCCATCCCCAAGCCCGCGAAAAAAATCAAAAAAAGACCTTGACTCGCTTTTTGAATCCAAGGACTCTTTCCCTACCAATCGGATTCTCTTTTACTCAGTCTATTTAAACCGAGTTTCTCAAGCGTTTCCTAAAATCAAAATCCCCATCCAATTCATGGATCGATAGGTTCTATGGCATCAAGAAAAACAGACGATTTTACAACCTCCCCCGAAGAACTCACAGAGTATTCAAACACACCCAATGGACAGACAGACACCGACGAAAACTCTGGCGAACCTCCTCGTCATTTCAAAAAGAAAAGAAAGCACTACGAAGGTCCAATCCCCCCTTCTCTTGATTTAGTCGAACTCAAGAAATTAGCGATCAACGAACTTGCCGATCTTGCTAAAGGTCTCGGTGTAGAGAACACTCACGGCTTAAAAAAACAAAACCTCATTTTCGCCATTCTCCAAGCCCAGACAGAAAAAGACGGGCAGGTGCATGCCGCCGGTGTAATGGAGAGACTTCCTGATGGTTACGGGTTCTTACGATCACCAGATTACAATTATGTGCCAGGGCCAGATGATATTTATGTATCTCCTTCTCAGATCAAACTCTTTGGACTTCGCACGGGTGATACTGTAGAAGGTTTGATTCGCCCACCAAAAGAAGCTGAGCGATTCTTTGCCATGCTTCGGGTTGAGTCAATCAACGGATATACGATTGAAGTGGCTCAGAAAAGAAATCTATTCGATAACCTAACTCCCCTTTATCCGAACGAGCGTATCGAGATGGAGTTTGATCCCAGTCATTTGGACACAAGGGTTCTTGATCTTATGTGTCCGATCGGAAAAGGACAAAGAGCTTTGATTGTTGCTCCACCTCGAACGGGAAAAACGGTTTTGATGCAATCCATCGCAAACGCCATCACTAGAAACCATCCAGAGATTTTCCTGATTGTCCTCTTGATTGATGAAAGACCTGAAGAAGTGACCGATATGGCAAGGCATGTAAAAGGTGAGGTGGTTTCTTCTACTTTTGATGAGCCGGCACAAAGACACGTCCAAGTAGCCGAAATGGTAATTGAAAAAGCAAAACGTCTCGTTGAACATGGAAAAGACGTTGTAATCCTATTGGATTCAATCACCAGGCTGGCTCGGGCTTACAACCAAGTTGTCCCCACATCAGGAAAGATCCTTTCCGGTGGGGTTGATTCAAATGCCCTCCACAAACCAAAACGATTCTTTGGAGCGGCAAGAAATATAGAAGAGGGTGGGTCTCTGACAATCATTGCCACAGCTTTGGTTGATACTGGATCTCGGATGGATGAGGTAATTTTTGAAGAATTCAAGGGAACGGGAAACATGGAGATCCATCTAGACCGAAAACTGGCAGACAAACGAATTTTCCCTGCCATCGACATCAACCGATCTGGAACTAGAAAAGAAGAGCTTTTGCTACCCCAAGATGTGCTGAGTCGAGTCTTTATTTTGCGAAAAGTACTTTCTCCTATGAGCATCACGGAAAGTATGGAGTTACTGATCGAAAAAATGCGCGCTACCAAGACAAATGAACAATTCTTGGGAAGCATGAATACCAATTAGGATATCCTATGAACACAGCCATACACCCAAAATACCTAACTGCTAAAATAAAATGCGCCTGTGGTGCTGTTTACGAAACTCGATCAACTGCGGGGGACATGAGCGTGGAGATCTGCTCCAATTGCCATCCCTTCTTCACAGGAAAGTCTAAGCTAGTGGACACCACTGGTCGGGTAGACAAGTTCAAGAAAAAATACAAAATGAAATAACCTTTTGGTTTGGGTCTTTTTTGACCCATTCCATTAGCTCTTATCCATTTTCCTTCCTTACGCAGTCTAAACACCGTATTATAGCAAGTCAGGAGAACTACCATGGCAGTAATGGATTTTAACCGTTACAAAGAAATCAACGACCAAAGGCTGAACTACCGCGAGATGGAAGATGCCACTGTGGTTTCTTACTATCGAAACACTGGCTGTGGAGACGGATACCGCATATATTTAAAAGTATCAGACGAAGACCAAGTTTTGGATGCCAGCTACACAACCACAGGTTGCGGGTTTGGAATGGTTGCCCTTGCCATGGCAACTGAATTTGCAAAAAACAAGCGTATGTCTGATCTAAAAGAAATTACAACTGGGGACATCGAAGGTCTATTTGAATTTCCAGACCGAAGAAAAAACTACCCTGAGTCAGCTGTCGCCGCTATCAAAAAAGCTGTAGAAGACTGGGAAACTGGTAAAACAGTTCCCGTGGAAAAAAGAATCACCAAGAAAGCCGCATTGGATTTGTTGCAAAGCCAGGGTCACCTGCGGTCAGCAGAGCTTTCAAGTGTTATGATCGAAAAGGAAAACCTAAATGGTGTGGATTTCTCTGGAGCCGATTTAGGGAACGCATTTCTGCAACACTCTAGTTTTGTTGGAGCAAACTTTACAGGCACCAAGCTAAGGGGTGCCTTTTTCAATGGCGCCGATCTAAGAGGTGCTAACTTTACCCGAGCGGATTTGCGATGGGCAAAATTGGCAGGTGCCAAAATTGAAGGTGCGGTTTTCCAAGACGCGCTTTACGATATTGGAACCAGGCTAGACCAAAGCCAGATGCATATTTTTTCCGTTATGAAAAAAGAAGGAAAAGACCTTTTCGTCCAAAAAGAGGACTGATTTGCAACCTGGCGAAAAAGCGAAAATCACAAAGCGCACTTTTTTGAATAAAGGTGTGTTTATCTTTACGGGAGCAACGGTAGAGATTTTGGATTGGCGGTCTAGTTCGGCTTTGGTGCTTTATCATGACAAAGAGGGGCATCCACACGAGTTGGAGCTCTTACACACTGACCTAGAAAAACCTTAAAATAAGCCCAAATTCTTTTTTTGATTTATAGCCTGAACCCGTTTTCTGTCGATATTTACAGTAAGGCTTGCACTATGATTCGATTCTTTACTGCTCTATTTCTCCTCCTATTTTTTGGCTGTAACACTGGTATTAAAACCAGAGAACTGCTTTTTCGTAACAACGAGTTTGCCATTTATAAACTAAAAAGAGAGAATCTAAAACTTAAAAATCCAACTATTCTCCCTCCGAGCTTTGCTCACCCGATTGATATTTCAGAAGACAAAATTCTGGATGTAATGGGTAATTTGAAATTCAAACAGGAGTCAAGCTATGGGAATCTTTTCTCATATGTCTTTGATGAAAAAGAAATTCGTGAATTTGCTGGGGATTTAACGGATGGGCTTCGCCTACTCAAGCCAAATGAAATACTGTTGATTGTTTCAAAGTACAACCCACAAAAATCTGTAGTCTCCCACTACGTTAGAACTGGATTGTATCTATGGGCAGATGAGACATCTTTTCATCTCCTGTTTGGTGAAATTAAGGTAGAACTAGACTTTGAAGACCAGGGGAATTATTTTGATTGGTCAAAAATTTCAGACATTGCTTTTGAGAACACTCCAGAGTCAGATTTTATTTTACCAGATCAAAGCTTTTCCTTCAAACAGGTAGATGGTTTCAAAAATAAAAGATGGTTGGTTTTTGAAAAAAGAAATCTGAGTAAGCTTAGATTCGAGAAACGAAAAATCCCAGATACTAGCGTTGAAACTTCAGTAAAAGCAGATCTTATCAATGATAAACGAAAAATAAAACCGGACGATGATTCGCTTCTAAACGATTAACGACGACTTGACTTTTCCTCTTTCGTCGGGATTAATTTCTCAGCGAACACTGAGCCATCAGCAGACAGTTGCACCTTGTATTTTCCCATCATTGAGTTGAGATTTACTTTAAAGTTTTTTCCAACTCCAAAGTTGATTTCAACTCCCGGAAAAATCTCTTTTTCAGTTTCGACATACGATTCCCGATTTGGTTCGTAAGAACCCAATGCCAGATCAAATTGTTTTCGTAAAGCTTCTAGGAGTTTGGTTTGTTTCTCGTTCGCATCTTTCAATCGATTGAGGTTTTCTTTTTCTTCTTGAGTCAAATCTCTCTTTTGACCTATATCTATAAGCTTTTGAAGTGTCAGTTGAACTTTCTTTAAGAGATTTTCTTTTTCTGTGGCTTCTCTTTTCATTCGATTCAGCTCTTCCTGCAGTTCTGGTGGCGTGCCAACAGATACTCGAGTTTTGGTTTCTACAACCGCTCCTAGCTTTGAGCACTTCACATAATTGCCTGCAATAGTGATCCCTCCGATGATTTCCCCTCTGCCTCCTTGCACTAAAACATAGTCCTTTGCAGATAGTTCGGAATGCATGGAAGCCTCTTCAATTGTAATGGTTCCACCAGAGATCAGTTTGCCTTGTTCTACAAACTTTGCTACTATGTTTCCTTCCGATTCAATATAGCCTTCACCTCTTCCCATAAACCCAGCCATAAGAATGATGTCGCCCTTTGCCTTTAGATAGACTTTGCCGATTGAGCTTTTGATGATAAGACTACCTGCCACATTCAAAGAAAAGCCATCGGCTATTGCATCTTCCACGATAATAGTTCCAGGGAAATCGATGTTGCCTGTAGAATAATCTACCGAGGAAAGTTGAATGACTTCGTCCACTCGGATTGCACCTAATGGATCGATGACAGGTCTTCCTGAAATACTTGCTAAAAGGCGAGACCCTTCTAGGTAAACATTTTTGCCGATTTTCCAATCAATGGATTTGGATTCGGCACAAGGAATCTCTTCGCCTTTCACTGTTTTTCCCGGTTTCCCAAGTTTCAATGGAATTTTTTCGGCTACTGTATCTCCTGCCTTGATAGATTGTATCATTTCGGTATTCTTAAAGTCTACTCTGCCTCTCTCATCTTCTTCTAGTACCGGTTTGTTATCGGTTCTAAATTTCAGTTCTATTCTTTCATCACTTCCGTTTGTCACAGGAAGCCCTTCAGCAATCGGAATTGGTACAAAGAACTCTGGATTTCGAATCAGCTGAGTAAATTTTTCGGTGAGAATGCCAAACTCTATTCCATTTCGGACCAGGGATTCTCTAAGGATTGTCTCTGATAGCATGGACCCGCCATGCTTAGGCGGCAATATGGTGACAGTTGCTTTCAATTGATCCTCAGAAATGGAGACTTCGCAAAAAGTATCTTCGGGGTGACCCTTGGACCAAGTTCCAATTTTATACTCTTTGCCATCTGGGTTTGCTACTAGACGTTTGATCTGCTCTGTCTCAAAGTTCTCTACACCAAAGAGTCGAATGCGTGCTAGCACGTCTTTGTATTCGACTTTTTGCCCCTTCGAGCCAGGTTTTACTATTTTTAAATAGGCGGCATCACCTTTGCTTTCGATCTGGAAGAAGCCGTTCTCTGTTGCCTCTAGGTCTTCTAAAATTTTGTCTGTATAGAATCCAGATGACATAGTTAAAGGTTATAAATCAAAAATAGATTGGACAGCTTCTTTTTCTCCATTCAGAGCGAGTTGGTTCCAATTTTCAGTACCTTTCCAAGCAATCTGATCTAAATCCCAATTGCCTTTTGAAACTTGGTCTTGAGATAGGTATGCCGAAGGAAAGTAATCGTCCAAGGCCTTTACTAATGTAGGGTATTCGGCAAAGTCACCCCGGTCTGTGTATAGAATGGGTGTTTTGGCAAGATAGCATTCAGACAAAATTCCATACCCTGGTTTCGTTAATACCGCATCACAAGCACAAACTAAATCTGGGTAGTAGATGGAAGGTGGCAGGTATAAGCATTGATTTTCCAACTCAGGCATTCCTTCTGCTACAGGAATTATGCTCTTTGGTAAGTTTTCCCATTGGATATTAAATTCTTTAAGTCCATAGGCACCAAAAGATAAAAGAACATATTGTTTATCAGGAGTGAAACCAAACTTTTTACGAGCTTCACTTTTCGTTAGTTGAGGAAATCTTCCTACCAATCCAAGTTTCTGAACTTCTAAGAATTCTGGCATAGGGCAGAAAAAAGGAAGTAGAAGTGCGAGACTAGCAAAGCTATATTCGACCTGCATTTCAAGAGCTCGCTTTTCAAAGTAAGAATCATACTTGGAAAAATTTGCATAAACAAAGTCCCAAGTGAAATTTCCTATGAAAACACTGGGGATATTTGCCTCTAAGGCGATTGTAATTGCCAAGGAACTAGAATCGGTTACAATCAAATCGATTCCATTGTCCTTGCAATACTTGGCTTCTCCTTTGAGTAAATCGGGAACCAAAGCGTCTAGGTTTTGCAAAGCAAACTTAGTTGCTTCTACATCTAAAGAAAGAGAGTCTTTCTGGACGACACCAGCATCTAAACTAAGAGTTCTCTTTTTTAGTTTTGGGTGCTCCTGTTTCAAAAAAGAAATTCGTTCGGATACTAGGTGAAGACTTGATAGGCGAATATCAGCTAGCAATTCTTTAATGATGACTGATGAACGGCTGATATGTCCAAACCCATGTCCAGAAACATAATAATATATGTTCATATTACTTTTTTCCCGATCTTTGACGGAGAGATTCGTAAAGGCAAATACCTGTAGAGATTGCTAAATTCAAAGAATCAGCTTCACCTTCCATGGGCAAATATACGCTAATGTTACTCAGTTCCTTTGCTTCGGGGCTTAGCCCATACTGCTCACTTCCAAACAAAAACACTGATTTTTTTCTCAGATCTGAATCGGAATAGAGTGTTTTGCCTTCTGGAGTAATCGCTAGAATCTGATACTTGTTTTTTGAAAGAATGTCTAAGGCGCTTTTTAATTCAACAGTGTAGGTCGGTAAAGTAAACAGAGTTCCGGTACTGGCTCGAACCACATTTGGATTGAAAAGATCGATTCTAGGATCGGTTACTAAAACTAGGGAGACACCAGCTCCTTCGGCCGTTCGCAATATTGTCCCAAGGTTGCCGGGCTTTTCTACCCCTTCAATGATAAGAATTGGGTTTATATCTAAATTGCCTAACCTTTCGGGTGACAAATTATAGTCAGGCGTTCGGGCGATGGCAAGAATTCCATCGGGTCTGTCTCGATAGCTGATTTTCTCAAAGACCCTTTTGGGCAATACATAAACAGGACAATCAAACTGATCTACCAAAGTCTCTTCGTTAGTTCCTAAAAAACAATCTGGACTGATCCATAAAGATTCAAATTCAATTGAAAAACAGGGAATGG
The DNA here is from genome assembly GCA_027485405.1 of Leptospiraceae bacterium. Taxonomy (GTDB): domain Bacteria; phylum Spirochaetota; class Leptospiria; order Leptospirales; family Leptospiraceae; genus Leptospira_A. The sequence goes on along the minus strand of JAIXRB010000085.1, from coordinate 33,905 downwards.
GATAGTCTCTTTTTGGAAGAACGGCTCGGCTCACTTCACGGTAGCCTTCCATAACAAATACTTTTTCGCGGTCTCTGTTTCTTTTCTCTTTTAAACTAGTTATCCATTTAACCTTGGGATTCGAAAAACTAGAAATGGATATCCGTTTATCAAGTGGCATTAGGATCGAGAAAAGAAAGAACAGTATCCACTTGGATAGATTTGTTTGTGAGCTTCTGAAATGGTTAGCTCGGAACTTTGAAACTCGCCTGTGGTTTTAATTCTGGAACGAACAAGTCTTTCGAGTGTAAGAGGGCTGAATCCTTGGCTATGGCAAGAAAGAATTACAAAATCAGGAGAGGAATTGCAAAGAATCATAAGTTCATCCAAAAGCGCAGGGAGGTCCTCTTCGATTTTCCAAACTTCGCCTTTAGAACCTCTACCAAATGTAGGGGGATCCAATATAAAACCCTGGTAGGATTTTCCTCTTTTTACTTCTCGTCTAACGAATTTTAAAACATCTTCAACAATCCATCGAACTGGTTTGTCAGATATTTGATTCAAGCCAGCGTTTTCTCTTGCCCATTCCACCATGCCTTTTGAAGCATCCACGTGGCAAACATTCATACCAGATTGCAGACAAGCTATCGTCGAGGCTCCAGAATATGCAAAAAGGTTTAGCACCTCAAGGTTTTGTTTCTTCTTACTTAAAATGCGGATTCTGTCCCAATTCTGTTCTTGTTCTGGAAAGAGCCCAATGTGGCCAAAAGGAGTGAGTTTGATTTTAAATTGCATTCCGGAAAAATAAACGGAAAAGCTTTCTGGAATTTTCTTAACAAAGCTCCAGGAACCAGACCCTGTTTCATTTTTGATATAGCGGGCGTCATACTGATTCCAAAGCTCTGGCTTTGATTTAGGATAAACTGAGCCTGGCGAAGAACGGATTAAGGTGAAGTTTCCGACTCTTTCAAGTTTCTCGCCATCTCCAGAATCGATTAGAAGGTATTCGTTTTGTTTCATGCAAAGCCTGGGTAAGAAACCTCCCCAGGCCTCGAGTTTGTTTTAAGCTTTTTTCTTTGCAGAATCGTAAGTAGTGTTTTTCTCACCTGTATAAATCTGTCTCGGACGACCAATTTTCATGCCAGGGTCTTCGATCATTTCTTTCCACTGCGCGATCCAACCTGGTAAACGACCCATAGCAAACATAACAGTAAACATATTGGTTGGGATACCAAGCGCTCTGTAAATGATACCCGAGTAAAAGTCTACGTTTGGATATAGCTTTCTTTCCACAAAGTACGGATCGTTTAATGCCGCTTCTTCTAATTCTTTTGCAATGTCTAGGAGAGGGTCTTTGATTCCCAATTTGTTTAGAACTTTGTCACAAGCAACCTTGATGATTTTTGCTCTAGGATCAAAGTTTTTGTAAACTCTATGACCAAAACCAGAAAGACGGAAAGATGAGTTTTTGTCCTTTGCTTGTTCAATGATCTTTTTAACTGGAAGCCCAGATTGTTTGATTCCTTCTAACATTTCTAAAACTTCTTGGTTGGCTCCACCATGTCGCGGTCCCCAGAGCGCAAGGATTCCTGCAGAAATGGCTCCATAAAGGTTTGCCAAGCTGGATCCCACCAAGCGAACTGTAGATGTTGAACAGTTTTGTTCATGGTCAGCATGTAAAATGAGAAGGAGGTTAAGTGCCGCAACGACTTCTTTGTCAACATGGTAGCTCTCCGCAGGAACTGAAAACATCATGTTCATAAAGTTAGCGCAATAATCTAAATCGTTTAGTGGATGAATCGTTGGTTGTCCTAATGATTTTTTGTAAGCAAATGCCGCAATAGTAGGGAATTTTGCTAAAAGTCGAATGATAGAGATTTGACGATGTTCTTCGTTAAGAGGGTCGTAAGAATCTTGGTAATACGTAGATAGGCAACCCATCATGCAAGACATAATAGCCATTGGGTGACCGTCTTTAGGAAAGCCACCAAACAATCTTTTTAGGTCTTCGTGGATCATGGTGTGCTTTGTGATGGCACCATTCCATTCGACCAATTGTTTGTCAGAAGGTAGTTTGCCATAAATAAGAAGAAAGGCAACTTCAGTGAAAGTTGACTTAGCCGCTAGCTCTTCTATTGGAATACCGCGGTATCGCAAGATTCCGAGTTCTCCATCTAAGAAAGTAATTGCGCTTGTGCAAGCACCAGTATTTAAATACCCGCTATCAATGGTTACATAGCCTGATAATTGGCGCAATTTTGTAATATCAATTGCTTTTTCATTTTCCGAACCGACAAAAACGGGAAGCTCGTATTCCTTTCCGTCCACTTTCAAAATAGCCTTCTCAGACATACCTACTCCTGATCTCTCACTGTTAAAATTTTGGGAACCCCATGAGAGTATTGCACTCGTGGGGATTCGGAAAAGCCATTTTTTTAGAGTTTGTGGTATTTTTTCATCGCATCGTATGCATAGTAATTGGAAACCACGATTCTGCAATAGTCCCTGGACTCCTTTACGGGTAGGTCTTCCAGGAAATGGTTAAAATCTCCTCGATAAGCCATTTTCTTCCATTTTCTGAGATTTCCGGGGCCTCCATTGTATGCAATCGATGCCCATCTAAGTTGGTTTTCGTTAGATTTCAAAAGGTAGGCTAAGAACTTAGTGCCCAATCGAATCGAAGTATGGGGATTGTACAGAGTATAGTTGGTTACGCCCATGCGGTCTGCCAGTTCTTTGCCAGTTGCTGGCATAATTTGCATCAGACCTCTAGCGTTGGATCTGGATGTCGCTGTCTCTTTGTAAAAAGATTCTTGGCGCATCAGTGCAAAAACCATATCTTCAGAAATTCCATTCTCGTCTGAGTATTTTTGGACCAGTTCTCGGTGAGGTCTTGGGTAGATTCGAACGGAGATTGCGGTCGGCAAAAGAATGGGATCATCCGGGATCATCAACCTTTTGAGTAAAGACCTAGTGTAAAATGCAGAATAATATGTATTATTTGAAACTTCTCCAATCCCAACCAAAATTTCTTCTTTTTCAGACTCTGTAAGTCTTTCCCGAAGGGCGTATTGGTTGACCAATGAAAGACCTAAGGTGTCTTCGCCTACTCTGAAGTATTCGCTGGCAATTTGGAGAGTTCGATTGCTTTGGATCTTTTGGCTTCCCGTGGATAGTCGGATTCCCAACTCATATGATCCAGCCGGATAAGCAAAACCTAGGTTCTTGCCAATGATTGCCTGGGAGTTTTCAGGTATTCCTGCCGTATAACTTAAAAACTCAAAAAGGGATTCTTTGGTATCTATAGAATTGTTTGGAGCTCCGATTGCTTTTATTTGATCCGAAAATTCTTCATTTATAACTCTTGTATAATAAGATCCCGGGCAGTAGGCATAATATTTTTTTAATTCTTTGGAAAGCTTTTCGTTTTCACCCTGTTCTTGGAGTGCTCTTAGATACCAATAAACTAATCTTCCTTTTACGGGTAGGTTTGGTATGTCATTTAAGGCTTTTTCAAAATATGTGAAGGGAGCAAATTGAATTGATCCATTGTTCCTCGAAACAAGATACTCAATCAGTCGATCTTGGAAAAAGAGATTGAAAGGATTTCGGGACAAATACTGTACTAAACTTTTGAAATACTCATCTTTTTCGCCCAGTTTTTCATTGGCTGTAGCAAGGATTCGGAAGGCATTAGCATCCCGAATTCCATAGCTTTTTACTATCTCTATGGCTTTGTTGAATTTATTCTGTTGTAAAAAAATGTCTGCTAGCTGGTTTGCCCAACCTGGGTCATTTTCTGCGTAACTTCGATTTGCTTTAAATAGTTTGAGTAGGTCTTCATAACGATCTGTTTTTGCCAGGTAGAGACTTATATTTCGATATCCTTTTAAATGAGGCAACTTTGAAGTCAAAATTTCAGGTCTTTTGCGGAAGAGCTCTTCTTTATCTGAGCCACCAAGTCCTGGTAAAACTAAGCTCAGTTCGGGGATGGGGAATTTTTCGGAGCTGGTTTCCCCTTTCCATTTTTTCCAATCAGAAAGCATATATTGGATAGTGTATTCTTGGATATCGTCTCTTTGCAAAGTGCTGATCCATTCATCAATGCATTTCTTTTCTTCTCCTTTCAAAAAATAAGCCTTTCCAAGCCTATACTGTGAGTCAGGTGTTACGATATAGAATTTATTGGCTTCACTAATCAGAGATACATTTTGAATGATATCTTCCCACTTGTTTTGAAGAGCTAGAAGCCTCGTCATTTCATCAAGGGCACGTCGACTAATGGGATCTTCATCCCAGCTTAGGCGCGAGAGATAGGTAATTCTCTCTTCCACTGTGAGGTAGTTCCTTTGACTTACTTCAGTATAGAGTTTCCAGTATGTGATTCGGAAGAGAGTGGTCTGAAACGGCATAGTTTGGCTGAGAATTTTTCGGACTTCCTCCTCTTCTGTGGAGTTGACGAAAATCCCTCTAACTAGCGAGATCATATAACGGAAACGAGTATCTTTGTTCCCAGATGGAGACTTTTCGTGGTAGTCAATTAATGCATAGACTTCACTTTCTTTCGAAGGAGACTTGGATCGAAAGTAATCCTCCATTTTATCCCACTGATGGGACTTGATCCAATAATAGATGTCATCTGAAGCGAGAAGGGTTGCTGGGCTAGGAGATAAGAGTAAAAAACCTAGAAAACAGCTTGCTAGCCAAAAAAACCTCATGCATCCTTCCTTTCGTATCGATTCTAAGAGGGTAGGCACTTACATGAACCCCCAGGTCACTTTGAAATACTCTTGGCCCGAATTGGAAATCCGGGAGACAGAAATCCCCGTTCCTACTGAGAGGCCGATTCCAAGATTGGGCTTTGAAAAAAAGCTCCGTAATGCATTTTTCGGCAAATACTCGAAATTCCTCACTTATTTACCTTATCTAGGGACAGATTTTACGGGAGGCTTTGGTCTCCATACTTTTCAAGAAACCACAAGCTCTCGAAAGACTTTTGTCACACCCAAGCCAGATCCGGGACCTATCTTTGTGGAAGAAGAATGGCGAGAAGAATGGGAGTATTATTTAGAAGCGACAAAGATTACTAAAAGCAGTTCTGAGTTTGAACTTTGGGGTTTCTTTTTTCTGTATTCTGGTGACAAAGAAAATTTTCAAATCTGGTTAGAAATCCAAGAAGACAGTAGGGCAATCTCTACATCTTTAAAATTCTTTTTATCCTTGTTAGGCTGGCGACACTATGAACCCAAAAGGGATGAGAGTCTATTGTCACTACTTTTTGCATACCAAACAGGAGAATCTAAGAAAGGTGACCTAGACTTAATCGCAAAATCGATTCTTTATGAAGGCAATTGGCAATTCTCAGGAATTCTGTTAGATGCAATAAGTAAGGGAATTTGGTATGGCGAACGTGCAAATTCATTCTGGAGATTTATTGTAGGTTTTTATGAGGATTGGAAGGATTGGGAAAAAACTCGGATCAGAGCTCTTTCTTTGGGGAAATTGCCTCCAACTCTTGCTGTATCCCTTTTTGAAGACGTTTTATCTGCCGATGAAAAGCAGGAATATTTGGAAGGATTGAATTTGGTTTTTAGAGGCAAAACCAAATCTGATACAAGTTCTTTGAACGAAAAAATTCAAATGTTTCTCAAAAACTTTAAGCTTCAAAATGATTATGAACGTGATCTATTGCTTCGAAAATTAAAACAATATCCATGTTCTTACTATTACAATCTGTTAAACTCCTTTGTTGCAGCTGAAGATGCAAACTGGAGTCTATTCCATGAGGCTTATGAAAGAGCGGGCAGGCTTAGGTTTCTACCGATCGCACTTCATTTCAAAGCCAAGTATTTACAGAATAAGGGTGATACAGAGCTTGCCAATACTCTGTTTAAGGTTGCCGAAGATCATGATGGCGGAGTTGAATAAATGCCATTAGATGCAGAAGAAATTGCGGAACTCACCAAACTTCAAAAAATGGTCAATCAACTCCAAAAAATTGAAAAAGGTGCTGTAAACGAACTTCAAAAGATTAGAGTAGCTTATGACATTGAAAGATACCGTAGGAAAATGCAGGAAATCTCTCCAGAAGGTCTTCCAGACAATATAGCACAACAATTGTTTAACGCGAATCAGAAAAAAGCAGGAAAAGGCGAAGATAAAATGAGAGTTATTTCTCAATTTCCTGTTATGAAAATCTCTCCTCACTCTAATGATTCTGAAATCAACCAAATCGGAACTCTAATGAATGCAATTGATTTAGAATATATTCCTATATTAGGTGAAGGTCATATAAAATTCGATTATTCCCATAACACTGAAAAGGACGGGGTCTTGAAATACATGGAAAATCTTCGTAGAAACATGAAGATTCTAATCGAAACCATCGAAGAGTATGCAGGCACTGAGAAGCCAGAGTTTCGGGAACAGTTGGCTAGGATGAAAAACAAGCAGTCTAGGATATTTATAGCAGAGGCTGGAGAGACCTTGTCAAAATTCCAAGAATTCTTGGCGGCAGTGAATGCCGAAATCAACGAAGGGAACAATGTGATCTTAAACATGGATGAACCCATAAAGTTTAATCCCCGTTACGAAAAAGCGACCCTTCTAGAAGGAAAATCGATTCTAGAGGCTTTGCGTGAATTCCACCAATTCGTAAATGAGACCTTGGAAGTGATCAAACTCCCTTCTTTTCGAGGCTAAAAAATCCTTTTCATCTCTTGGAATTGTCTTAGTTTGTGATAAATCTGCTCTAGGAACTCTCATGGCTCTTGTAAAAAATCAAATTGAAGTAACCAATTCCTCCATTGGAGAAAATTCCTTTTTCAGCGGTAAATTCTTCATCAATGGGTCTTTAAAAATCGATGGCAAGTTCGAGGGTAAAAGTCTCCAGGCAGAACATCTCTACATCGGAGTCACTGGTCGGGTAAAAACCAACATTACTGCCTCAAGTGTTATCGTAGAAGGAACTGTGGTTGGAAACGTGACGGCAAAGAATCGAGTCATGCTCCTCCCAACATCGAAGATATTAGGTGATATCAGAACTCCAGAGCTCATCATTCAAAATGGAGTTATTTTGGAAGGCCGTTGTATGATTTCGAACGATCTTCAGGAATCTGCAAAGGACATCATTGAAGCAGAATACTCCAAAGACGGAGTTACTTCCGAAAAACTTTTCGGAAAACCGGCGACAAACAAGGACTAATTGGAAACAATAGTTATCACAGAGGGAGATCCAGCTGGGATCTCTAACGAAATTTTAAAAAAAAGCAGAGCTGAGCTAATTAAGGCTTCAAAGAAATTTCAGATCCTCTTTATCAAAGCAAATCATTCGCTGGTTTTGGATGGATTCGAAGATGTGCAATCTCCCCCTAATAAAAAAGGACTTTTTCAAATTACAGTTCCCATCTTTTCAAAAGAAGAGAAGGGAAAAATCAAAATCGGAAAGCCGAGCGAGCTCACTGGGAAAGCCGCATTTGCGTCTCTTTTAGAAGGGATTTCAATTCTAAAAAAGCTTCCCTCAGCTCGACTGATTACTCTTCCGTTGAGCAAGGAATGGGTGATTCGTTCTGGAGTCTCCCATTTTAGAGGTCATACCGAAACTCTGGCTGAAGAATTTAAAAAATCCACCTTTATGATGATGAAGGGTAAAAAATGGAATGTCATTCCTTTAACAACTCATGTCCCTTTGGTACGAGTTGGAGATGAGCTAAAACGCGTTAATTGGGAAGGACTGGTAGATGCGATTCGAAAGACAACTCTCTTGAAAAAACCACGAATAGCTGTTTTGGGAGTCAATCCTCACTCTGGAGAAGGCGGGAAAATCGGTCGCGAAGAGATCGATATCTTAGAACCTAAAATAGAATTCTTAAGAAAGGCTGGGTTTTCTGTCCAAGGGCCGATTCCTGGAGATTCTGCTTTTTTGAACCATGGAAGCTTTGATCTCTATCTAGCCACTTTTCATGACCAAGGCCTAATTCCTTTCAAGTTGATGGAAGGAAAATCCGGAGTCAATGTCACTTTGGGCCTAGATTTTTTGAGAGTGAGTCCTGACCATGGAACCGCTTTTGACATAGCAGGCAAAGGGAAGGCGGATCCACTAGGATTTCTATCTTGTCTCGCTTTGGTGACGAAAGGTAAGTAATGCCCATTATCGATCAAATTGCTTTTCCGATTCTCTTCTTCTGGTTCTTAGGACTTCTGCTTTCCTTTTTCCGAAAAGACTTAGAGCCGCATTGGAAATTCTTTTTCTTTTTGGTTTTCTGTTTTTACTTAGTTCAGTTTTTTCCAGAATTCATTGCTGGAATCAATCGGTGGAAGTTGGATCCAAAAAAAGAAATACTGCTTTGGTTAGAAGGCATTTCTAAAGCATTGTATGTCTTCTTGTTTTTACTCTGGCCTTTAGTTCTCATTCGGATTTTTTATACTAGTGCAAATAACTTAAGCAAGACGGTAATTCCTCTCCTTGCATATACGACAATCGCGTATTGGGCTCTTTTTTTAGTTTGGAGTCTTTACTCCAAAGAGTGGAGTGATTTTTTTCAAAATTTAGTACCTGAAAGCAAATAAAAAGGAAAAAGGAAACAGAATGGCAGTACCTTTCATAGACATCAAACGATTTGAAGCGGGTTTTTTAGAGGAATGGAATGAAAAAGTAAAAACCCTATCACAAAACGCTCAGTTTATCGGTGGATCCGAGAATGCAGATCTGGAGAAAACGCTCTCAGAATGGACAGGACTCACTCATACGATAGCTTGCGCAAATGGAACAGATGCCATTCAGCTGGCTTTACGAGCAGTGGGCGTGGGAAGAGGGGACAAAGTGCTTTTGCCGGATTCTACGTTTTGGGCAACTTTTGAAAGCGTTGTGAATGTAGGGGCAGATCCTTACACCATTGATACGAATCCAGACGACTTACAAATGGACTTTGAAGTCTTTAGCCGAGCAATAGACGAAGTCAAACCAAAGGCGGCAATCATAGTACACTTATATGGCTGGGGTTCTGCTCGGATCACTGATTATCGAGTTCTTTGTAAATCGAAAGGAATCCCTTTGATTGAAGATGGAGCTCAATGCTTCGGGGTAAAATGGAATGGAGAATCATTGTATAAGTCTGCTTTGATTGCAACCACTTCCTTTTATCCAGCCAAAGTCTTAGGTGCGGCCGGCGACGGCGGGGCTGTTTTTACATCGGATTCTAGGCTAGCAGACATTGCACGAAAACTGGCAAATCATGGTAGAACTAGCCACTATGAACATGGTTTGGTGGGTTGGAATTCTCGCATGGACTCACTCCAAGCGGCTTTCTTAAACATCTCACTCAAGCATTTATCTAAAAGGATCAAATCTCGAATTGAAACGGCAAATTATTTCTATTCGGAATTGCCAAAGCTTGGGATTCAAGTAGTTCATCCTCCAAAGGGCTATACCGAAAATGGGTATTGTAATGTTTGTTTATTTGATCCAGAAGAAAGACCAAAGATAGAAGCTGTCCTTAAAGAAAAAGGAATTGGTTTTGGAAACATTTATCCAGGGGCGATGTCAGATCAACCAGGAGCCCAAGGTCACATTAAAAAAAGGTTCGGAGAGAAGGAAAATGCAAAACGAATTTGTAAGTCTGTTCTAAACTTCCCCTTGTTTGCTTACATGACCAAGGAAGAAAAAGAAGAAGTTTTATCCTCAATAAAACTTTATAAGAGCAAATAGAAAATGGCTGAGAGAGTTAGGATCATTGTTTTTATCATAGCTCTCTTTGTGATTGCCCTCTTAACCTTTAGTTTATCAAAAAGCTTTTCTTATATCGGTTCTGGCTATGAGGTTAGTATCAAAGAAGAAAAGGAAGATAAAGACCTTCGGGAACTTAGCACTGAGCCTACTAACGAAATAGACCTAGAAAACGGAAATGGGAGAGTGCATTGGAAACAGTTCTTTCTGTACCCTGTAGGATTGGTCACTGAATCCGGTGGTCTCGGTCCCGATGGTAAAATCTCACATGCTAGAAATCTTTTTGCGGTCAATCTTCGTTCCGGATCCGTAAAACGTATCTTTTCTCGAGATGCCTATATTTGGGATTTTTTTGTAGGGGACTTTGTCCGTCACAACCCTCTGAATAACATTGATGAACCGAAGGAAGAATCACTTTCAATTGAAAGACGAATACTTATCTTTGCGGCTATTTTAGATACAAACAAGGATGGAGTTCTAAATCAAAAGGATTCCAAACGTTTGTATTTGTATGATCCCGACAAAGAAGAACTCTTAGACATTTTACCTCCAGATTACATTTTTAAAGATCTCGTTTACGATACGGCAAAGAACAACTTAGTAACAATCGTTCGAAAATTAGAAGAAAAGAAAGATGTCGAGAACAGATCTAAAAAGAAACCGGAATTCTTAGAACTTGCACCGCAGATTTTTAGTTATGATGTTAATTTAGGAAAGGGAGTATTGGCAGAGTCTTTTCAGTGAAACCAAAAAATCAAGTTAGGTTTTTGGGATTTCTGTTTCCGATACTCCCTTGCAAAGTTTGAATCTATTTAGATAGTCAGCGTATTCTGGATACTCGGTTAAAGAAATTACGGTTCGAAACTGAGCCCAATCCAGAAAAGAATAGAGACTCATGTTTAGAAAATTCCAATCCCGATCTGGCGATTGATCGCAAACCCAGGGCTTCATATTCTTTAGAATCAAATCAATACGTTCCCATTGTCTTTCAATATATGAATTGTTTCCTGCTTTTGTATCTAAACCTGCTCGTTGTAGTGAAAACAGATTGATTGCCGTATCTAACATTCCGTCAATGAAAGACAGGGTGTTCTCTTCCTCCAGGGACAATGGAACCCAGCCAAACTTTTTTGTAAGAAACTGAAAGATAACCCTTGAGTCATAGACCGTAGTAGTTTTCTTATCTTTTTCTTTGACCAATAGAACTGGAATCTTATTAATTGGGTTTGTACTCTTTAAAAATTTGGAATCATCGGGGGTTAGATAGTTTATAGCCTGTAATTCGAATCGAATTTCTTTTGCCAAAAAAAGTAGCCTAAGCTTTCGAACATAAGGCGATGTAAACGATCCTATTAAGGTGAAATCCACCTTGTTTTCCATTCTAATAAAGAGGAAAAAGCCTTGGCTCTAGACTTCTTAGCTTAAAGCCTGAGCAACCAATTCTGCTTGTTCTTTTAAATGGGTTACAACATGCCCGCATGCCGGACTTGGAAACTCACTTCTACCTGTATAGGATAGTCTTTTGCCACCTAAATGGTCTTCGATACGATCGCGAACAAAGAACCAAGCGCCTTGGTTCTTAGGTTCTTCTTGCACCCAGTTGAAAGATTTTGCTTTGGAATACAAAGACAAAGTAGCTTTGACTTCCGCTTCTGGGAACGGATACAATTGCTCGACCCTTACTATCGCTATGTCTTCTCGTTTCGCTTCGTCGACTGCCTTTCTTAAATCATAGTAGACTTTACCAGAGCAAAAGAGCAGTTTTGTAACTTTGTCTGCCTTGGCAATAGGATCGTTTAGAACAGAATTAAAGGAACCTGCTGTCAAATCCTCTAACGTTGAACTAGCTTCTTTTAATCGCAAAAGTGACTTAGGTGTAGTTATAATGAGAGGCTTTCGGAAGGATTGAAAAATCTGTCTTCTCAAAATATGGAAGTACTGCGCCGCCGTGGTCAAGTTAGCAACTTGCATGTTGTCCAAGGCACAGAGTTGCAAAAATCTTTCCAATCTTGAAGAGCTATGCTCTGGTCCTTGTCCTTCGTATCCATGAGGAAGAAGACAAACAAGACCGCTCATCCGTTGCCATTTGATTTCGGAGCTAGAAACGAATTGGTCAAAAATGACCTGAGCATTGTTTGCAAAATCCCCGAATTGAGCTTCCCAAATGACCAAAGAGTTGGGACTAGCTAATGAGAATCCGTATTCAAAGCCCAAACATGAATACTCTGAAAGGGACGAGTTGACGATTTCTATCTTAGCTTGCTTGTCGCTAATGTGATTTAGTAATGTTACTTTTCTTCCATCTTTTAAATCATTTAACGTTGCATGTCTATGAGAAAAAGTACCTCTTTGGACATCTTGCCCAGCCAAACGAATGGGATGTCCGCTTTCCAAAATACTTCCGAATGACAGGGATTCTGCAAAGCCCCAATCGATTGGCTGTTCTCCCTGACTCATTTTCTTTCTATCTTCCAAAACTTTTAGGTGTTTTGGATTGATACTAAAATTAGCAGGAGGATTTGTAACAGCCTGAACGATGTCCGAAAATTGTTTTTGGAGAAGTTTGGTTTGGATCCCGGTTTTGACTGGTTCTTTAGAATAACCAGACCAAACCCCTTGAAGTGTATCAACCGTAATGCGGGTATCTTGTTCTTTCGATTTCTGGAGAGCAGATTCAAGGCTAGAAGTGACTCGGTCTTTGATTTTCTGAATTTCTTCTGTGGAGATGTCGCCCCGTTTGGTGATCTGAGCTTCGTATAGAGTTACCGTTTTTGGGTGTTTCTTTATGATCTCATACATCGTAGGTTGAGTAAAGGTTGGCTCATCATTTTCGTTATGACCAAGCCTTCGGTAACAAATCAAATCTATGATTACGTCTTTTTTGAACTTTTGTCTGTATTCGAGCGCTAATTTTGTTACTCGAAAGACGGCTTCAGGATCATCGCCATTTACGTGAAAAATAGGAACTTGATAGCCTTTTGCCAGATCTGTCGCATATAGAGTAGAACGAGACTCGCTTGGTAATGTTGTGAATCCTATTTGGTTGTTGATCACAATATGAAATGTTCCACCAACCGTATAACCATCGAGGTTCATCATGTTAAAAGTTTCGGCAACTACACCTTGGCCAGCAAAGGCGGCATCCCCATGGATGGCAATGGGCATAAACTTTGCTCGATCTGTGTCTTTGAACATTTCTTGTCTAGCTCGAACAGAACCAGCAATGACTGGATCCACTGCCTCCAAGTGAGAAGGATTGAAAGCAAGTGAGAGTTTTACTTCTTTTCCAACAGATGTTTTGACTGAATTAGAATATCCTAAGTGATACTTTACGTCTGCGTAACCCAATTGTCCTGGGTTTAGTTTTTCTTCGAATTCTGCAAATATGAGTCCAGCTGGTTTTCTGCAAATATTTGCAAGTACGTTGAGTCTACCTCGGTGTGCCATGCCTATTACTAGGGCATCCATATTGTGTTTGCCTGCTTCTTCCACAATAGTGTCTAGCATTGGTATGGTGGATTCTCCGCCTTCGAGTGAGAATCTTTTTTTTCCAACAAATTTCTTTGCTAAGAAGTTTTCAAAGGTATCAGCTTCAAAGAGTTTTTCAAAAAGACGCAGAGCTGTTTCTTTCGAGATTGGCTCGTTATTGGCAAGAGGCTCCATATGGTTTTGTAACCATTCTCTTTCTTCGTCATTGACTATGTAGTAATGCTCTGAGCCTATCGAACCGCAGTAGGTTTTTTCAAACCAGTCTATGATCGTTCTAAGTTTTGCTTTGCCTAGGTTGGCAACTCCTGAATCTACCTCTGCATCTAAATCAGTACTCTTTAAGGCGTTTATTTTTAGATCGATGAATTGACGATTGGGTTTGTGGATTCCCAGTGGGTCAAGGTTTGCCGCTAGGTGACCTTGTCGTCGATATGCATTTAGTAGATTGATGATTCCAAAGTCGTTGAGGGAAGAATCCTTTCTATGTTCGGTCGAAGTGTAATTAACATAACCGCTTCCATTAGATCCGTTTGATACGGATGTAGATCCCGCTCCACCTCTTTCCAATTCTTGAAAAAACAAAACCCAATCGGCTGACACAGATTTTGGATCTTTTTGGTATTGCTCGTATAATTCTTCTAAGACAGTTACATTGTCTCCGTATAAACTCATTAGTTGGTCATTTGTCATATCAGTTCTCCTGTATTAAAATTAAGAATGGATGGACCATTTTGCATCGGCATCCATGGCGGCTTCTCTAAGTGCTTCAGAAAGCGTAGGATGAGCATGTGTTGAACGGGCAATGTCTTCTGCAGAAGCTCCAAACTCAAACGCGATTGCGGCTTCAGCAATCATGTCAGAAGCCCGAGGTCCAACGATAAAGATTCCTAATAGTTTGTCTGTTTTTTTGTCAGCAATCACTTTGACTTGGCCATCGGTTTCATTCATTGCCTTTGCTCTAGCATTGGGTTTGAACATATACTTTCCAACCTTGTATTCGATTCCTTTGGCTTGGAGTTCTTCCTCACCGAGCCCCACCCATGCAACTTCGGGCCAAGTATATACAATCCAAGGAATGGCTTTGTAGTTAACATGTCCTGCTTTTCCGCAGATCAACTCTGCACAGGCAATCCCTTCGTCTTCCGCCTTATGAGCTAACATCGGGCCATCGATTACATCACCTATCGCGTAAATGTTTGGTATATTTGTTTGGAAGTGGTTTCCGCTTGCTTTGATTCTGCCTCGTTCGGTGAATTCAATGCCCAATTCTTTAGCACCCAAACCATCTGTGTTTGGTTTACGTCCGATAGAAACTAAAACTTTGTCACCTTCCAAGATGGATTTTTTACCGTCTTTGTCTTCAATCTCGACTTCTACTTTTTTACCTTTGATTTTTGCGCCTAAGACTTTGGTTTCAAATTGAAAACTAAACCCTTGTCCTTCTAAGAGTCGTTGGGTGAGTGAGGCAATGGCTTTGTCCGTGGATCCCATTAGTCTAGGCAAGAGTTCTACGACTGTTACCTTTGCCCCTAAACGAGACCAGACCGAACCTAATTCTAGACCGATCACCCCAGCGCCAACAATGATCAAATGCTCGGGAACGGTTTCAAAATTGATTGCATGGTCCGAAGTGACTAAAAATTTTCCATCGATTGGGAAAGTTGGGATTTCGATGGGAATAGATCCTGTAGCTAAAATGATATTTGTTCCTTGAATGGTTTCTTTTTTACCGTCTTCCGATGCGACTTCTATTTCAGTTTTGGATACAAGTCGACCAGTGCCAAGGTATCTAGTGATCTTATTTTTTTTCATAAGATAATCGACACCTTGCGTCACTTCGCTGACTACTTTGTCCTTGCGTTCCAACATCTTCTTAATATCAATTTTTACGTCTTTTACAGAGATCCCATGATCACCTAGCTTATGCTTTGTTTTGTGGAATTCTTCGGAAGAATCTAAGAGAGCCTTAGAAGGGATGCATCCAACATTTAAACAAGTTCCGCCCAGTGTCTTTCTCTTCTCAATAATGGCGACTTTCTTCCCAAGTTGCGCGGCTCGAATAGCCGCCACATATCCTCCTGGGCCTGCTCCGATTATTACGATATCAAACTGTTCCATAGCCATCCTTTTTATACTTCCAAAAGAAGCCTGGTTGGGTCTTCAATAGCGTCTTTGATTTTTACTAAGAATTGGACGGCTTCTTTTCCATCCACGATTCTGTGGTCATATGAAAGAGCTAAATACATCATAGGTCGTATAACGATTTCGTCGCCGACAACTACGGCACGTTTTGTGATGTTATGCATTCCAAGGATTGCCGATTGCGGAGGATTTAGGATCGGGGTAGACATCATAGACCCATACACACCTCCATTTGAAATGGAGAAAGTGCCACCTTCCATGTCTTCTAAAGAGATCTTTCCGTCTTTCACTTTGACTGCAAGACGAGCAATTTCCGCTTCTACTTGTGCCATGCTCAAGAGGTCAGCATCGCGAACGATAGGCACCACGAGTCCCTTCGGTCCACCGACGGCAACTCCTATGTCGTAAAAGTTTTTGTAAATAACGTCAGTTCCTCGGATTTCAGCATTGATGGCAGGGAAGGTTTTCAATGCCGCCACAGCCGCTTTTGTAAAAAACGACATGAAGCCAAGACTTGTGTTGTGAGTCTCTTTAAACTTATCCTTATATTTGTTGCGAACTTCCATAATTCCGCTCATATCAACTTCGTTGAAAGTTGTCAATATAGCGGCTGTGTGCTGAGCTTGCACCAAACGATTTGCGATCGTCTGTCTTAGCTTGGTCATTGGCACAACTCTTTCTCTCGGTAAATCCCCCCGGCTAGAGGTCGGAACTTGTTTTTGGATCTCAACAGTCTTTACAGCTGGAGCTGACTTTGAGGATTCAAGATAGGCAATGACGTCTTCTTTTGTGATTTGTCCGTTTCGACCAGAGCCTTTGATCTTCGAGGGATCCAATTTATTTTCCTCGATCATTTTTCTTGCGGCAGGTGGAAGCTCCTCATTGGTTGAGTGCGAAGAAGCAGGTGAACTCATTGCAGTTGGGCTCGATTGAGTAGGAGTCTGCGAGGGAGCTTGGGCGCCTGATGCCGAGGCTCCTTCGTTTACAGAACCAACAACTTCCCGAACTTTTACTTGGGCGCCGGCCTGTTTTGTGATTGCACCTAAGACACCGGATGCTGGGGAAGGGATCTCTACTGTGACTTTGTCAGTCTCTAGGATCACTAATACCTCGTCTACTTTGACAGCTTCGCCTTCTTTTTTTGTCCAGGCACTGATGGTTGCTTCGGTTACGGATTCCCCCATTTCAGGGTCTTTGATTTCTATTGCCATGCGTTGGTCCTAATCGGTTGGTTTGAAAAATACTTGGGATTACGGGAGGGAAACTCCATCGATTGTATTTCAATTGGCTCTATACAAACCGAAAAAGGCAATTCATTTTTCCAATTGGGTTTTTTTTCTCCATGGAAGAAAAGAATCTAAAAAAAAACGAATGACTCCTTTCGGATTCTCATTCTGGTAGCCTATTTTTTGATTCAAATGAGAATCATTCGAAAGATTCAATTTTGAAATGAAAGTAGGATTTTATGTCATTTGCCTTTAAAGAGCACTTTCTCTATTTGCGACGGGATGCATCAGCTGGCTTGATAACAGGATGCATGGCGATTCCACTCAGCGCTGGAATTTGTATCATGTCAAACTATCCAATTTTGATTGGACTCATTACTGTTGTATTTGCATGCATTGTTGGTTATATTGTTTCTTTGTTTCGGCCGGGAAGTTACGTAGGCACACCCGGAATTGCGGCTGGTCTTGCACCCGCCTTGGCATTCGGTGTGGAAGAATTTGGAATGCAAAACATGCCATTCCTTATTTTTTTAACGGCAAGCATGCAAGCTGTGGTTTGGAAATACAACGTCCAAAGGCATATATTGCTTTTAGTCCCTGTGTATTTGGTCGAAGGACTTTTAGCCGGGATAGGCCTAAAAATAGCTTTGAAATTTTTCCCGTTTCTATACACAACTTTGACAACTACCGATGTTTGGTTAGATGAATCCAGGATCGAGTTACTAGCCTTTTCCGGAATTTCATTCGTATTATTTATATTTCTCTTTCAAAAATATAGCAAAGTGTCTCCGGGGATTTCTTACTTTACAATTATGGCGATAGGTGTTGCTAGCATGTTCTATTTGGCTTTGCCAAAACTTACAATCGAACCTGTTCCTTTTACTCTACAATTTCCTTTGCCTCATCCTGCTTTTTTCCATACGGATGCCTTGCACGGAATCTTAAAGATGATTGGTTTTGCGATGATGTTAGGTTCGATTGATGTGATAGAGCAAGTCATGAGTAATGCGGCTATAGAAAAAATCGATCCTTTCCAAAGGCACTGTCATACCAATAACAGTCTTTTAGCGATTTGGATAGCAAATCTCGGTTCTTCGTTCTTTGGCGGTATGACAAATCTGGATGGTTTGGCGAAAAGTAGCACAAATGCCTACGCGGGAGCTGTTACTAAGCTCTCTAATTTGTTTTGTGCCGCTGTCATTTTAGTGATGATTTTATTCCCAAATCTTTTGTCCTACCTTCCTCAATACACCTTAGGCATCATTATGGTTTTTACAGGTTGGAAGATGATTTTTGGTTTAAAATCAGTCTATGACCACCACGGTAAGTATGCGATTTGTCTTGCCACAATTTGCGGCCTTCTGGTCTATAAATTGGGTATTTTTGAAGGTTTGCTCCTGTGCTTGGGGCTCCATACTTTGATTCACATTGTTTCGGCTCTCTATAAAAAACAGTCGATTGTGGATATTTTTCAAAGCTTTCGGACTAGCTATATGGATCGGTTAGAGAAAAAAGATTCAATATGATCTATTCTTTTCAAGGCAATTTGCCTCAAATCGCTTCTTCAGCTTGGATTGCCCCGAGTGCCGAAATCATAGGCAAGGTCACCATTGGAGAAGAAACATCCATTTGGTTCCAATGCTTAGTAAGGGGAGATGTCAACTACATTAAGATAGGTGACCATGTCAATATCCAAGACATGACCCTAATCCATGTGGCTCGCGATTTGTATCCGGTCGAAATCGGAAACTACGTTTCGATAGGCCACCGTGCTACCTTACATGGATGCATTTTAAAAGATCATAGTTTTGTTGGGATGGGAGCTATGCTTATGGATGATGTCGAAATCGGGGAATGGTCGTTTGTAGCCGCAGGAGCTTTGGTTACCCCGGGAAAAAAAATCCCTCCAGGCGTACTTGTTATGGGAAACCCAGCCAAGATCATTCGAGATATTGGCGATAAAGAAAGAGAGATCATCACTCGAACCGCAAAGAATTATGCCGGCTACAAAGAAAACTATCGGAAAGAAGGTATCTAAGAAATTGATTCAGCTACTGGAAAACAAATCTTTGAATCTAAAATCCATTTCTCTTTTCCTGATGTGCATTTTCTTAGTCTTTTCCTGTTCTGCAGATCTAGACGACAAACCAGAGCTCCCCAAAGAACCTCCTCCGCCTCCTGCGGTGACCGTGCCCTT
The DNA here is from genome assembly GCA_027485405.1 of Leptospiraceae bacterium. Classification (GTDB taxonomy): domain Bacteria; phylum Spirochaetota; class Leptospiria; order Leptospirales; family Leptospiraceae; genus Leptospira_A. The sequence goes on along the minus strand of JAIXRB010000085.1, from coordinate 15,148 downwards.
TCCAGAGGCAATGTATATGCAAAATGGATGTGGATCCTGCCATGGAGAAGAAGGGGATGGACGGGGCAGTCGAAGTGACCTGATAGGAAAAACCAGAATGCCGAACTTCCAAGAGAGGAGCAGTTATGCGTACGGGCATTCGATAGGTGAAATCGCCAAAACAATCAAAAATGGAATCCCAGGTGGGTATATGAAATCCTACTCGTACATGCGCCAGAACGAAATCCAAGCACTTGCACAGTACATCCACTCCATGCAAAAAAAATAAGAGAAAATCCTAGTACTTTCCCTAAATTGGGACATAACCGACTGCACTAAAGCCCAAAAGTTTCTGGTAAAATTAGAAATTATAAGCTCTAATGGTAGGATAAGGAATTTCAAATGAAAAAGAAGATTTTGGTCAGTTTTCTCATAGCGAGCTTGTTTGCTTGCAATACTAAAAAAGGCGCTGATGGCTCAGCACTCCTCTTTGGTCTCCTAGGCGGAACTGATTCTCCTGCGGCAACTCCAACGACAGTAACAGAACCTGCGGGAAATTCTTTTACCGTTGTTAGTTTGGACTCAACAGCAACAAATGCGGTTCCGACCACTACGCCTTCTACAGAGAGCGCTTCCTCTACTGCCGCAACTCCAGAAAGTACTACTACGACAATTGCTACGACGACGACAGTGAATCCTGTCACACCAGGGAGCAATTTCAATTTTGAATCCAATATCTCGGTTCCAATCACAGTGACCATAACCAGCCCGGGCGGTCCAATCGCCAATGCCCCTGTCACTGTCTCGGAAAACACGACCAATCCAGCCAATCCAAATCTGCTAGGCTCTGGCAACACTAACAGCCAAGGAACTGTGAGTATCCCTGTCAGTGTACCTCCTTCTGTTGTAACTGTAAATGTAAACGTGGTTGGAACCAATCCTTCGACTGGAGAAGTGCTTAATCTTAGTGGACCCGCACCGGTCCAAGTTCCGGCAAACAGTGGAAGTGGATCAGGTTCTGGAAGTTCGACTGGGGGGGTAACAACTGTTGCACCCATTGTAACAATCAACACAGACAACTTTCAAGCCCCACAGGGTTGCCTACCAACAATTGACCAAGATTGTGATGGGATTGCCAATGTTTTTGATGCTTTCCCCACAAATCCTAATTTAGGTGTAAAAACAGAATCTGGACGTTATACGATAAGTTTTGAAAGTCTTTTTCCTTCTGCAGGGGATGCTGATTTAAACGACTTTACATTGGTGTATTCTACAGAAATGCATAGAGCCCCCGATGGTAAGGTCAAAGTTTTAAAAGGCGTATTCACAGTAGTGGGAAGGGGTGCTGGGTCTCGGCATGAGCTTCGATTGACTTTAAAAGTGCCTTCTGAGGCAACTTTGACTCAAACCTATTTGGAAGGCAACGATACTAGAACTGTTTGGAATGGATGTTCTGCCGCTCCTAAGTATGCCGCAAACACCTCAGATTGTAAGGCGAGTACCCGTTTGACGACGGCAGAACTTGACAGAGGTATTTTGATCATGCCGGATTCTCAGACTACTTCATATAATGTTTGGAACACTAGACCACCTGTCAATGCTAGCAATTATAGAAGAGGTATGACAAGCCAGTTTGAAATCGTTTTTGATACTCCGGTAGATTTGAGTACGAGCCAAAACACTGTTGCAGGTCACCTGAATTGGTGGATTGCTTTCGTGAGAGGAGGTCAGACTGCCCCAATTTGGACGATACGCCGTCCAGGGTATGAGACCGAAACAAGAACTTGCAACGGAACTCCTCGATTGATCGACAAATACGTAGAATGCTCTGGTTTCCCATTTTCAATCATTGTGCCTGGAGTTTTCAACTTTCCGATCGAAGGTGGAGATATCCGTAGGGCTTCCACTTCTGGTTATGCAGACTTTGCAATTTGGGCAGATTCCCAGGGAAGTTTAAAACGAGAATGGTACAACAATGTGACAGACTCGACAAAAGTCGTGAACATCCGCAGTTTTTACATCCAAACTAGCTTCTCTGCTTACTTGGTAAAAGCAATCAACCAAAACCTATGGGCTATTGCTTCAGGATTGATGCTATTAGGAGCCACTTTGGGCTATACCTTGAAGAGTCGTTGGAAAAAAGCATAAACAATATATTCTTCAATCCAATCCACTGCTAAGGGGAACTTAGCACTTTTGAAAAGAGGGGGAAACCCCTCTTTTTTTTGTAATTGAATCGGATGACTCTTTCGCCTAATTTGGAAAACAATTAGAGGTTTCAGATGGCAATCAACCAAAGGGATTTAGACCAAGCTTTTGCGGAAAACAGATCTAGTTTAGGAGGGACAAAGGAGGATTACTTCGGCTATCTGCACCTACTTAGGGACTACAAAGTAAGTTCTGATGAAGCCGCTGAATGTATATCCTTTGGAAACGATTCGCTTGGGATCAATGGATTCTGGGTTGATGGGGCAAAGAAAAATCTATACCTCTATGTTTTTAAATGGAGCGCAGACCATAAGAGCTTTAAAGAGTCCTTCAAGACTCTGACCCAGTCTGGGTTGGATCAGATTTTCGGCAATCCCACAAAGGAAGAATTGCAAAACCAATTCCTAAGAAGAATACGAGCATCACTGAATGAAAACCAATCTGTTGTAAACAAAGTTTATATCTACTTTGTGTTCAATGGTGATCCAGAAGCCGCAGACAAAAGCAATGCCTTAGGCGCTTTGCGAGAGAGTTTAGAAGCAAAGAAGCATCTTTTGGATCAGTACTTTGAAAACAGAAACATTTCCCTAACGATTGACTTTAGATCCAATCTATCCAAAACCAGAACGAACCAAACAGTAGCTAAAAAAACCTTCCAATACACTCTTCCCGTACGAAATACAGTTGAATACAAAAATCAAAGTGGATATCGCATGTTTATCGCAATGGTTCCGCTTGTCGCTTTTCATAAAATGTATTTGGAAATGGGCTATAGATTGTTTGACAGAAACATTCGAGCTGGACTTTCCATTGAAAATTCCCCTAATCGATCTATTAAAAATGCCCTAAAAAGAATTGTGCTAACGGGAGAAGACAATCCTGAAAATTTCATTTTCCACCACAATGGAATTGCTCTATCTGTAGCAAATGTTGAATGGAACGTGAATTCCATGCTCATCACAGAACCTAGAGTTTTGAATGGGGCACAAACCGTATCCAGTCTTGGGCATTTTTTGGAAGAGCAGGAAGGAAATAAGAAACTAGAATCTGGGCGAAAACGATTGAATGAGATTTATGTTTTAACAAAAATCATAGATCCAAAAGGGGACGAAAGCTTTGTCACCGAAGTCACCGTGAACAACAACCGCCAGAACCCCGTAGAACCCTGGAACCTGAGGGCAAGTGACCCCATTCAACTAGAGATAGCTGATAAGTTTGCAGAAGATCTTAACATTTTCTATGAAAGGCAAGAGAACGCCTTTGGTTCTCTTTCCCAGGAAGACTTGGAAGATCTGAATGTAAATCAGCAGAAGTCGGTGGAAATCAAACGCTTTGCTCAGACGCTCTTAGCTATGCAAGGCAATATCGACAAAATCAATAACTTACGTGATGTCTTTGAAAGTTCAGGTGTTTACAATGGAGTGTTCCACAAAAAAGTGCTACAGGCTGATTGCAAAGGCCTATTGCTTTTGTACAAAGTCAATTTCCGTTTGAATGCCGCAGTTCAATCCATAATAGAATCGGGACCTAACAAATATTTTTTTGTGAACAAAGGCAAAAATTTAATTTGGGCATTGCTTCTACAAGCATTGCTCAATGATCCCAAATTGGAGGAGTGGAAAGATAGCTTTGGGGTAAACATTTCAATGGAGACAAACTACAAAGATTTGTTAAAAGATCTAGCCATTAAAAAAGTGAAACTTTTGATTTCGGATGTTATCGCCGAACCAAAGATTGCTGAGCAGGTTCAATTACAAAAATACAATTTTTTGAGAACCAAAGCTATCTATGATCGGGCGATGGAATATGGTAGCGAGCGTTTTTCTTGGACTAAGAAATCCCTATAAAAATAGTTAGACTATGATTTCGGGGCTGGGAGTTTTGCCGTCCAGTCCTGGCTCACTGCTCTAGCCGAATCAAAGTCAGGGGAACTCACTATTGCCCCAGGTCTATTGCTTGCCCCTGCCGTCATCTCCTGCATCTGTGCCACGCGATCTCCAGAGTTGGGATGAGTGGAAAGTGCATCCCCAATTCTCATAAGCAGTGGGTTTTGGTTTCCTTTGCTCTCTTTTTCCATTTCATAGAGTTTGTTGTAAAAACGACCAATATGATCTTTATCAAATCCTGCCGCAAGACTTGTGTTGAAGCCGATTCGATCCGCTTCCATTTCGTCTTCACGTGAATTTGCCATAAAAGCAAACTTGCGAACCAAATATCCTCCCGCTGCCCCAGCCGCGGCTCCCAGTCCAGTAGCCTTGACCAGACATGCGGTATCACCTTTGCCACAAAGAGCCTTCCCTGCAAGAAAACCTCCAGCGGCTCCCATGATTCCGCCGGCACCGACATAGGCCCATGTTTTTCCCTGTTCCTGTTTAGCTTTGTCCATGCGCTCTGCCGCATGACGAGCCTTTACATGTCCAATTTCGTGCCCAACAACCCCAGCCAGTTCAGCCTCGGATTCAGCCATGGCAATCAAAGGAACTGTTACCATTACAGTCCCAGCTGGCAAAGCAAAGGCATTGATGAAGTTCGCTTTTACCACACTGAAATTGTAAGTGTACGGATTTCCATTTAATCGATTGGCGACCACGATTTTTTGACCCAAGTTCTGGATATAGGTCTGCATCTTTGGGTTTTCCAAAGGAGGGTATTCTTTTTGGATTTGAGGTATTGCCTCTCTTGTTAGGCTTTTTTCATCCTCAAAAGTGATTACTGTTTCCTGCCCAGAATTGTCTCCCTCTCGCATACGACCTTTGCCCGTCGTAGAACACGCCGCAATTAAGAGCGGTAAAGAGGCAATGAAGGCCTTTCGCCCCATGGGTGTTTGCACCCATTCTTCCAGGTGGCTGTTGAGTTCCCTTGCGGCTTTTTCTTCGGAATCAGATAAGGAAAAGAGTTTGGTAAAGATAAAATCCATAGGATATGCCTCGCTTTTTAATGACCTTCTAGCCAGCGTTCGGCTTCAAGTGCCGCCATGCAACCTGAACCCGCCGCCGTGATTGCTTGGCGGTATACTTTGTCCTGGACATCACCCGCCGCAAACACTCCTTCAATGCTGGTCTTGGTTGTTCCAGGAGTAGTCAGAATATAGCCAGTTTCGTCCAATTTTAGCTGACCTTCAAAAACGTCTGTATTGGGTTTATGGCCAATTGCGTAAAAAAGTCCACCTACTTTTAGTTCTTCGAGTGCCTTGTTTCTAGTGTCTTCGAGAATAATAGAAGTCAATCCACCAGCTCCGCCCTTAGCCTCAGATACTGATTTGTTCCAAAGAATTTGGATCTTAGGATGTTCTAGCGCTCGCTTTTGCATAATCTGAGAGGCTCTGAGCTGTTCTCTTCTATGGATCAAATAAACTTTGGATGCAAATTTTGTTAAATGGGTGGCTTCTTCCACTGCGCTGTCTCCACCGCCTATCACTGCAAGTTCTTTGTCTCGAAAAATCGGCAAGGCACCATCGCAAACAGCACAAGCTGAGATTCCTCTTTGCCAAAATTCGTGTTCACCTTTGACATCCATTCTCTTTGCCGTTGCACCAGTTGCTATGATTACAGAATCCGCATGGATTTCCTCATCGTCGGACCAAAGTACAAAGGGTCTTTTAGAAAAGTCTACTTTTGTAATGGTTTGGGTATGGATTGTAGTTCCGTAGCGAACAGATTGTTCTCGGAAAAGCTGCGTCAGTTTGGTTCCATCGATTCCTTCTGGGAAACCAGGAAAGTTTTCCACTTCGGTTGTAGTGGTCAATTGTCCACCAGCGGCAACTCCCCCTGCCATAAAGCCTTCGTACATAACTGGGTTTAAATTGGCACGGGCCGCGTAGATAGCGGCAGTATGACCAGCGGGGCCGGAACCGATAATGACTAATTTATGGGGCATGAAAATTTCCTTTTTTGTTTTGTTTAGACGAAAAAGCTCATGGGGTGGGAGCCCAGAAACCAATGGATTTCAAGGTTACAGGGATTTTTGGCAAGTTTGAGTCCAGGGAGAGTAGTAGGGGTCTTGGGCTAGGGGACTCTCCTCCATTTTTTTAAGTGCCTCCTTTGGTTTTCCGAGTTTGGACAAGCAGAGGAAGGCAGATTCCCAGAACTCAGCCTGTTCTGTTTTCCCCTGGTTTCGGATGTCTTCCAAAAGTGCTAAAGCTTCCTTTTCATACCCTGTTGCCAAGTACAGACGGAATAGCTCTCGATTCACTTCCCCATCGGTCTTTGCCCCTTGGTAGAATTTTTCTAAATAATAGATCGCTGTAGCAGTGGAAAAGGGGGATTCTGCGAGTAAAAGTCCCATTTTTTTCTGGGCAAGGGCATAGTCTGGGTTTTCGCGAAGAGAAAGCTCATATTGATAGAGAGCTCGGGTTTTTTCTCCTTTGCTTTCCCAGTTTTCCCCCTCTTTCACTAGGATTTCTTCCTTTTTTTGGCAGGAAAAAACTAACGAAAATAAAATGAATAAAGTCGGAATTGTGAAGAATTTTGAATCCACTTCTCCTTTTTTACCAATCTAGTCTTATAAGGCAAAAAAATAATCAGTCTTTGGTAGGGATTTGTCCGAACTTTTAAGTAACATAAGAGAGTGAAAATGGGTTCCAAACTGCCAAGTTCTCAAAACCAACTACTGCAAACTTTTCAAGAATACCTTTCCGTTGAAAAAGGGTTAAGCGATAATTCTATCTATTCGTATGGATACGATTTAAACAAGTTTGCTATCTTCTTAGAAAAAGAACATATCAACTTTTTAGATGTTAAGACAGATCATATCGTTCGTTTTTTGGAAGAAGAAAGAGAAAGAAAGATCTCCGCGAAGACCTTAGCTCGGGAAGTTGTTGCGATTCGACAATTCTACAAGTTCTTGCGAGACGAAAAGAGACTCGATTCCAATCCCACGGAAAAAATTGAAACACCGGAAGTAGAAAGAACAATTCCTGATTATTTGTCCATTGGCGAAATAGATGAGCTCTTTCGAAACATAAATGATAAAAATCTCTATGAATTGCGCGATAAGTGTATTTTTGAACTATTGTATTCATCTGGTCTTCGGATTTCGGAAGCTTGCAACTTGAAAAGCGGCGACATTGACATGGAAAATATGACGATCACCGTTGATGGAAAAGGTGGAAGACAAAGACTTGTTCCTTTTGGTGAAAAATCTCTCGAGATTTTAAAACGATATATGATGGAAAGTAGACCCGAGATTTTGAAAAAAAGACAGTGCGACTTTGTCTTTGTTTCTAAAAAAGGTTCGTATATCAACAGAAAGTCTGTCTGGCGCCTTCTCAATCACTATATGAAGCGAACAAAGATTAAGAAAAAAGTAACACCACATACTTTGCGACACTCGTTTGCAACTCACCTATTAGAAAATCATGCGGATTTGAAATCTGTTCAAGAGTTGTTGGGACATATTGACATTTCAACAACCCAGATTTACACCCATATGGCGAGTAAGACTTTACACGAAGTGCACAAGAAACACCACCCTAGAGGGTAATGCTACCAAACCAAAAAAAGGCGGATTATTCCAAGCTAATCCGCCTTCAAATCCCGTCTCAACCACGCTTTGTTTCCCATGCCCGCGACCTTTTGTTTTCTGTCGCAAGGCATCATAGTTTTTCCCTTTCGTCGGCCACTGATCTGAAAATCGCGTTTGGAGAAGTTCTTGCAAATGTAATCAAGCATGCCTACAGCAATGAAGACGATCATCCTATCTTTATCGAAATAAAATTAGAGTTTGAAAAAATAGAAGTTAGGGTTAAGGACTTTGGAAAGAAGGCAAAACCCACAAAAATGCGGAGTTTGGATCTGAACGACTATCGAGAATCTGGGCTAGGTCTCTTTTTGATAAAACACCTAACTGACCACTACTATTTAGATGAGAACCAATCCATAGGAAACGAGACAGTTTTAATTAAAAAGAAATAATGGACAAGGCTCTCTCCATCCGAGTATCGTAGTTTGTATGGAATCGATTCACGCCACCACTATCCTATGTGTCCGAAAAAATGGAAAGACCGCCATCGGTGGAGACGGACAAGTCTCAATGGGCCAAACCATCATGAAACATACTGCAAAAAAAGTTCGTAGATTACAAAACGGATCCGTTTTAGCGGGCTTTGCAGGATCAGCGGCAGATGCTTTCACATTGTTTGAGTTATTTGAGAAAAAATTAATTGAACATGGTGGTTCCGTTGCCCGCTCAGCTGTCGAATTGGCGAGGGAGTGGCGAATGGATCGTATGCTAAGACGCTTAGAAGCTCTTCTCATCGTATGCGACGATAAAGAATCCTTTCTGATTTCCGGAACCGGCGATGTGATTGCTCCAGACGATGGAGTTTTGGCAATTGGATCAGGTGGAAACTATGCCTTAGCGGCGGCAAGGGCTCTGGTAGACTCCACAGATTTTTCAGCTAGAGAAATTGTCGAGAAGGCAATGAAGATAGCTGGTGATATTTGCGTATATACAAATCACAATTTAGTAGTAGAGGAGATATAGAATTGGAACCCAAAGAAATAACTGCCGAACTCGTATCTCTTGATTCTTCTCATTGGTCACAAACAGAACTAACTCCAAGAGAAATCGTAGAAAAGTTAGATGAGCATATTATCGGTCAGTCAAAAGCCAAGCGAGCGGTTGCTGTTGCCTTAAGAAACAGAACAAGAAGGGCAAAACTAAGCCCTGAACTTCGAGAAGAAGTGTATCCTAAAAATATAATTATGATAGGAGCGACAGGAGTTGGAAAGACAGAAATTGCAAGAAGATTGTCCAAACTTTGCCGAGCTCCCTTTCTCAAAGTCGAAGCCACCAAATTCACCGAAGTGGGTTATGTTGGCCGTGATGTAGAATCAATTATTCGAGATCTCGCAAACATTTCCTTGAATCTAGTCAAATCCGAGTTTCGCGAAAAAGTGAAAGAGAAAGCCAGGGAAAGGGCTATTGAGACAATTCTGGACATACTCTTGCCTCCCATTTCCTCCAAGCCAACCGAATCAAACACACCCGAAGAAGAATCTCGCAAAGCTTCTTGGTTCGATACTAGGGCGATGATGAAAACTAAGCTATTAAAAGGCGATTTTGATGAGAATGAAATCGAAATAGATATTCCAAAAGCTTCGGGCCCTGGGCTTCCCATAATGCAGGTCTTTGGTGGTGGCAACATGGAAGAGATCGACAACCAATTGCAAAACATTTTAGGTGATCTCGCTCCTAAGAAATCCGGAAAAAGGAAATTGAAGGTTCTAGAAGCTATGAAAGTTCTCACTGATTCAGAATCGGATAAACTTCTGGACAATGATAAAATGCAAGTGGAAGCCGCAAAACGTGCCGAGGAATCAGGCATAGTTTTTTTAGATGAAATCGATAAAATCGCAGGCAGGGAAAATCGACAGGGTGGAGATGTTTCCAGAGAAGGTGTTCAGCGTGATCTACTTCCCATCGTGGAAGGATCTACAGTCACAACTAAAATTGGACCTATCAAAACAGATCATATTTTATTTATAGCGGCAGGGGCTTTTCATATGACCAAGCCTTCTGATTTAATCCCGGAATTGCAAGGACGCTTCCCAATTCGCGTCGAATTGGATAGCCTATCGCAAAAAGACTTTGTTAGCATATTAACCACTCCTAAGTCTTCTTTGACAAAACAATACGAAGCACTCCTAGCTACAGATGAAGTAAAACTAGATTTTACAACAGATGGAATAGAAGAAATTGCTAGGTTGGCTTTTTCAATGAATGAGAAAAACCAGAACATCGGGGCTCGAAGATTGAACACAATCATGGAAAAGTTGTTAGAAGACATAAGCTTTTCCGCCCCAGACCTCAAGCCAGAAGATAAGAAAATCAAAATTGACCTACCATTTGTAAAAGAAAAGCTTTCCGATCTGCTGGAAAACAGAGATTTGAGTAAATTTATACTCTGATTTCTATGTTGCGTCTATGGCTTTTCACCTCAATTTCCTTATTCATCCTTTTTCTGCCTGGGTGTAGTCCCAGGCTGATTCACGAGGAATTCAGCTTAGAAGGTGAAGCCTTTGTTCGACCGATTCCCGACTTTGAATCTGAATTGCCTGAATCCTGTTTGGCGGTAAAAGAAGAATCTATAGAAGTTAAGATTCCAGAACCTCTGAATCGCTACCCAGAATTGAAAGATTTTCCTTTTGTTGAGTATTGTATAGATGTAGAGGACACGCATCTGATCTCTCAGCCACTGCTTTATCTTGGGTACATAGATCAATACTATAGAGTTTTTTGGAACGGGAACCTTGTCCAAACTTCCATTTCTTACGAAGAGGAAGGAATAGAGGCAATTTACGACTCTCAGGTGATTGTTAGGCTTCGATCAAAAGAACTTAAGCCTCGGAATCAATTGGTTTTGAGAGTTAAAAAGTCCACTGATTTTGAGGAAAGAGGAGGCATTTATACAGGTCATCCAGCACTTTTGCCAGAAAAGGAGTTTCGCAAAGAAGAGGTCATTAAACAGGCATATGATTATTCAAGAGTAGTTTTGTTCTTTGCGTCCAGTCTGTTGTTTATTGTTATCTTTGCAGGCAAACTTAAAAATCCTGAATTTTTCTGGTTTGGGTTGTATCTATTTGCAGAAGGAATCTATTTTACTACTCAATTGCAAATTCAAAACTATTTAGAGTGGAATCTAAATCATTGGAAAAGAGCTGAATATGTGTTTTTGACACTTCAAAATCCTTTGTTCGGTGCGTTTCTGTTTAGCATTCTAGGGAGATCAGTTAGCTCACGTTGGATTTTAGCAGTTTACTTTATCGAACTTGGTTTTGCTATATTTTTTGCTTCGGTTCCAGATATTGAAACAATTTATGCAGTGAATCAGCTCTACCATTTGCCTTTTATGGTGGGTTGCATTGCTTTGTATACCATTGTTTTACTAAAAGAATATTGGCTAAAGAACCCAAAAGCATTGCCTTTGATCAATATACTCGCTTTGCCGGGTTTGATCGCTTTGGTTGAAATTCTCAATGTAAGGTTTTCATTGTTCCCGATTTTGAGTGAGTATAAAATAGCCGGTGACTCCGTTACACTGATGATTTTGTTTATGGGGATGTATCTTTCCTATGAATTTTACAGGATGGAATCGGATCTCTCTCGAACCATCTTGAAAGAAGAGCACTTGAGAAAAACTTTTCAGCTGTATGTTCCTCCTCAGGATTTAGAGAAAATTCTGGGATCTGTAGGAGAATCGAACCAGGGTGGTCCCCAAGCTGAACTGATTGAACGCATTATCTTGTTTTGTGATATGCGCAATTTTACCCAAATAACAGAAAATCTTAGTCCTATGGATACTGTTCATTTTTTAAATTCTTATTTTGAAGTGTTTTCTGATATCATCATTCGCCACAATGGAGTAATCGATAAATTGATAGGCGATTGCATTATGGCTCGGTTTCCAGAAGAAGATGCTCCGTTGGCATTGCAAGCCAGCATCTTGATGCAAACAGAATTGATCCCTTTTAATCGAAAACGAAAAGAACTGGGCCTACCTGTGATTCAGCACGGAATTGGACTCGCCATGGGTAAAGTTGTCGAAGGGAACATTGGATCAACAAACAAAATGGACTATACTGTCATAGGCGACAGTGTCAATCTTGCTTCCCGATTGGAAAACTTAACAAAATTCTATAGCGTTTCTATTTTAGTCTCAGAGAATATTGTCAAGAAAACGGAGTTTCGATTTCCGTTTCGAGAGATCGATACCATTCGGGTTTTGGGGCAATCCAACCCAGTCAAAGTTTTTGAACCTTTGTTACTCTACCTCCCAGACAACGTGCTCAAAACCACGCACGGAGTTACCGATTAGCACTTTATCCATTTTCATCAAATCTTGAAAATGCAGGTCTCTTTCCGTAACCCATCCCTTTTGAATCAATCTTTCTCGTAGAACACCTTTTAAGCCTTCATTTTTTAGAGAAGGGGTAAACCAATTCCCACCTTCTCTGTAAAAAACGTTCTTTAGACAAGTTTCTATCACCATATCGTTTTCATTGCAGAGTAAAACATCATCCCAACCGTTTAATTTTGCATAGTCTAAGATGGCACCGTAAATCTTCCTTTGGTCTGTTTTATATCTAAACTGATTTTCTGTTAGCATGTCGCCAACCTGAATTTTTTTAACTTTGCGAATGACTCTGGTTCTTGGATTTTTTAGGGGCTTCGCCTCCCAGATAAATTCCCCAATTTTGGAAAGTAAAAGTCTGAGAATCTTAGGCGAAGTCCAAAGATGAAAGTGTTCAAGATAGCTGGCGTTTAGTTTAGCTTCCGAGTATGGAAATCCTAGTATTTCCGCGGAATGTTGCATTCTAGCTTTATGTTCTTTCCAAAATCGAATTCCGGACGGATAAAATGCCATTGTCTCCAAAAGACAAAAATCTTTTGGCAACGCTTCTTCTAGAAAAGATGCCTTCTGCAAGCATTCTGCATATTCTAAATCTGATTGGGACAAAACAGTTATACCGCTCCCAGTAAAATACCTTCCTTTCAAATGATTCTTTTCTTTTTCTTCCAAAACCAAAGTTCGAATGGGCACATTGGCAATGGAATAGGGTTTTCCTTCTAGGGTTTCCATTTGCAAAATGGCTCCCGTATAAATCTCTCGATTCGTAGATTCGAGCTGAGAGAGAATCTTCATAGAGCTAATTTTAGGTGCTCCCGTTACTGAGCCGGATGGAAATAGAGAAATTAAACTATTAAAAAAACTTTTTTCTATTAGTTCAGCTTCGATTTGGGAAGTCATTTGCCAAACAGATTCCAATGGTTCGGCATCAAACAGAGATTTTACCCGAACTGAACCTGGTTTTGCCACCCGTCCCAGGTCATTGCGAAGTAGATCTACAATCATCAAATTCTCGGCTCTCTCTTTTTCTGATTGAACCAATGACTTTTTTTTTTTTTTTTCTTGGTCAGGCGACATGCCTCTAGGGCTAGTTCCTTTCATAGGTTGCACTAGTATATGTTGACCTGACCGCTTCCAAAAAAGCTCTGGAGACAAAGATAGGACGAAGACCTCATTGCCAGTTCCATTGAGAAAAGAAAAAAATGCCGAATACTTGGTTCTTTGCTTTAGCTTTAGTGATTGGTAGTAATGAAAAGGATTACCGAATAAACGAATATCCCAAGGAAAAGTAAAATTGAGTTGGTATGTGTTTCCATCCAATAATTCAGTTTGGATTTTGGAGAATGTTTTCTCAAATTCCTCAGCCGAAAGCTTTGGATCTTTTTCGATTAAAGCTGAGGGAAGGATTTCATTTTCGATTGGGTCTGGAACTAGAAAAGTTTCTTTTTTATGATAGGCGGTCAAAGAAAGAAGAGGACAATCCGATTCGGAAAGCCTAGAGTAGAGCGACTCTGAAGATAAGTAACCCAATTCATAAGTTAAAAAACCAGCGAGAAAGAGACCTTCCTCGGTGAGCTTTTCTGTTTCTTTCCAAACTGTTTCCCACTGTTGGCGCAAGTCCTTTGGACTTGCATTGTTGAAAATTTGAAATTCTTTGTAAGGTGAAGAAAAAAGGGTTACAAGGCTAGACTGAGGGTAGGTTTGGGCATCTTCCCAAAAAAAACCTTTAACCTGTGTATAGTAAGTGGAGAATTCTTGGAAAGAGACTTTCTTTGGAATCAAAAATCCATCTTCTGCAGAGCTTCGATCGGGTAAGTGAAATAAACCGATGTAGCATGCTTTCCAGTTTGAATACTGAAGCATTCAATAGGGTTTAGTCCTATATTGTAAAAACCCTCATCAATCATAGCGATTCCAAAACCAGCACTCTCTTTTTCATCTAAAAAGTCGGGGCGAAAAAAATCACTGGATCTGCCTTCCTTTGCCAATTCATGGTGTCGCTTTCTACTTTTAGCTATGCGATCCATGTCCAGTCCCATGATGGGTGCATCATTTCTGATTCGAATGTACAATTCTTTTTCTCTGATTTCAATCTTAAGAGAAATTTTCAATCCGTACTTTTGAGTTTTTTCACGAATTGCCGCTAAGAACGATTGTTCTTCCCCAGCAAGCTCCAACTTTTTGTTTCTTTTTTTATCTTGGAGGATGAGAATTTTTTGAACAGTTTTTTTGATTTTATCTGGGACAATGTAACGTTGCATCGCATCTCGAAGCGGCTCGGTTTCCATAATAGTTGCTAAAACGTCTTCTGCTTCGTACTCTTGGGCTTGGCCAGAAGTTACTAACTTTTTGAGCAACTCATCTTTGAAGATAACAAAGCGCGTGTTACCTTTTACCGCATTCAAAAGAGCTTCCATTAGTCCACTGAACAAATGAAAGCTTGTCAATGGGTTCGCTCCTAAACGGTCTAGGATTTTTTGGACAACATCGTTTATGATATCTCGCGTCGGTTTGGTGAGCCCCGTAATCTGAAAATGGAAATGATCGCGGTTTTGTAAGGAATCAAAGTTGTCGAGGATCTGCTGACCCCTGTAAAGGATTTTCTCGGTTGCCATTTGCGCAGTCATTGTCAATTTGTAAAATAAATCGGGAATTCCAGTTTTGTAAACTAGTTTTCCATAGGATTCGACGATGAACTCCAGAGAAAACCAACCTTTTCCTCTCCGCACCCCTGATCTTGGAGACACTGATAAAATCGAATTGGTCAAATGGCTTGTCGGTCAAGGGGAATCGGTTCAAGAAGGGCAAGAAATTGTCGAACTGGTCACCGACAAAGCGGCTTTTCCCGTAGAATCACCATACAATGGTGTTTTGTTAGAAATCAAAGTCAAAGCCGGTTCGATTGTAAAAAAAGACGAGGTTTTAGGCATTTTAGAAATTAAGGCATGAGAATTCTTCATATTTCAGACCTCCATTTTCCGACTCGATTGTCCTGGACCAGTCTTCGAGGAAAATCTCTGGTTGGTTATGCCAATTATTCTCTCCGTCGCAGAAAAATGTATCCAGCAGAGCTTTACGAGTCTTTGGTTCAAAGAATCAAAAGCACCTCTT
>JAIXRB010000041.1 GCA_027485405.1 Leptospiraceae bacterium | reverse complement strand
TATCGACCCGTTTTAGACATAAGACTTAAAAAATTACCCTTTGAAATTTGTGAAGTTTGCGTCAAAATTGAAGTTTGCGTTTCGAACTAAATTCATCACATCCTGGAGGTCATCCTTTTTCTTTCCTGTGACTCGGACGCTTTCGCCTTGGATTTGTACCTGCACTTTTAGCTTAGAATCTTTGATGAGGGATGTGATTTGCTTCGTTTGCTCTTTATCCAGACCATTTTGAATTTTCACTTTTAATCGAACAGTTTGGCCAGTAGCTGGTTCAACCTTTCCTTCAAAATCAAAGGCCTTTAAACTCATTCCACGCTTTGCCAGTTTGGTTCCCAAAACATCTATCACTTGCTTCAATTTGATTTCGTTTTCTGAAGTGAGAACAAGCTGTTCATCGGTCAATTTGATTTCGGAACTAGATCCTTTGAAATCAAACCGAGTTGAAATCTCTGCCATAGCCTGGGAAACCGCATTTTGCAATTCTGGTTTTTCTATTTTAGATACGATATCGAACGAGGGATCTTGTGCCATCATTTACTCCTAAACTGTTCTTGTAATGAATCAAATGCGAGATCGAGGGCTTTTGTAAGAGAACCACCAAACGATCCACCACCTTGGGCGAGATCTGGTCTACCCCCACCCTTTCCACCAAACGAAGATAAGACAGATTTGAGTAAGTTCCCTGCATGAAAACCCTTATCCACTGCGGACTTGTTGCTCAAAAAAACTAGAGTTCCCGTTTCGCCTTCTTGGGTTCCTAATAAAGCAATTAAATTAGCTTGGCTTGATTTCAAAGCATCGCCCAGGTCTTTTAACTGTTTAGCTTCCACATCCTGAAAGGCTTTTTTCACCACCCAGAATCCAGAAATCTCCTTACCTGCTCCTAAAATTTCTTTCACAAGATCTGGATTTCCAGTGAAGCTCTCTTTTTCTTTCTTTTTTGCTTCTTTGAAAATCAAAGATTTCTTTTCTTCTAATGCCTGCAAGACGCTTTGTTTCAATGACTTTAATAAGTCTACAGCCTTAGCTTTTTTTTCTTGAAAAAGACTGTTCACTTCTTCTGGGCTAGGAATCTTAATTGAAATCAAAAAGTCTTTGTTGTCTGAAACTTCCTTTGCGGCAAGGTTTGATTCTTGGACTTTGCCATCCAAAATCTGCATTTCCGTTTGAAAGTAATTCAAAACCTCATCACCGCAAATCGCCTCTACCCGCCTAGTTCCCGCTCCAGGGCTCCCTTCTTTTAAAATTGTAAAAAACTGTAGTTCATTTGTGTTGGTTACGTGAGTTCCACCACAAAATTCTTTGGAGTAATCAGCCATAGAAACGACTCGGACAGAACTTCCATATTTTTCATCAAACATGGAAAGTGCTCCCGATTTTTTGGCTTCTTCAATGGGCAACTCAACAGTCTCAACAGAAACACTGGCATGGATTGCTTCATTGACCAAAGATTCAACTTCTCTGATTTGATCTTCCGTCATACTTGCGGAATGAGAAAAATCAAATCTCAAATACTCTGGAGAAACCACGCTTCCTTTTTGAGAAACATGGTTTCCTAAAACCTTTCGCAAAGCTCCGTTCAATAGATGGGTGCCTGAATGGTGGTTTGCCAGGTTTTGTCTTCTGCCTGAGTCTACCAAAGCAATAGCGGAGTCACCTACGTTTAGTTTTCCTTTGAGAAGGCTTCCAAAATGAAGAAAAGTATCATTCTCTTTCTGAGTGTCTAAAACTTGAAATTGAGAGTCGCCAACCTTTATGAAACCAATGTCACCTAATTGACCACCACCTTCGGCATAGAACGGTGTTTTATCCAATACGATGATCCCCTCTTCCCCGGATGAGATTGCATTTTCTGAAGTGCCATCCTTTAAAATCAGTAAAATCTTAGCATCCGATTGAAGAGAATCGTAGCCCATAAATTTAGTTTTCAAAGGTATACCGGATTCAACTCCTGTTAGATACGCTGATTTCTTGCCTTTCCAGCTAGCTCTCGATAGATTCCTATCAGCTTCCAGCTCATTTTTTAGCTCTTCTAAATCAATCGTAAATCCCTTTTCTTCTAATAGCTCTTCCGTCATTTCTCTAGGAAATCCATAAGTAGAGTACAGTTTAAAAACGTCTTTTCCTGAAACAATTCGACTTGATCTTTGCTCTGTTTGGTTCGTTATTTTTTCTAATTCTTCCAAACCGATTTCCAAAGTATGTAAAAACAGTTCTTCCTCTTTTAGAATCACGGACTGAACATCTTTTGCTCTATTTTGTAGTTCTGGGTAGCGAGCTGAATAAATGCGCGTTAGCGTAGGAATCAACTTATAGAGAAATGGTTCATTGATTCCAAGTTTGCGTAAAAATAGACTCGCTCTTCGAATCAATCTACGAATCACATAACCCCTTCCCGTTTTGTCAGGATAGATATGATCACTGATAGCAAAGAATGTAGACCTAGAATGATCGGTGATTACCCTAAACGCTTGCTTGGTTTCTTCCGAATAGGACCTACCAGTTAATTTGGCGATTTCCTGAATGATTTGCTTAAGCTCATCCGTATCATAGACTGAATCAACTTCTTGTAATAAAAGCGCTACTCTTTCCAATCCAGAACCAGTGTCTATGCCCGTCTGTTTGAGCGGAAGGAGTTCACCTGAGACTGTTTGGTTGAATTGGTTGAACACTAAGTTCCAATACTCTAAGAAACGATCGCAATCACAACCAGGCGCACAAGTTTTCTTGGTTCCGCAGTCTTTTCCCCCTTTGCTGATACCCCTATCTAGATAAAGTTCCGAGCAAGGTCCGCAAGCCCCACTGTCACCGGCTGGTCCCCAAAAATTGTCTTTTTTGCCCAACCGAATGATTCTCTCTTCTGGAATCCCATTTTTCATCCAGATTTCTTTTGCTTCATCATCATCTAGGTAGATAGTTACCCAGATTTTATCCTTTGGGATTTCCAGTTTTTGAAGTGAGAATTCTAACGCGTATTGAATGGCTTCCTTCTTAAAATAATCACCAAAGGAAAAGTTGCCGAGCATTTCAAAGAAAGTACAATGTCGTTCGGTCTTACCTACGTTTTCTAAATCTGTCGTTCTCAAACATTTTTGCACCGA
This sequence comes from Leptospiraceae bacterium, assembly GCA_027485405.1. Taxonomy (GTDB): domain Bacteria; phylum Spirochaetota; class Leptospiria; order Leptospirales; family Leptospiraceae; genus Leptospira_A. The sequence goes on along the minus strand of JAIXRB010000041.1, from coordinate 1,384 downwards.
GGCGGCTTTTGTATAAGGCAATTCGATTGCCCCAGTGAATAGCGGTTTGAATTGAACCATACCAGCCGTTGTAAAGAGAAGGGTTGGATCTCCAGAAGGAACCAAACTAGACGAGGAAACTATTGAATGTTCCTTTTCTTTGAAATAGGAAATATAAAGAGAAGCTATCTCTTGGACTGACTTAGGTGCCATATTCTTACACTGTGTGGGGTTTTGAGATTCCCGCAAGGAATTTCAAATCTTAAGATAAGCGCAGGAGCCGAAAGCGAATCCAAACCAAAGTGGAGGACACCCAAAGGACCGTTCCAAAAACAAGAAAGCAGAATAAAAACCCAAAATAATCAGCAAGAATGGAAGCAAGAAAACCTGAGACCGCAGGGGTAAACTGAAAACAAACCATATAGAGCGAGAGAATTCTTCCTCTGATTTCATTCGGTGCACGCAGTTGTAAAATGGCGGGTAAGAGACTAGATAAGATTCCACCAGCAACGCCAAACAAAAACAAATGAAATCCTGTTGCCCAGACAGAAAAGAATGGTACGAGAAGGAGAAAAAAAACAGTCGAAGCAGAAAAACTAAGAAGTGCTACTCGTCCTTTCTTTGGATAATGATGAAAAGCAATAGTCAAAAGACCACCTACGAAAAGGCCGGGACCAAATGCCACTAATGTAGTGCTCCGAGCCAGCTCTCCGAGATGCAGGGCTTCTTTGATGTATTTTGGTAATACTACTTGGATAGGGCCTAATGCTACCATACTTAAAATGGCAATCAGTAGAACCTGAAAACTAACAAAGTCTTTTTTTAAGAACCCAGTGAGTGATTCTGTGACAGCTATGATATCCGCAGAATGTATTTTTGGAGGAAGGGTTTTTTTAGGAAAAACTACTAATAGAAAAAGCAGGCTGACTCCATGGAAGGTAGCAAGAGTTAGAAATAAAATCGGGAAATTGAATTTTTCTAAAATTGCGCCAGCAAACAATGGGCTCATTCCAAAGGCACCTATCAGAACCAAGTTGCCAACAATGGTGTGGAAAACCAATCGATGCTCTGGAGCGATTTCTTTCAAAAAAACCATTCGTCCAGGAAGTACGGCAGTCATACCAATTCCGTTCAATAAAGCCGGAACAAGCAAAAGAATAGGTAGCTTTACAAAGGAATCTTGGGCACTAAATACGATAATCGTGCTAAGAAAAAAGGTACACTGAAACCAAAACAATACCCATTTCTTGGAATACCGATCCAGAAGAGCGCCAGTCCAGAGAAACAAAATAGGGAACGGCAGAAAAAGTGCGAGAAAGACCAAACCAGAAAACCCTTTTGGAGCGGCTAGAGTTTGACTGTAAATAACAAGAGAATACAAAAAGGAACTCCCAGAGAGAGTTCC
>JAIXRB010000084.1 GCA_027485405.1 Leptospiraceae bacterium | reverse complement strand
TCCCCAGCTAAATCGGCTTCATATTGAACAAGTTTATCGATCATTTCAGTAAAAGGCGTTTCCACCTTGTTTCCGTTACCGACTTCTTCAACTACATGTTTGATTAAATCAAAGCATTCGAATAGAAGATTTACCAGCTTAGTGTTTATCTCAACACTGCCTTCCCGAATCTTTTGGAGTAAGTTCTCCATTTTATGAGCTAGGTCAGAGAGGTTGTACAATCCGACAAAGGCTGAAGAGCTTTTTAGGGAGTGGGCCGCTCTGAAAATTTCATTTATAATTTCAGGATCTGTATGGTCTTTTTCTAACCGAACTAAATTTGCATTTAGTTCTTCAATTTGATCTTCTGATTCTTCTAAAAAGACTTCTGTGTATTCGCCGAGAATTCCCGCCACTTTTTTACCCTATTTCCCTGAATTCACAAACTCGATGATTTGATCTAATCCGAGGTTTAGGATTAGATTTTCATCGTATCTAGAAACTGATTCCACCATTTTGTTATAGTTAAGAGACAAATCATCGATGGCATCACTGATTTGGAATCTGTTTACCTTTACGACCTGCTTGACTTCATCGACTAAGATTCCGCATCGCTTCTCTTTTAGCATAACAACGATAATTCTGGATGGAGGAGACAAGTCTGTGCTAGAACCAGAAAATCTCTTTTTTAAATCTATGATAGGAATGATCTCGCCTCTTAGATTGATTACGCCCAAAATGTATTCTTCTACATTGGGAAGTCTCGTTATAAAGACGGGTTTTAATATCTCGTGAACGAGAAGAAGTCGGATACCGAACATCTCTCCATCGATGGAAAAGGTTAAAAATTGCTCGATATCCTCGAGATTCGCTTCTGACTGTTCTTTGGTTTTTTCTGCAATTCGGGAGAGGAGATTTTGCGAATCCATATGATTATTTAAATTATCGAATACCAAACCTTCAATCTAAAAAAGAAATGAGTTTTGTTTCTAAAATCAATCTACCTACTCTTACGTCATGCTCTTCGGGCTGAAAGGGAACCGGAAATAGTTTGGAAAAAGAGATCCCCAGCAGTTTTTCTTTTGAGGTCGTAGCCAGGGCTTTGTCATAAAAACCACCTCCTCTGCCCAACCTTGCTCCCTCGGACGAGAATCCTAAACTGGGTAAAAGAATTAGATCAGCTTCTTCAGGCTGGAGGAAATCCGAACCCTCGGGCTCCCAAATTCCGAATTTCCCTTTTTTCCAAGCTTTGGGTTTGCAAAAAACCAAATGACCGTCTGGATCCACTTTTGGAAAAAACCACTGGGCACTTACTCTAGTTTCCGTAAACAAAGCAGGGACTGGCAAAGGACAAGATTCAACCAAAGGAAGTGGGTCAGCTTCCAGTGCGGTATCTGGAATATAAGAGATGATCCGACCGTTGGTCGGTAGCAAAGGCAGAAGACGTCTCAGAATTGCGCTTTCTTCTTCCTCTCTGCTGCCCATAGCGAGCAATAGAGACTTTGCTTTTCTTCTTGCTTCTTCTTTAGAAAGAAAAATCAGTAAACGTCTCCGATCATACCTTCTTCTAGCAAAGAAATGATCTTTTTCGTTCTTTCTTCCATTTCTTTGGCGAGCTCGGGCGTTGCGCCTTTTTCCTTGATTTGAAAGAGTTCATCGGCTAAATTTAATGCACATAAAACTGCAATTTTTGTTTTTGATGCGTTTGGAAGGTTTTGACCAAGCTCACGTAGTCGGTTTTCAACGAAAACAGCAACCTCAGTCATATAATCCGCCGAAGCCTCTCCTACAATTGTGTAGGTCTCACCAAAGATAGTTCGATTGATCTTTTGTTGCATCGTGTCGAAAGCAAACCGAGCTTATTTTGGATCGTCTTCGATAATTAAAAAATCATCATCATCGTCCGAATCAAAGACGGTAATGTCCTCATCTTCATCATCAATAACGATGTCATCATCTTCATCTAGATCCACTGTTGGTATCTCTAAATCTAAGCTAGGCGAAGAAGAGACCGGTACTGGTTCTGCGATCGGATCAGGCTCAACAACGCTTTCTTTTAAGATTTCAGTTTCGTCTTCATCGAGGAGGATGATTTCATCTTCGTCATCAGTACTCGAAGTAGAGAATGTAGGCGTTCGCTGGATTGCCTTTTCAGTAGCGGCTGGGGCTGGTTCCATGTTACTCACAGGATCTTGAGTAGCAGGCTCGACAGAAGTAGGTTCCGGTTTGGAATCCTGGGGACTAGCTACTTCTTGAGGCTTTGGGGAAGAACCCAATCCGTCTAACCGACCCAATAGACTAGTTACTTTGGATTCGAGCTTTTCTTCTCTTTCCCGAATTCCGTTTAACATGTCGTTTGCCTCTTGCAGTTGAGAACGAACGCTTCTCAATTCGCGTTCTTTCTCTTCCATGGCCAGTTTCATCTGGTCATTTTCTGCTCGGAGGGTTTCGTTCTCGGATTCGAGACGGGAATTTTCGGTACGTAGATCCTGGATAAGCTCCAGGGCCCTGACTACCTTACTTTCTAACTCTTCAATTGTTTCGAGTTTTAACATATTGCGATCTGATGGAATAGAATAGCACAACTATTCTATTCCAGGCAAGCAAAATTATTTAACCAGCTACTTTTGTTTTCTCAACCAAAGCATTGAAGACTTCTTTGTGGTTGTAAGCCAAGTCTGCAAGGGTCTTTCTGTCCAGATCAATGTTCAGTTTCTTTAGAGCGTTCATGAATTTGGAATAGGTAGTTCCGTTTTCTCGAACAGCCGCGTTGATACGAATGATCCAGAGTTTTCTGAATTCTGATTTCTTTTTGCGACGATCTCGGTAAGCCCACTGCCCCGCTTTCATCACAGCTGATTTTGCTGTTCTGAATAGCTTAGAGCGACCGCCCCTAAATCCTTTTGCTTTTTCTAAAACTTTTTTTCTACGATTTTTATGAATAGTTCCGTTTACCGCGCGAGGCATACTAACCTCCGTAAGGGAGAAGCTTTTCTACCCTATTGTAATCAGTGTCGTGGATGACATGCATGCCACGGCTTTGGTGTTTCATCTTAGGAGATTTCTTTTCTAAGATATGTCTTCGGAAAGCGGCAGATCGCTTTATCTTTCCGTTCTTCGTAAACTTGAATCGCTTTGCGGCGGCTCTGTTCGTTTTTAACTTATACATAGTTTATCCTTGTTAGGCTTTTTGGCCTATTGGGTTCAAAACGACGACTATAGTCTTTCCGTCGTGCATAGGTACTTTCTCGGGAGAGGCTTGCTCTTTTAGTTCCTCGAGAAACCTATTGATCACATTCATTCCCAGCTCGGCATGAACCATCTCTCGGCCGCGGAATCGAAGCGTTAACTTTACCTTGTCCCCTTTTTGAAGGAACTCAATCGCATGACGCTTCTTAATTTCAAAGTCATGACTTTCGATTCGCGGACGAATCTTAATCTCTTTGATAGTGACCACATGTTGTTTCTTTTTCGCTTCTTTTGTTTTCTTGAGAAGTTCGAATTTGTATTTTCCAAAGTCGATCAGCTTGCAGACATGCACTTCCTGGTCACCCGAAACTTCCACCAAATCCAAGTTTTCTTCTTTTGCTCTCCGCAGAGCATCGGCGACGCTCACGATTTCAGAGCCAGTGTCGGATACTAAGCGGATTTTATCCACGTTAGTGATTTGCTCATTGATCCGAATATGGGAAAATTTGTCTTGGGTTGGGTTTCCTCTAGGGTTTGGCCTTTTTTGCATTCAAATTACCAATCTGGGGACAAAGTTCCCCCAATCAAGGAAAATTTGGCCCTGGATTATCGAATCTCTTTGCCATTTTTATCGAAGAAGGCTTTTTGGTTTGAATCCCAGTAAAAAAGAGATGCACCACTTGGGTAGGTGATTCGCTTTTTTCCATCCTTCCAAACCGTGAAAGAACCACCTTTTTTGAATCTGAGAAACACTTGGTCTCCTTCAAAAAAGTCGGCTTCCATCTCATCGTTGTACCAACGGTAGTTCCCTTTTTTCCAAAGATAAAAACTCAAATCTGTTTCCGTAGCAAAATCCCCTTCGGTCTTACCTGAGAATTCACCGACGTTTGCAAGGAAGGCATTGTAAAAATCGGGAACTTCATCGTAACTATAGTCTTTGCCTTCTTCGGGAGGAATTAAAAAATCCAATGATTCGATCAATTGATTTGGGTTGATAGCCTGTATCACAAAAAAGCCTTCTGTTTTCCATTTTCTCAATTGAGGTTCAATAGCCTTGTATCTACTTGGAAATTCTCGGATGGCGGCTTGATAGATCGATTCGGCTGATTTGCCAGTTCCAGCAATAAGCGCATCTTTGCCAAGGGTGCCGCCGCAAGTTCGAGTGAGATAGTCGGTTAGTATTTTTTTACCATAGGTTTCTTGTAAGTAAAATCCAAAGTATGCTCCCAACGAGTATGGAACCATGTCTTTGTATTTGGCTTGTACCATAGCATCGTATGATTTTGGAATTTTCTTTTCATCAAACAGAGCTTTTGTGAATTCCCACAGAAAGGCTCGTTTACTAGGCTCAAAATCAGATGCTACTAAGTTGGCAAAACCTTCTACAAACCAATCTTCAACTTTTTCTTCAGGTAAAGGGCTTTTTGAAGCATTTGTTTTAAAGCAATGCAGTTGTGCTGTGTTATGAACCAACTCATGATAGAAAGTACCAAAAAACATTCGCTTTTCTTGGTCTTTGTCAATAGCTAGATTGCCAGTTTTTTGGGGTTTGGAATCACCACAGCAAAGCATCACCGCATCCCTGCCACCAAACCCTCCTTCTTGGGAATTGTTGATTAGATTTCTTCCAACGTATTTCGATATGTCCTCTCGTTTTTCAAAGAATAGTAGAGGCACTTCTCCTGGAGCTTCTAGATTGTAATCTGATTTTAAAACAGTATAAAAGTTAGATGACAAAAAATCGCGTTGAAAAGCCTCAACATAGAACTTCCAGCTATCTGGAAAGAAAAAATCCAATCTGCCTAACTCAGCTCTGTTAGAACCAAATTGAGCAGGGTTTGGGATGGTAAAACTCTCGCTTGCTTCTCCTGCTAACTTTTGGTAGATGTACTCGAAGTCAGCTCTATGTTCGATCCAGTTTTTTTGTAAGGAAGTGCCGTCTGGATACACGATATAGAATTTTCCAAAACGGTTTTTCTCTGGATAAAAATTCACAACCAACTGATCTGGAAGAGTCAATTGCCACTGTCCAGATTCCCATTCCGAATAGATGGCTCCAGATTTTTGCGTCCATTTATAAAGACCTTTTGACCAGAGATAGACTTCACCTGAGTCAGGACCTTTGTAGAATCCTGGTTTAGTACCGGGAAATGTAAGTCGAAATTGATTTGGGTTTGGGTAGCTCAATCGCTCCAATTCTGACCAAACTCGGGGAGCTGTCGTGCCCAACTTCCACCCAGATCCATTTGAAAATGATAGTTTTGCCTCTAGTCTTTTTGCGGGTTCTTGGGAACCGAGCACAAAAGCAAAAAGCAAGAGCACTAGAAAAAAACTAGAAATGATTGAGTTTTTTATCACTTTTTTAAACGACAGTTTGGTTTCTGTAGGCTAAGGCGATTTGTCCTGTTCGAGAGATTTCTCGGATTCCAAAGGACTTCATCAAAGTGATTACATTGCTCACTTGTCTAGAGTTTCCCGAGAATTCAATAAGCAGAGAATCGGCAGTCATTTCCAGAACTTTTGCTCCAAAGCCATTTAAAACTGTTAACGCTTCCGAACGACTTGATTCATTTACAATGACATCAATTAAAACCAGTTCTCTTTGCACCGAAGACGCATACGCCATGTCTTGGACTCGCAAAACATCAGGGAGTTTTAAAAGTTGATTTTTAACCTGACCAACTATGGTGTCATCTCCATTGATGACTATGGTTAAAGAAGAAATTTCTGTTTGGTCTGTAACCCCAACTGCTATGGAATCAATGTTGTAACCCCGTCGCGTAAAAAGACCGGATACATGACTCATAACGCCCGCATGATTGTTGACTAGAATGCTCAAAGTATGCTTCATCGTTTCATCGCCTTTAAGTCTTTGAATTCGAGTAGATCTTTTTGGGATTTGCCGGAAGGGATCATGGGAAACACTTTTTCTTCCGCTGGGATCATAAC
>JAIXRB010000159.1 GCA_027485405.1 Leptospiraceae bacterium | reverse complement strand
TGGGTTCTATGTTTCATCGGTTGGGATTTTTGCTACTATTGGCTTCATAGAACAGCTCACGAGGTCAATTTTTTTTGGGCGGGTCATGTCATTCACCACCACAGCGAAGAATACAACTTAGTAGTGGCACTCCGCCAAACAGGATTGGGTGGGCTTTTTTCATGGATTTTCTATATTCCCCTCGCCTTCATAGGTTTTCCACCTTGGATGTTTTTGGCTTCAGGTCAATTCAACTTGATCTATCAATTTTGGGTTCATACCAAAGCAGTGAAGTCGATTGGAACGGTGGGCGAATTTGTGCTTTCCACTCCTTCCCACCACCGCGTTCATCATGCCGTCAATCCGAAGTACATTGATAGAAACCATGGGGGCATTTTAATCATTTGGGATCGATTGTTTGGTACCTTTCAAAAAGAAGAAGAGCCTTGTGTCTACGGAACAGTAAAGCCTCTCAAGAGTTTCAATCCTGTCTTCGCGAATTTCCACTACTATTGGGAATTGGTTTCTCAAGCATGGAATGCCCAAGGGATTCTAAACAAAATCAAAGTTTTCATCATGCGTCCAGGTTGGGTTCCCGCTAAGGATGGTGAGCCTTCCCATTATTTACCGATACCAGAAGTAACTCCTGAAAGATTTGAGAAATACGATCCAAAACCAAACGCTGAGATTCGCTCTTATACCTTGGCTTGGTTTATTGGGATTCTCCTGTTTGCTTTTGCCTTCCTCCTCTTTTTGCCAAAATTTACGCTTTTATCCCGCGTATTGATTTCCCTTTGGGTAACGATTTCACTTCTTTCTGTCAACGGCCTTATGGAACAAAAGTCTTGGGCAAGACAACTCGAGATTTTCCGACATATCTATACTTTTTCTCTCTTAGGCTATTTTGAATTGGGCTATATTTCCTTTGTGCTTGGATTGGTTTTCCTTTTGCAAGCGACTTACTTCTTATTCAAAACAAATGACAGTTATGGGGTTAAATCCGATTATTCTCCTGCATGACAATAACACAACTTCGATATATAGTCGCTCTCGATAAGTTTAAAAACTTTGCCCGAGCGGCTGATAGTTGTCTTGTGGCTCAGCCTACTTTGAGTCTTCAGATTCAAAAACTGGAGCATGAGATCGGTGTAGAACTTTTTGACCGACACAAAAATCCTGTGATAACCACAAGTTATGGACAAACCGTTATAACCCAAGCTAAAACGATATTAAAAGAAGTAGAAAAGATTGAGACACTGATAAGGCAAAAAGAAGAAGAGCCTTCGGGACCTTTGAGTCTAGCCATCATTCCAACTATTTCTGGTTATCTTCTTCCAAAGATCTTTCATAAATTCAGAGAATCTTATCCTAAAATAGACCTTCGGATTTCGGAACTACCGACTCCTCAGATTATTTCAAAACTTGAAGCCGATGAATTGGATTTGGGTCTTATGGCTACTCCCATCCAGAACCGAAATATGATAGAACTTCCGCTTTACTATGAACCCTTTGTTGTTTTCTTCCCCAAAGACTACAATGGAAAAACAAAACAACTGAGCTGGGAAGACATAGAATCTAAAGAATTGGTTTTGCTGGGAGAGGATCATTGCATGCGAAACCAAACACTCAAAATTTGTAGCAAGGCAACTCTTGGAAAACTGGAGTGCAGTTCTCTAGACACACTGAAGAAGATAGTAGAACTGAGTCATGCTGTTACACTATTACCAGAATTAGCTGTTGATCCCAATGCCGATAAAACGGGTAGATTTAAAGCTCCGGAACCTGTTAGAGAAGTGAGTTTGGTCTATAAGAACGGATTTTTTAAACAAAACCTCCTTCAGGCACTTAGAAAAACAATCCTGGAAGTCACCCCGAAGCACCTTCTCGAAAAGAAAGAAAACAGATTGATAGGAGTTTCATAGATTTTGTAAATCATGCTATTGAACCAATTTATTTGACCAATGGGTCAATTTAGGCTATAACTAGAGTATCAACAAAAGAGGAGATACTCGAATGGCGAATATCAATGAATCAATCCCGGAATTTACAGCAGATGGCTTCCACAATGGAAAGTTTGTAAAAATCAAAAAAAGCGACCTACTTGGCAAATGGTCGGTAGTATTTTTCTACCCAGCTGACTTTACCTTTGTCTGCCCAACCGAACTTGGTGACATGGCTGACCACTACAAAGAACTAAAAGACATGGGCGTAGAAGTCTATTCTGTTTCTACAGACACCCACTTCGTTCACAAGGCTTGGCACGAAGCTAGTGACACCATTAAAAAAATCCAATTCCCAATGATCGGTGATCCTACTGGAAAAATCACTCGAGGATTTGGAGTCATGATTGAAGAAGAAGGCCAAGCACTCCGAGGAACCTTTGTCATCAATCCAGAAGGTAAGATTAAAATTGCGGAAATCCATGATCTAGGAATAGGTCGATCCGCAGTAGATTTAGTTCGAAAAATCCAAGCCGCTCAGTATGTAGCGAAAAACGATGGCGAGGTTTGCCCAGCAAACTGGAAGCCAGGTGCTAAAACATTAAAGCCAGGCTTGGACTTAGTAGGAAAGATTTAAAGAATACAAGGCGGGGACAGCGATCCCCGCTATAGGAGAATGTTATGTTAGACCAAGAAATCAAAGAGCAATGCCAAAGTCTTTTTCAAAAAATCACAAAAGACTTAGTAATCCAAGTTTGGACTGGCGAACACGAAAGTGCGGACGAATTCAATTCATTTATAGCTGATATCATAGAGCTCTCTCCTCGTTTCACTTTGCAGAAAGTTGCAAACGAAGAACTACCGCTAAGATTTGGAATCGCTCCTGTTGGGGAAGAGCCTCGGGTTTTTTTCCAAGGAATCCCTGGAGGACATGAATTTAGCTCTTTGATTTTAGCAATTTTGCAAATAGGTGGCACACCCTCCAAGCTCGACCAAACAATACTAAAGCAACTTGCTGGTGCCACCAAACCCTTGGTTTTTGAAACAGTGGTCTCACTTGATTGTCACAATTGCCCAGACGTGGTCCAAACCATCAATGCTCTCACACTAGTCAATCCAAACATAAAACATACGATGATCGATGGGAACCTCTACCCTGCCTTGGTACAAGAGAGAAAAATCCAAGGAGTCCCTTCCGTGTTTTTAAATGGGGAAAGCTTCCTCACAGGAAAAGTGGAGCCAAGCCAAATCTTAGAAAAACTGCTCTCTCTCCCTTCAGTTAGAACCACAGAACAGGATGAAGGATCTGACTCCGAAATCTACGATATCTTGGTTATCGGAGGAGGCCCTGGCGGAGTGGCTAGTGCTGTCTATTCGGCAAGGAAAGGGCTCAAAGTTGGAATCTTAGCAAAAAAGATGGGTGGCCAGGTCAAAGACACAATGGGCATCGAGAATCTAATTTCCGTGTCATATACAACGGGGCCAAAGCTATCTGGGCATCTAACAGAACTTTTGAAAGAGAACGGAGTCACTCTTAAAGAGTTTCTATCCGTTGAAAAGATAGAATCGGAAGGAGGCTTGAAGAAGGTTTTTCTCAATTCCGGTTCCGTTTTGAAATCTCGGTCAATCATCATTGCGACAGGTGCCAAATGGAGAGAAATCAATGTCCCAGGTGAAAAAGAATATCTAGGAAAAGGAGTAGCCTATTGCCCTCACTGCGATGGTCCTTTTTTCAAAGGAAAGGATGTTGCTGTGATAGGTGGTGGAAACTCAGGAGTAGAAGCCGCATTAGACCTTTCTGGAATTGTAAAATCGGTTACTTTGATTGAATTTGCACCCGATTTAAAGGCAGATAAAGTTCTTGTAGACAAGCTAAAATCTACAGCGAACATCCGGATTGTAACGAATGCAAAAACCCAAGAAATCGTTGGTGCCCAGGACAAAGTAACAGGTATTCGTTTTGAAAACAGGGAAACAAACGAAGTAGAATCTGTTGCTTTAGATGGAGTTTTTGTTCAAATTGGACTTGTTCCCAATAGTCAATTCGTTAAAGACACTTTGGAGTGCAATCGGTTCGGAGAAATTCTCGTGGATGAGAAGTGTCGAACCAGTGTGGAAGGTATTTTTGCTTGCGGAGATGTGACGAACACACCTTACAAGCAGATAATTATAGCTATGGGAGAAGGTGCAAAAGCGGGGATTGCGGCGTTTGAGTATTTACTTACTTCGAACCACCAAATCGCTGTTTAAACTTTGCAATCAGCTCAGCCGTTGATTCGTTTACATATGTAAAGGATTTTAGATTCATCGGCTCCAGTGGCAATTGATTGTGTGTTTGCTTAAAACGGTCAAAGGCTTCTCTCACGTATTCCAAATACTTGAGAGCGGTCAGACCGCTCTTCTTGAGTAACGCTTCGTTGTCTTCAAAGTGAACTCTAAACGATTCACAATAGTCACCCTCCAGTAAAAAGTAATAACGCATATCTCCCTTCAGCTGGGAGAGTGCAATATCATAGGCGGTGATTTTTTTTAGGACGGATTTCTGCGAGCTTGGATCAGAAACCGATTGTTGATTTCCTTTGGTGTCAGGCATACTTTAACCAGTAGATTATGTCTTAATTTTTCTCATAGCACAATTTGGCAACCATTCGCATCTGAGGCAGATGGAATCCTGTTCATTGTAGGTGGATGGAGGACAAATATTTGCATCTGGGACTTGCTTGTCGGAAAGATAGGAAATGATCTCTTTTGCGTTTTGCAGTTTTCCAATGGACGCTAAAACTGCTTCGTTTTCTTTCCTTTGGTCCAGAAAAAGCTCATCAACTGAGACCTGCTTAGGCATGTTCTGCTTAACAACCGGGACCGGATCTTCGTACATTGGTGCCCAGTCTTTTGCCACGCTGGACATATCCGCCTGTTTTTTAAAGATTTGAAAGAAGGCAAGCCCTATCAGAGTTCCACCTAAGTGGCAAGTGTTGGATATTCCCCCAGATCCTAGTAGATCGATGAGATAGCCTACAAAAAGTGAAATCCAAACAGCGTTTTTAGCCTTTACTCGGAAAAAAAGTAAAAAGATATCTGAATTAGGGTTTAACAGACCAAAGACGGCAAGTAATCCAAAAACAGCACCTGACGCTCCGATCGTCGGGACGGATCCCTTATCCAAAAGCGGAACATTTCCTCCCAACTGATCGTTCAAAATTGAGAAAAGAAGAACCAAAAGCCCTCCTCCCAATTGCGAACCAAAATAGAGGAGAAAGAACCGCAGTTTTCCAAAGACAGGGAGCACATACGCACCAAGCATATAGAATCCATACATATTAAAGAGCAAATGCAGAGGAAGGATGCTCTCCGTTGCATGCAGAAATCCGTAGGTGAACACCTGCCAAATAGCGCCTTGCAAAACTATATCTGGGATTAAGGCAAACCGATACACCAGAGGCTGATTGGCAAATTGTTGGAGCAAAAAGACAAAGCAATTGATAAGCAGAATGATATTGAGCGGGTCAAGCAACGGTCTTCCAAATATAGTAGCGGGTTCCGATCTCTTTTGGTTCATGCGGTTTTCCAGTCTTTAGAGGGGAGCCAAGTCGAAAAGAGAAATAAAAAAGGGGGGTTTTGTTTCCCCCCTGGGAGTGTTGTCAACTGAGCAAGGCAATTGATCAGTTGTTGATTATCAATCCTTACCAATATCGGAAAATGCTGAAATAGGTTTAAGGCCATTGTCAAAATTTTATAAGTGAGATAATGAACAAAGAGCTTCTCTGTTCAAAATTGAGATTCGGTTTTTTTCTACGGATATAAACTGGCGAGCCTTTAAATCCGACAACGCTCGCACCAAAGTTTCGGTTTGGGTTCCTATAAAACTGGCAAGTACGTCCCGAGTGACTTTTAGATCGATTTCATTCCTTGAGCCTTGTGCATCATCTAATACGAGTATGATTTCAGCGAGTTTTTCATGAACCTGTTTTGTGCCCAAGGATACGATTTGCTCTTCAGCTTCCTTCCATTCTTTAGCGATTTGCCGAAACACATCTTTCTGGAATTGGGTATCGTTTTGGATTAGCGACTCGATGATTGCTTTCTCTACAAAACAGGCTTCGGTGTTTTCAACCGCTAGCGCATGATGGAAGTACGGATTTCCGGAGATGGATTCTCGAAAACCAATCCAGTCGCCACTTTTGCGAAGGTGGAAGGTCTGTTGTTTTCCATGTGACCCCTCCCTATAGCTGCGAACGAGTCCCTGCTTGATAAAAAAGAAGCCTGGAGCTTCTTCCCCAGCACGGTATAGATAGCTTCCTTTAGGAAATGTCTGGAAAGCTTTCGTAGAGTTGATGGCTTCGATGGTTTCAGGGTTAGCGCAATGAAGGACTTCGTGATTTTTAAAATCACAAGAAAAGCAGTCTGGATTCTCTAAAGAGGACACAAAGAAAATGTCCTTCTTTTTTTTGAAGAATGTCTAGCTTAAATTTTAGAATCTTTCTAAATTATTTCCCCAAAAAGACTGGGCTTCTCTTTTCTGAAACTGCTTGGAGGGTTTCTTTAAAGTCCGAAGAAAGAAAATTGCGAGCCTGGGATTTGGCTTCTTTTGCTAAGGATTTTTCCATTTCTTTCCAAGAATACAAATTCGATTTTAATTCTTGCAAGGCGAGAGGCGCTGAATTGGCAATTTCTTTTGCGAGCTCGAAGGCAGTCTTGTAAACAGAATCTATTGGAACGATATGATTGGAAAGCCCTAACCGATAAGCGTCTTCTCCGTTGAAGGTTTCTCCAGTAAACAGAAGTCGATTTCCAAGAGATGTTCCGAGTAGTTTAGGTGCCAAATAACTGCTCCCCATTCCTGGATGAATACCTAACCGAACAAAATTGAAAGAATACTTTCCTTCTTTTGCCATGACTCGTAGATCACAAGCAAATGCCAAGGATAGCCCAGCTCCAATGGCATGTCCATTCACTGCCGCAATCACTGGACACTGCAGTTTTAAAACTGAAAGAAAAAAGGCATAGAATTTTTGCATATCGCGTTTGTTTTGGCGGTAAGTTTTTGTAGAAAATGAGCGAAGTAGAGTTAGATCGCCTCCCGCACAAAACACAGAATTGCGTCCGGATACAATCACAACTCGGGGCAAGTCTTTCTTCAAAGCCATTATTGCTTTTTCAAATTCTTCCCCCATTTGCCAGGTCATGGCATTTCGTGCTTCGCTATTGTTTAAAAAAATTGAAACAATCTTTCCATTCGGGACTTCGAATGTTTCTAGTTCCAGATACTTCAAGTCTTAGCCAACCATTTGATCCAGTTGAAAACTCTCATACCATGCTTTGTCTTGGACGGAGATGGGCTTTTCGCCTAATCCCAAGTTTTCGAAATAATCCAAGAGAATCTCTAAGTGAGCCGATTCTTCTTGTTCCAGATTCCAAAGACAAGAATCAATCCCTTTAGAAACTGTGGCTTCTGAACGAATTCCTTTTTTGAAATACTCTGGCTTTCCAGAATAGATTAAATGTGCTGAAACCAAATCAAAACGAATTGTGTCACAAATCTTCTGTAAGCTCTCTTCTGATTCTAGAAAGAAACGAGACGCAACTTCTGTTTGAAAATAATCTCCCCAGGTGATAATGTCTGGGCGCGATCCATACAGCTTTTCCAACTCGACCTGTGTTGCTTCTTCCGCAAAGAGCCTGGTTGCAAATCTATCCACGGTTTCTTTTAAGTGGATCAATTGCCTCACCTTGGAAGGAGAAAGCAGTCCTTGTCGGATCATGGTTAAGAGCTCAGGGTGGATGCCTTTTGGTATTGTCAGTTCCATATACTTCCTCTTTCGACGTATTCTGTCGTTTTCCGATCTCTTTTTTTTGGAATCCTTTTGGAATTTAGCTCTCAAATCTGCGATACTTAATGTATGGGAATCGGTCGAACAGAGTCGTTTCAAGAATTGATCAATATCATGGAATCCTTATTCCAAGAAACCATCATAGGCTCTGATATAAACATCGTTAGACATTTGTTTTATTATTTAAAAATTGATAATAAAGAGTTTGAATTTATCTACGAAAACGAAGTTTTAGCGGCGGCTGTTGACAACATTGTGGGTGATACCGTAGAACTGATGATTCCCGAATATACTGAACTAGGTTCTAGCAGAGCTCGAATCAAATTTGAAGCGATGAACGTCCAATACCAATTTGAAGTAGTGATGATCGAAATTCATCCTCCCGTCATAACAATCAAAATTCCAACGGAATTGCAATCCTATCAGCTTAGAACAAACCGCAGGATCTTAGTTGATGACTTGTTTATGAATTTTACCATCCTTTTTAGATCTTTGTCAGGTGGCTCTAGAGAAATAGGTAAAAACCTCAATGCAGAAAGCAGGTTTCCTCATTTAATGAAAGAAATCCGCAAAGACAAACCAGACATAAAACTAATCAATCGAATGGCTACGGAAGCCATTCAAAGCATTTCGAAAGATTACACTATGATATTTTTCAAAGATACAGATTTTTCTTCTGAGTTAGAAGATATGATTAAAGAGATCATGCAAAACTCAGGAAAATCTATCTATATCCCTGATTGCAATCAATTGAATAGCTACATTGATGAGGTGAAGAAAGAATCTCTAACTAACTACTCTAGTATGCTCAAAAAAATGGCAGTAGTCGAAGGAAGAGAGTCGGCTGTGGATTTTTTTGAAACAATTCGAAAATCAGAATCCCGAGAGTTTTTGGTTTCTTATGTGATTTCTCCCATTCGACTTTATGATGATATCATAGGGTATGTTAAGGCGTATTCAACGGCTATGGATCGATTCACAATTTCATCCGCCCAAGCTCACTATATCCATGAACTTGCAGAGATTTTCAGTTATGCTTTGACAAAAGTTGCGATTCAATACGGATCGTATGACACGATGCAGAGTACGACTAGGGTCGTTGATATTTCTTTAGATGGGCTTTTGTTCGAAATCCAGGATCCAAGGCTATTCAAGTATTTGAAAAGACACAGCATTATAAAAATGAAAGTTCCTTTGTCTGCCGAGCATGTTTTTACAGCAAAAGGCGAGATAGTTCGGTTTCTCGACAAAGGAGATTATTATTTATTGGGTGTTAACTACTTTAAAACTGAACCAGACGATATGTTGCATTTAGAAGACTATCTCTTCCAGAAAAGTGCCAATATCATATCTGGCTAGTTTGCAACCTCGCCTGTTTTTCAGCCAAACGAATGGAATTCATTAAATCCTCGGAAAGGTTTGTCTCACCAGTGTAATACATTCTCAGCAATTTTCCATGTTCGATGAGTTTTTCTCTGTATTCTCTTTCTTTAGGAGTGTTTCTCATTTCTTTCCATTTTAAGTTATAGAACTCACAGGCAAGTTTTTGAAGGTAAAAGTCAGCCGATCTAATCCGATTTGCTCGATCCAAAGCTTCTTCTGCTTTTTCGGACCAATCTTCATAATGCTTTCGTTCTTCAGGAGTTGCAGGTGTCATTCTCTGCATTTGTAAGATGGACATCTCAGCAGAATACAGATGGTTTTCAAAGTTTTTGGGAGCTAGTTTCTTGGATTCTTTGACAACGGATGCCAAAGTGTCCAAATGTTTGCTGGAATCGCCACCTTCTGTTTTGTGTAAAAAGAGTAAAAACCTCATATAATCTAGATAAAAAAGCAGGTTTTCTTCCTTGGTCGAAAACCTTTCTCTGTTTTTCCAGGCAATGGAATACTCCCTTGCTGAGGACACATAGCCTTCTCCATCTTGCCAATGAACTTTTCCTAAAGCATAATGTGCATCAGGATAATTGGGATCTAAAGAGATGGAGGTTTTATAGTTTCGAATGGCTTCTTCTGGCTTACCCTTCGCTAAAAAGTAATCCCCTTTCTTTTTCGAAAGAATAGCCTCGTCAAACTTCGCAGTTTCAATTGCCCTGGCGGCTGTCATTGGTCTATCTTCGATTAACCGAAGATAACCCTCTCCCCGGACTTGCCACCCGAAGAATGTAGTCTGAAACACCGACTTTACCGTTACCTCACCCACAATGTTTCCATCTCTATAGGTTTTATGATCTGGATCTTTTTCTAAAATATAGAGAGTTTGTCCGACACGGATCCCTTTTGGGTCGGAGACTTTGATAGTGACCGTATCCATTCTAGTATCAACGCCCAGTTCTTGAGACATTCGGTCCACTTCAAACACACTAACTTTGTCAATGCTGACAATCTCACCGACTATAATCATCCGAACTGGTTCTCGCGATCCAATGGATCGAAACGCAAAGGTGGTTCGCTCTTCGGTGGTCTGCGCTACCAAAGGAAAAATTTTAAACAACAGAAACAGTATTGCCCAGAATCGCATTCTCTTCAATGATCGGAAAGAGTTAGAAAACGCCGAAGAGGTTTTCTAGCCGATTTGGAGCTGGAATCCAGGAGAATTGCCAAACTGTGAGCGAAAGTCAAATTTGGGAAGTTTTGATTGTTGAGGACGAATATCCCGCGAGAATGTTGATGATTGACTACATTCTGCAATGCCCAGAACTGAAGTTGTCAGGGATTGCGGAAAATGGAGAAAAAGCTCTCAAACTTTTAGACGAAAAGACCTTTGATCTGGTTTTTTTAGATATCAATTTACCAGGCAAATCAGGACTGGAAGTTCTTGAGCTTGCAAAAAACCAAAAAGCTAAATTTATCTTTACGACAGCTTACAGCGAATATGCAGTGAACGCATTTGAGCTAGAGGCTGTTGACTATTTATTAAAACCCTTTGCTTTTGAGAGATTTAGAAAAGCAATCGACAAAGCCTTAAAAATTTCCCGCGAAGAAAAACAAACAGGATCGCAATCCCCTTATCTTCGTATAATCTTTGAGTCGGCTACCTATCTATTGCTTTATTCAGATATTCAGTTTGTTTCAGCAGATAACAAAACAAGCGTAGTTCATACTAAGGAAAAGGACTACCAAACAAGTAGATTACTAAAAGATATAGAAGAATCGTTACCTAACAGCCAGTTTATTAGAATTCACAGAAGCTATTTAGTAAACATTGATTTTATTGCAAATCTTCGATATGACAAAGGAGGAGCCTATTTGGTACAATTGAAAAACGACGATGAGACAACATTGCCTGTGGGAAGAGCTTTTGCAAAACAATTGAAAGACACCCTTGGATTGAGTTGACTCTACAAAAAGTAGCATTCACTCCCAAATACATACTCATCTGACTTTTCCCGAGGTTTTCCTTTGACATAAAAGAAAAGATATCATTTATCGCATCTAAGGATTGTAGAAAATGAAATTTTTTGTAAATGTTTTCGCTACACTATGTGCACTTCTATTTTTCTCTCAATGTGCCTCTTCTTCGGTTGGAATCTCGCCTAGCAATAGACCTTTGCCTAACCAAACTTACGAAACTGTTAAATCTGTGGAAAAAGTTTACTCTTGGTATGCCTTTGATGTCATCATCTACGGAGCTTCCATCGGCAACCCACCGATGAGCGATGTCTATAGTGATTTGATGCAAGGCGAAGAGGCTGATGCTATTGTGAATCTACGCTATTACAACGATAAATCTGTGTTTGGATTTATCACTCGTTATCGATTCGGAATCAAGGGAGACCTAGTAAGATTCACAGGTGGCGCAAGCTCAATTGGTCCCGGTCCAAAAAAGAAATAGAAATGCTACGCTCTGGTTTATATAGTTTGATTGGTTTTGCTCTGCTTTGTTTTGCATGCATCGGAGCACAGATACAAAAGGATGTTCATCTAATGGATTCAGCAACTTGGATCCAAAGTGACTCTTTGGTTATTCTAGGAAACGGATCAGGAAGTGATTCTGCTTTTTTTATCCTTGGTGCTATTCCAGTTACTAAGGAACCAAATGTAGAACGCGCAATGAGCCAAATCCTTGAGAAATACCCAAATGGAAGATCGCTTATCAATGTTGTGATCCAAAGAGAAGACCGCCCCTACTTTCCTTTAGGTTTAGTCACAGTAATTAATGTCACTGCTGATGTGGTGGGAGTAGCTTCTGATAAAAATGAATCTAGTAGCATACCTGCCATTGATTCCAATAAATCCACAAAAGGGAAAAAGGAATGATTCGATCTCTTTTCATTTCCATTTTCTTGTTTTTCTCTCTTTTCTCTAATTGTGCCCAAGTAGAGGACACGGTTCCCGTTAACGATGCCCAAAGTCAGATCTATGCCGCGGCAAAGTTTGCGGCTGATCGTTGCAATACGCCAATTCCATCACCACCTATACTTGTCATTAATGCTCCTGTAAAACGAAACTTAGATCTTTGTACCATTTCCATTACAAGAACAGGATGCCCGTTTCTGGGTTATCCTATTGCCTGTACCCTAATCTATCTGGATCGTGATCCAGGAAACATACCATGGTGGGCCAATTTCAATGCGCTTAGCAGACAACAAATTCGCTAAATCCTTTTTTTTCTTTGTTTTTATGGCTTTTGTGGGCAATCCCCTTTGGGCTGTGAATGTCAAAGTCAAGTTATTCAGTGCTAAAAAAGACCAACCTGAGAGAAACCTTGCGGTAATCGTCTTTGAAACCAAAAAAGTATACCAAACGGATAAAGAAGGTTTTGTTTCCTTGGATTTTCCTAGCCCAGGCGATTATACCTTGAGGTTGTTACGTGACTCGGGTATGCAGGAAATAAAAATCTCTGTATCCTCTGATGAAGTTCGTACCATTTATACTGACAAAAGCAACACTCCTAAAGGCGGAATTATGGTCGAAGGAGAAAGGGAAAAGACTGTAGCCTCTAGAACTAAGGTGCGTTATGAAGAGATTAAACGCATGCCAGGTACCTTCGGAGAAGCACTCCGTGCCCTGGAAACTTTGCCAGGCGTGGTTCCAAATATTGGATTCGGAGGGGGAGCAAACGGGATTATTGTAAGAGGAGCCGATCCCAATTCCAATACCTTCCTTTATGATGACCTTCCAATTCTGTATGCCTACCATTTGGATGGATTGACCTCGGTTATCCACAATGACTTGATCAAATCCATAGATCTTTACAGAGGAGCTTTCCCAGCAAACTACAATAATGCTACGGGAGGTGTTATTGAGATCGAGACAATCGATTCCGTAAAACAAAGAAAAGGAGCATTTCAAGTTTCACTTTGGAATACAACTGCATATTCAGCTACTCCGTTTGCTGATGGGAAGGGCTATGTAGCCATAGCTGGAAAAGTGGGTTATTTGGATAGGACTCTGGGGGCTTCTGGCTTGTTGCCTGATGGAATTCGGTTACCTAGGTACAACGACTCTCAGGTAAAGTTTGTCTACAATTTCACTTCTAACCACCAAATTTCCTTCTATAACTTAACAGCACAAGATAACTTTGCCATATCGGCTTCCCCTACTAACCAAGCAAATGACCCTACCAAAGATCCCTTTGGAACCTTTGCCGGAGCCAGAGCTAACTTTGGGCTTAGCTTTAGGACAACAGCTGTTCGCTACACTTGGACTCCAGGTGATAAGTTTAACAACCGGTTTACTTTGATTAACTACGATCCGATCACCCAATTCAATGTTGGAATTGGGACAATCCAAGGAAAACAATTTACAAGACCAACGTACGTTGGAATCAGACAAGACGCAACATGGTCAGTAAATCAAAATGTTAAGATTGATTTTGGAACAGAAGTAAGAAGACTTGCTTTTCGAACTTACGGAGATCAAATTTTTCTTCGGGATCCTACGAATCCGTCCCCAAACCCTTACAATAACACGAACCCAGACTTCTTGACTCGTCCTTTGAATGTTAAAGGAACTTCTGGCTATTACAATGCTTATACCACTTTGCATTTGAAATTTGGGAATTTCTTGTTTGAACCGGGCATACGTTACGATCATATCGAAGCAACCAAGAATGGTGCCTTAGGTCCTCGAGCCACAATTTCCTACACAATCCCAGAGATCGGAAACGGGCTTACTGTGTTTGGTTCTGCAGGCGATGTATCCCGGTTCCCTGGAAACACGAACTTCAACCGTGAAACTGGAAATCCTGACTTGAGATTTGAAAAGGCGCGTAAAACCGGTGTCGGGGTTGAACAAAAATTCCTCCAAATCTACGAAGCCAAAGTCGAGCTTTTTCGAAACGAATTCAAAGATACGATTGTCAATGACCCATATCTTTCTGATCCTATTGGCTTAAACCCCGACAAATCCCAATGGCTAAGCCAACCTTTGGTTACCAACCGTCCCCGTAACTTTTCCAATAGAGGAAGTGGTTGGTCCCATGGCTATGAGCTACTATTGCGTAAGAATTCGCGCCCCGGTCAAAGAGATTGGTTTGGGTGGTTTTCCTATACCTGGTCACAATCCTTTCAAAACACCAACATCTACCAAATCTATGATGGAGATACATTCCAATACTCTTCGGTGGAGCGCAGAGCTTTGGCAGAATTCTTTCCCAACTCAAAAGAACAGTGGGCCACTTGGGATAGAACGCATGTTGCTAACGTAGTCTATGGCTGGAGAATCAATGAAGAATACCAAATTGGGGGTAGATGGAGTTATTTGACTTCGGCACCCTTTCGACCCATCACAGGTGATGATGGGGGGCGATTTTCCAACCCAGCGAATGGACTTACCTATTGGTCTGAAACGTATTCCAACAATCCTTTCTCTTCTGATTTTGGAAATGTTCGTCGTGGGAAGGATTTTCATCGCCTAGACATTCGATTCGATAAGTTTGAAAACTATGCTTGGGGTTATGTAAACTGGTATTTAGAAATCGTAAACGTTTACATCCGAAAAAATACCAACGGAGAAGGCTTTGATAACGCAAGGCCGTTTTCTAGAACAAATCCAACCCCAAGTGAAACCTTTGGAACACTAGTGTTACCCGGGAACCAAATCATTCCCTTTTTCAACGTAGGAATGGAGGCACACTTCTAATGAAACGGATAGCAATCGTAAGTTGTTTTCTTTTTTCTTTGGTCATATTTTGCAAAGCCCCTGAAACCGATTACCAAGGAGCCTATCGAACTGTTTTGCTATTGCAACTATCTAATTCTCAAGCAAACCCGAATCAGTCTTGTAGTTCAGCGGTTTCCCGCCAAGTTCAGTGTTTGCGGAACTTTTGTACTCGATCAACGGGCTTTGAAGATCTCTGCCTACAACAAGTTTTATCGGGTATTGGATTATCACCTGATTTAGCTACTGGAGGAAGTTCAGTGAATACTTGCAATACGATCTTGGCATCTTCCACTTTTCAAAAAATGTCGGAACGAGGCAAAGCATGTATCTTGCAATGCCAAGAAACCGATTGGAATACGAAGATTTCCAGCGGTGAATGCAGAGATTCAACTAGCGTAGAAACGATCTTCCGTAACACTTCCAATGCTACAGTAACAGCCTGTATTCGTTCTTGCTTTCAGGCGACGAGTACCCGTCCGACAGATTCGGACATTCAGAATTCATTGATTTTAAGTATTATTCAACAAGGAGCAAAATAATGCAAGAGTATGTAGAACTAGGAGAAACATTGATTTTTTTCGCCATGGGAGTAGCGAGCGTCTTAGCGTTTGCTGTCTTCATGGAGAGGCTTTTTTACTACCGCAGATCTCTCGGCAAAGGGAACGAGAGTTTCTTGTTGGAGGTAAGGACGGGGTTACAAGAAGGCAAAGAAGTCAATTGGCAAACTGTCGTTCGGAAAGAATCCATCTATTTTAAATTTGTGCAATTTGCATTACACCAAATCAAGGGGCACCGCAAAGGTCTCGAAGAAAGCTTAGAAGGGCAAATTTTAACTGAAAAGCTAGAACTAGAGAAGAGATTGCCAATTCTGAACACTTTAGGAAACAATGCACCATTTATCGGACTTTTGGGGACAGTTTTGGGTGTCATCAAAGCTTTTTATGGATTGGGTACTTTAGGTAGCTCAGGTGCCGAAGTCGTTATGCGATCCATTTCAACCGCACTATTAGCAACTGCGGCAGGACTTGCGGTCGCGATTCCAGTGGTAATGGTAAATAACTTCTTTTCGCGCAAGTCTAAAGTGATATTGCAAAACATGGAAATCTTGAAAAAGGAATTCCTTTCGTTTGAAATGAACCAAGGAAAAAGTTAAATCTATGGCAGGAGCTTCAGGAAATTCTGACGAAGAAATTGGAAGCATCAATATCACTCCCATGGTGGATGTGATATTGGTTCTCTTGGTAATCTTTATGGTAACCGCAAACTTCTTAAAGAAAGAAAGTTTAAACATCAATTTGCCGAAGGTTCAAGCGGCTGATCCAAATGTTGCGGAATCACTCCAAGTAGCTATGACAAAAACGGGGGGTATTTTGCTAGATGGAAAAGACATACTGATCCCTGCTCTGATCAAAAACTTGGAGAGAGAAGCAAAGATTCGACCTAATATGCGCTTGACCCTTTCTGCTGATGAGTCCTTGCCATATGGAAAAATAACTGAACTTATGGGAATCATCCGTAAAGCGGGTGTTACCAAAATTGCACTATCTGTTAAAAAATGAAAATTGTAATCAGAACGCTTCGGCTTGTAACTAAGTTTAGCAGACAAAATTCAGAGACTATTTTTTACATCTGTGTTGGACTAAGCCTTTTTATTCATACGGGTATTTACGCTGGATACCAATGGAGCCAAATGAGAACTGAAGAAGAAGTCACAGATACGGAAAATTTTGAAGATGTGGATCTGAATTTTGATGAAATACCTCCTGAAATGATCGGAGGAACTTCCTCTCCTGCTCCAGTAGAGAAATCAGAGTGGGTCGAAGGCTCCAATAAAAACAAAGAGGACGAACCAGACAACTCTGACATTAATCCCAACCAACTCTCGGGAAATGGAACAGATAAAGATGGATACCTTTTCTCTTTCAATGGGGACAAGCCTCCTACTCCTATTTTAGATTTCAATCCAAGGGATTATTTCCCCGCTCAGGCTAAATCCGCAAACATCTCAGAAAAAACAGTTGTTATGTTGGTACAAGTAAACGAAGATGGTAGCTTAGAATCTGCCAAAATCGTATCTGGCAAAGCCGGGTATGGATTTGACGAAGCCGCTATGACGATAATCAAAAGAGTAAGATTTAGCCCAGGCTATGTGCAAGGTAAACCAAGAAAAATGGCTCACCGAATGCCCATCTTGTTTAGCTTAGATGATTAAATTCTGTGCAAAAGCTATATCACCATTTTCAGAATTTTCTCGGAAAATCCTTTCCATCTCTTTTCATCCTAGTGTTGGCTTTAGGAACACTAGGTTACCACTTTTCTATTCCCTTTTTTTCAAAGTACGTTCTCCGAACTGATTCGGATAAGTTTTCCATCATCGGAGGATCAAGCATTTTCTTTGGCGACCTACCCAGCCATGATGACGGATCTTACGACTTTAAAAAAATTGATTCTTCCTTATGGAAAGAACAAGATTTTTTACCATCTGATACGGAATTGCGAAATTTAGCTGAGTTCAATTACCTTTGGCTTCGCATCGAGAATAATACTTCTAAAACTTTTCAGGATCCGCACGTGTTAATTGAACATTGGGGAGCTAATTTTCAGATCTATGACCAAGACAGCAATTTATTATTCCAATACGGAGATATGGATGATGAAAGCAAAGCTCCTCGACCTATGCAAACGGAGTTTTCTTGGTTTCAATTAAAATCACCAAAAAGTCCCTATTTTTTTGTAAGGATGTTCCACAAGAAAGGATCTTTAATGGGAATCAACGCAGTTACCAATCGAATAGGGAATAAAAATGACATCTATTTAGAGATGATAGAGACGAATTTAATACCTTTAGTCATAGCTTCTTTTTTTCTTTTAATAGGAATTTTGTGTGCATCTGTTTACTTTGTTCAAATCAAGAAACAATATCTGATTCTTTTGGATTTCTCAGTTTTTTCCTTCTTATTCGGCCTTATGGGCCTAGCCATGAATGATTTCATTCGTTATATTTCTTCCGATAGAGAAAGTTTATTTCGAATAACAGAACTCTTAAGTTACGTGCTTTATATTCCTATGTATTCGGGTCTTCGGAGAATCTTCGGAGACGGTAAATGGAAAATTCTCAGTTTTCTATTTTATTTTAATCTTATCTTTGGTTTTTTTGGATCTTTGTTTTTTTTCTTTTTCAATGAATCCGATCTAGAAGTAAGAATTCTTATAAATCTGAGACCACTTTTAATTTTCTTTGCCATACTAAACAACATCGCACCGATGTTAGTGAGCTTTTTTGCCTGGAGATTGAAAATCAAAGGAGCCTTGGGTTACTTTATTGGTTTTTCCCTCTCCTTTCTCTTTGTCTGCTTTGAAATCTACCAAGCTGTAAGGGAACAAACTGGGCTAGAGGGTGTAGTGTATTGGGGGATTCTTTTTAATGTTTTTATACAGGGATTAGAATTGGAGCGCAATTTCTTTGCTAATACATTAAAATTGAAGGAGTTTGAAACAAACTTACTAAGAGCAGAAAAATCCTTAAAAGATTCCATCTTAAAAGGGCTCCAAACTAAGATGAATCCCCATTATTTATTCAATTCCTTAAATACCATCCATGCACTCCAACAAACCAAACCAGAGCTAGCAAAAGATGCCATCATGAGTTTAGCCAACAACTATCGGTTTTTCTTAGAGAAAACAGATAAGGATTTAATCCCCTTAGAAGAGGAATGGATTTTTTTAGAGGATTACATTCATATGCAACGCTTACGTTTCTTTGATTCAGTCCAGATAGAAATGCAGATGGAGAAGCCCTCTTTCCCCGTTTTTATTCCTCCCCTAACACTTCAACCTATCCTGGAAAACGCTTTTAAACATGGATTTGAAGGCAAAGAAGATAAATCCTTCTTTGTAAGTGTCCGAGGAAAAGAAGTCAGTAAATCCGCTTATTCCATTTCGATCATTGACAATGGAAAAGGATTGTCTTCGCAACATAATTCTGTTGACGAGGACTTGTTGCTTTGGTCTCGGTCTTTAGGAAATATCAAAGAGAGACTCCAAAACCGTTTACCTGGCTCAGAAATTCATATTATGCGATCGTATCCCTCAGGTTTAAAGGTTTCTTTGTTGCTTGAAATGGGACAATAGTCTAATTATCACTATTTAAATAAATCTATCTGGGTAAAAAGACTTTTGGATCCAAGGCTTCTTTATTCGTGCCTTTTCTAACTTCGAAGTGCAAATGAGCTCCTGTAGTTTTACCTGTTAAGCCCACCTCTCCAATCTTTTCCCCTGATTTGACCAATGAACCTTCCGATACTCTTCGTATACGTTGATGAGCGTAATAGGTATAAATATCGTTCTTATGACTAAGGATCGTTAACATACCATATCCACCGCTTGTCGTAATTAGTTTCCAAACTTTTCCGTCTGCTACGGCTTGGATTGGCGTCCCGACTGGAGCTGGCATATCGATACCTGAATGAAATGATCCTGGTTTACCAGTCACAGGGTCTATACGAACACCAAATGCCGAGGACACATAACGGGAGTTTTCCAAAGGGATTTGAAAGTAATTGGCGACTGCTTGTTCTTTGTCTATGTTTAGATTTGAAGCTGAAGCCTGAGGCTTTATTGATTGTCTTCCCGGCTGTTTATCAAAGTTGGGAGAAAAACTATCTTCAGATTCCGTTGGCTCCACTTTCACTTTTGTCCTATTCAACCTGGTCTCAAAATCCTCATCCATTTCATTTGCTTCTTTCACAACGAACTGAATTGGTACATAACCTTCTCTCCCATTTTTCTTACGAATCAAAGCCCAAATAGGCGAATCTATCTTTTCTCCTGGATCATTTTTTAAAATGAACACAATTTCTATAGCTTCCCCTTTTTTTTTTTTTTTTTTTTT
>JAIXRB010000162.1 GCA_027485405.1 Leptospiraceae bacterium | reverse complement strand
ATCCGCTATTACCAACTCGAGAAGACTCTTCTATGATGATGATATTGTAGAGAAAATCGGCGCCAGCTCCACCGTATTCGGCAGGCACGTCTGGACAAAGGAGCCCGTTTTCCCCAGCTTTTTTCCAGAGAGATTTTGGAACTATTTTGTCCTTTTCCCACTGTTCGTGGTGGGGTTTCACTTCAGTTTCAAAGAACTTTCGTGTCATTTCTCGGAATTGGTTGTGTTCTTCAGTGAAGGGAAGGATTCTTTGCATGCTCGGCTCCTGGATTTGGTTTCAACTCTATGAAAATTGAGGCTAGGGGGTCAATTATAAACAGTGTTCAGCTTCATATAGACGCCTGGATTTTTCTTGATGTAGTTGGTTGCATCCTCTTGGGCCAAGGTATAGAGTTCGGCATCTGGCCAAGCTATAAAGCTATGGGTGGCAGGGAGTTTTTTCGTTAAGGAATAGATTTCCCCAACAAAGTCTCCCGCACCTAGTTCTCTGATTGTATGGTTATTTTTTGTGACAACGACGGTTCCACTTCGGATGATGTAGCCGAACTGAAAGGTATGGTTTTCTTGAATCAGCTTAGTTTCTTTTGTGATTTTTTCCAATTTCAATACAAGTTCTAGTTGAGTGACTTGGTAACTGGTCAAAGTCCTGAAAGATTTTGACTCAGTAAGAGTTTTCCAAGTATTTGTTTCACGAATGGTATTGAGCTTAGAGAGATTTTCAGCGAGCTTTGATCCGCGAATAAACTGCAAAAATCGATTTTTTTCAATTGTGAGAGCTATTACATCTGTTTCAGCAAACACATCGGCTTGGCGAACAGAATCTAGGATCAAAGACGCTTCGCCAAAATACTCGTAAGTTCCATATCGTTTGACATTGTTATGGTCATGACCCAAACCCTCGAAGCGAACGTTACCCGATGCAATGATGAAAAACTTATCCCCTTGGGTGCCTTTTTTAAAGATCAGATCGCCTCGCTTGAATTTTTCTTCGCGAACGATTTGTAAGAATTCCTTTGCTTTTTCGATTGGGAAGCCTGAGAAAATGTCAATCTGAGAGAGGATTTCCAGTAGTTTGTATGCTTCCAAATGCTTAGGAGGAGTGATTTTCGGGTACAATGTGTTTTCAATTCCAAAAGTAGCCAATGTTAACTTGCTATCCTTGGGCATATCCTTTTTGGAGATATGATAGACTGTGATTCGTTTTTGGATTTCTTCTGGCAAAGAAGCAAGATAGCTGACCTTGGTGTGGAGAGGCGGAACTCCTGCCTCGTGGTAGATGATATTTCTATCCCAGGGAAAATCTTTGATAAACTGATACCTGGATTCGGGCATGACATTCGTTGCCCGCATCTTTTCAAACGTTTCAGGATCGTTTAAGTGGTCGGAAGTATAGTAAAAAGATTGGTCTTGGAAGAAAAACTCAAAACCAACGGAAGGTATTGAGTGGATTGCATAATGAAAGTAAAATTCGCCACCGTTTATGATAGTCGGTCGCCCAATGACAACGGGGATAAAGTCAAATAAATCTATAAGCTCTTTTCGTGGAATTTTTTTTTTTTTTTTTTACTTGCGGAGAAAAGACTCCATTACTGTTGCAGTTGCATAGATTGTTATTTTGGATTCTTCTAGAATTTTCTGAAAAGTGCCTGCGTCGTGATCCGCATGGCAATGTGTCAAAATGATTGAGTTGATGAGTTTTGGGTTTACGTTCGATTCTCGGAGCCATTCCGTTGAATTGACTGGGGGATCTACCATGATTCCAAGTCCGTTCAACCATATAATAAATCCAGAGGTATTGTCCTCGGGATCGAATCCATGGGAAGGTCCAAGGCAAGTGATACCCAAGAGAGGGGGTTGAAACGGCTCTTCTAATCTTTTACCGATTTCAAACTTGATATGATAGTTGATATCGCCTGGGATGGTTGTGGTTTTTTCGCCGTCGATGATTCGAAATTCACCTGTATCAAGGGCCTCGATTTCTACTGAATCGTATTTTACTTTTTTGTCAGAACCGAAGATAAAGAATTGAACCACGTCGTTCATAGTCTTATAGCTTCGGAAGTAAGCCATTTCCGCTTTTATATCAGGGAATCCAAATGTCTTTTCTCCCTCAATGAATTCGGAGGCTAGGTCAAGATCAGCGGGTCCCATTAAGGATTCTTGTAAAACGATTGTAAGTTGTTCTTTTTGTTCTTCCGTGCAAATGATGTTTGTTCGCTTGCCGCCACGGAAAAAAAAGTTATAATAAATTGGAAATTCTAATTCAGCTACACTGATACCTTTTTCGACATGGAAGAATTTCTTAGGAAGAATGAAGATAAGTGGGGTTTTTTTCTCAAGCCCCATCGTATCTTTGATAGTTTCGGGTGGGGATCCAACCTGGATATAGCCCACCGTACTATCCACTAAGTAACCCCCTCTCTGGAGTGCTATGTAACCATTAGGTTCCTGACTTGCCATAGGGGGGAATGACTTACTTGTATTTTTCGATGAATTTTTTGATCTGTGGTTTAGGCAAAGCCCCAATTGCTTTGTCTACTTGCACGCCATCTTTGTAGAGGAGGAGAGTTGGAATGGACTGGATGCCGAGGGCCTGCGCTGTTGCTTGGTTTAAATCGACATTTAATTTTTTGATTTTAACATCAGTCAGCTCGTTTGAAAGTTCGTCCAGAACGGGAGCTACCATTCTACAAGGACCGCACCATTCTGCCCAACAATCCACCAAAACCAATCCGGTTGAGGTTTCTTCTTTAAAGTTGCTATCATTGATTTCCGCTAATGCCATTTCTTTCTCCTATTCGGCAAGCCTAGTTTAGGTAGGGAAGCCGTAAATTAGACTTTCTTTTTCTTCTTTTTGTCATCGGTCTCCAAATCTGCAATCTTTTGCTGAAAGGATTCGATCAAAGTTTTGGTTTTCTGAAGATCTTCTGTCTCACCCGTGATCTGAAAAATCTTGCGATTCATTTCTAGCATTTCCACAGAGTGTTTGAGATCGGCAGAATCCTGGGTGGACATATCAAATTTAGAACGGTAGTCTTGGGCGGCAAAGTTTGCTAGCTCAATGATCAAATTAAAATGCTCTCGACGAACATAGTAGAATGGATTCTCTAAATCTTGTTCTTTTTCATAAGCAATGAAATCGAAAAGATTTTTGGCACATGCCGCCATTCTAAAGTGGATGTCGGGCCAACTCCATTTCCATTTTGAGTTGGAACCAAAGGCACTGATGATTTTCTTGATCGATTCTCTGAGCCCCTTGATTAAGTTAAGCCTTTGGATCGGAGTGATGCGTTCGATCTTGGCTAAGAGCTCCTTGTTTTCAGCTAATGATCCATCCACATTGTTTGAGACTACTTTCTCAATGTAGGAAAGACAGTTATAGATTTCTTTCCTACCGATTTCCAAATAATTGTTGTTATTGATTTCAAGGATTGCCGTAGAAAGTTCGTTTATCACGACTGTGGTGTTGATGGTCTTGATCGCATTGATCGCAAGAGAAATATTGAAGTAAGGCTCCATATCTCGGCTTTTCTTGGATTGGAGTTTGTAGATGTTGGCTTCTTTCTTCAGTTCTTCGAGATAGCTCTTAAACTCTTGGAGTTTTTCGTTGAATTCCGCCTTTTTTTCTTTTGTGATCGCCATACTTTTTTTAGTTTCGGCGAAAAACGGGAACTTCGCAAGCCTAGAATTCTCTCCAAATTTTTAAAATCCAGAAAAAACAGATCGACGGATCTCAAATTGAGTAGGATAAAAATTCTATGGAAACAGAAGGTCTTGGGAAACGAGATTTTTTAGACATCTTTGAACCCTATCGATACATGAACCAGGCAATCTTTTTGGACTGGGCACTAGGAGATGGACGTTGGGATCATGCCCAGGGATGGATCCACCTGAATGCACCTGCTTCTGAATGGCAAGTTCGACTGGCGAACAGCCAGAGCCTCCAAAGCCCCGAAGGCACAACTCACTAATCGAATTCAAAGTCTGTTTTTTAGATTGAAGAATAAAAAAAGCCCCCAAGGAGTTGAGGGCTTTGTCCTTCTTACGAGTAATTTTGTAACTAGTAAGTGATTTTAAGATCGCTGATATCAAAGAACTTTCGAAACAACAGCCCGTTTGTAGGTTTTGCGGTATCGAAGATCAAGATAGCAACTTTGTTAAAAGCGAGAAAGTTGGGTCTATACTGCGTGTAGTGGTGCGAAGTGATAGATGCTTGGTATTTGTTGTTATAGATAGTGTAGGTATGCTTTGGTAAAGTATCATGCACATATCTTTTTTTCTCTTCAGGAGTTTGGGCGATATAGTTGTATACCACTACTTTCTCTTTGGGAGGACCACTTTCGCCGTACAGGGTGAATGGTAGTGCCTTTGCTGGGTTTTTGCAGAGGTAATCCACAACTTCATCAAACGTAGGTTCAGGAAGCTCTGCTTCAAAACCTTTCCAGTGAAGTT
>JAIXRB010000002.1 GCA_027485405.1 Leptospiraceae bacterium | reverse complement strand
GGATCCAGTTTCTTTTAAATAGAGAAACTGATTTCATACTCTCCTCGCGGATTTACTATTCTGCAAATAAATCTCTTTTAGGTGAGTAAGCTCAGGCTTTTCGGCAATTGCAGTTGAATCAAGGGTTAAGCTTTCAGAAATCCATTTGATGCTTCCGCTAACTAAAATAATAAAAGCATCGGCAAGTGAGAAGATATCTTCAAAGTCATGGGAAGTACAAAGCACCGTAAGTTCTTCTTTCTTTGCGAGGGCTGGCAACCAACTCTGCAATAGCTCTCGACTTTCCCAGTCTAGGTGGGCAGTGGGTTCATCTAAGATCAAAAACTTTGGGTTCATCAAAACACTCAAAGCAATCTGTAGCCTCTTTTGTTCACCACCCGAAATTTGGTTTGGTAATGAATTGATCTTTTCAGTTAGCCGAAGACTTTCTAGTAAAAAATCAATTCGCTCCCTCAATTTTTTTTTTGACTGTCCATAGAGCTCAATCGTAAAAAACATTTGCTCGAGAACAGTCAATCCTTGCCAAAACTGTGCGCCTTGCGTGCAAAAACCTATCTGATTTCTTTGGATCTCTCGGTTTGTAGTCGTTTCAATTCTTTGGATAGAACCACTGTCAGGTTCCATAAGCCCAGCACAAATTTGAAGCAAAGTGGATTTGCCGGCTCCATTGGGACCCAATAGTCCAACAAAGCTCTTTTCTGGGATGAATGCCGAGAAATCTTTTAGAATTTGTGATCCGCCAAGGCACTTCGAGATACTTTGCAAGCGAAGAGACACCATTCTTCTAATTGCCTACGCAAGTGGGGGAAAGAATCTGATCTAAAAGATGAAAAAAAGACATGAATGAAGGGCTTCCTTTCTCCTCTTTGAGTTTGGTGTCCAAATGGCTTTACGCTTTGAAGATCAAGAGTTGGCCAAAACTACTGGTTCCATTTTTCCTAGGTCAATTCTATGGAATAGCAGAATCCGGTACACTTCAAGTTTTGCCCTTGGTTTTCGGCTTCTTCTTTACTATTTTTTTACTAGGCTACATAGTTCTGTTAAACGACTTTGCAGATGAGTCCGTAGACACAATCAAACGCACAAAGTTTCCAGAGAGCTGTTCTCCAAAAACCATCCCTGACAAAATCCTTTCTAGAACTGCCGTATTTTGGGCAGGAATTCTCTTCGGAGTTGTTTGCCTCATCACTTCCATTCTCGCTGATTACTTTACTTCCTCCTTTCTTTTTACTGGCTTCGCTTTGATTTCCATTTTGGTTTTTGCAGGCTATTCGTTGCCACCTATTCGATTAAACTATAGAGGCGGGGGGGAGGTTTTAGAATTGGGAGGAGTGGGCTTTATGCTCCCTCTTTTTCATTTTTGCTTACAAAACGGATTTCATTTCTCCGAATCGTTCGCTTTACTTTTGTTTATCTCTGTTCTCTTTGCTTCTGCCTCGGCTCTAGCAAGTGGACTCAGTGACGAAGAAAGCGATCGTGAAGGCGGAAAAACTACTTTCGTCACTTTGCTCGGCAATTCTTTTGTTCGAAAGACAATTGCTGTTCTTATGATCACTTCAACTTGCCTTCTAACTTTGTTTCTCTGGATCTATCAGAACCAATTTTCGATTTTTGGCAGTATTTTAATCCTTTTCGTCAATGCATTCTTTACCGTTCGTCTGTTTCATTGGCATTCACTGGCTCAAACCAATGCCTTCGTTCCGCAAAAATTGTATAAGGACCAGATTCACTATGCCATTTGGGGGACTTTACTGCTTTCTTCCATAGTGCGGCTCGCAAGTCTAAGTCAGGTGACCATTCTTTTTCTATGAATTTTGGGCAAACTATAGATAATCGACTACAAGGCCAAGCAGTCCAATATTTGACACTGTGTTCAACCAATCAAAAACCCACTCCTTTTCAAAGTCTATTTGAGAGACTCCCCGAAATGGATTCCACTTGGAATCCCAATTGGAATTTAGGATTAGAAGCAGGGATTGTTTCCATTACCGAGCAGATACTGATTGATTTTCCTAATAACATCTTTTGGGATTTGGATTTTCTATTTTTGGACTTAGCAAAGACTTTTCGAAACCAAATGCAACAGAACGAAACATCCTTTGATAATAAGATAAAAAGAATTTGCGAGTTGTTTCATTTATTTGGGATGCACTCTCCCATTAAGTTTCGCTATGTGCATGACTTTATTTATGGCTACGACTGGTATAAGTGGATTATGGAAAAGAAATTGGGCAATCAGAATCCAGATCCGTTCGGCTTTGATTTTTTAGACTACATTTTCCAGAGAGGGATCGAGCTTTGCCAATTGATCGATGAAAATGATAAAAAGTATCCAAACCTCGAAGGTCAGTTTCGTAACCCCTTTCTGTTTTCTAGAAACAGTTTCGATGAAAAGAAACTAATGGAAACCCTAAGAGATACCAACGATTTACCCATCTTAGCTTGGGATTGGAATTCTAAGCCAAAATTCGAAAAGAACTACTCCAAACTAAGATTAGAAGTTGCGAACAGACTCGGCTTAAAAGAAAACACCCAAGCCGGCTCGCACAAAGTTTAAGATACCTAATTCTTTTTTCTAGATTCTCTGAGCTTTGCCACAAACTCTTTGTTTGCTTGTACTCTCATTTCAGATTCTTTGAATCGACGCACATGGTCTTCCGTTTCTAAAATTAGTCCTGGCACTGGGATTGGTTTTTTATTTTCATCCAAGGCTACGAAAGACAAATACGCCGTTGTAGCTCGCACTTGAATTCCCGTATACGGGTCTTCTTTTGTAACTTGAACCCCCACTTCCATGGAAGACCTACCGACGTGGTTCACCATTGCCTTTAGAATCACATGGTCCCCCACTTGGATCGGAGCAATGAAGTTGAGCCGATCAACACTGGCGGTTACTGCGTCTTTTCCGGAATGCCGCTGTGCCACCATAGCGGCGATAATGTCGATCCAAGACATCAAAACCCCTCCGAACGCTGTTCCGTAATGGTTCGCATGGTTAGGCAAAACAATATGTCTCGTTTCCACTTTGGTTTCGTTTGGGGATTTGGGGGCTAATTCGGTGGCAGTCATTGTGTCTGTTCAATCTTGGTAAAAAAGAAATGAATTTGTCAAACCTAGTGTTGTATTTTCGGAAAAAAGAGAGTATTCTCTATTTAGCATGGCAACAGAGATCACAAACAAAAATCCTGCAGTCGCCCTAGATTGGATCATCCAATCCAACTATCTGCCAGAAAAAGAGATCCTTCGGCTTTCCTTGGATTCAGCTGTAAGGATGACAGAAAGCAAAATTGGCTATATACACCTGTTAGACGAAAATAGAGTTTCTCAAGAAATACATACTAGCTCTGAAGAAGAATTTCGCCGAACCATTTTTACGAAGCATGAGAGTGTTTCCATTTTAGAGAAAGGACAGGTTCGTCTTGTCTTAGGTGTCGGGAACAAAGAAATCCCTTACGATGAAAGTGATCAAAAGGTTTTGTTCTTTGTAGGGAATGAAGTTTGGCAGATCATTTTGCGCAAACGAATCGAAGCCGACTTAAAAAGGCGAGAAGAACAGCTCCATGATGCACAAGATTTAGCGCAAATGGCGAGTTGGGAAATCGATCTATTAAAAGATACCTTCAATCACTCACCGCAGTACCCGCTCATTCTCCAAGCTCCTCCTAAGGATGAAACAGACGGAAGAGAATTGCTAATATCCAAAATCCCAAAAAAGGACAAAGAAACAATAGCTCTTTTGAAACGTATGTTTAATGGAGAGCTTGAAGATGGAGATCATGAGATTTGGATTCAAAATGGGGAGTATTTACAGTATCTCCATATACGATGCAGAACTGTTACAGATGATTCAGATAAACCAATTTTTGTTTTTGGAACGATCCAAGACATCACCAAACAAAAACAATCTGAACTAAAAATTCAACACAGCGAATGGAATTTGAGGAGCATTGTAGAATGCTCGCCCAATGGAATTTTAATCCTTCGCGGTAGAAAAATCCTTTTTGCCAATCGCAGTTGTGCTCGTCTGCTAGACGTTGATTTAAATGAAATCTTAAACCAAGACATCATCAGGGCTTTACCTAAATCCGAAATCAAATCATTCCGAAATCTGATCAATGAATTGGAAACCTTCAGTAGCTCAGGTAGAGTTTTAGAAAAACATGTTCTTCTCAAATCAGGTCAAAAGCGATGGATAGGGATATGGAGCATTGAGATTATTTACGATGGAGATGTTTCTAAACTCATCCATCTCATCGATTTATCTCGAATGAAAGAGGCTGAACTCCAGCTTTTGCAAAGTGAAAAGCTAGCAACCATCGGTCAGTTAGCCGCAGGTGTGGCACATGAAATCAACAATCCCGTTGCTTACGTTCGTAGTAACTTAGAGAGTCTAAAGCAATATCATAAAATTCTAGATCGATTTTTTATGAAATTCAAAGAAATGGAATCGAAAGATGCCTCAGAAGCCGAGTTTGCCTCCGCTTGGAAAGATCTCAAAGGGATCTACAAAGAAGAAGATCTCGACTTTATCTTTGAAGATATGAAGTCCCTTGCCAGTGAAAGCCTCGATGGAACAAAACGGGTCTCGAACATCGTGCTTGAGATCAAAAGCTTTGCCCATGTTGAAAAACAAGAGGGTCCTGAGAATTTTGTTATCAACGATGTCCTTAGGTCTTCCTTGAACTGGGTTTGGAACAAAATCAAATACGACTGTGAAGTGGATTTAAAACTAACCCCAAACTTACCTCAAGTTCGAGGAAAATCCCAGCAAATCGGGCAGGTGATCTTGAATCTTCTTATGAATTCGTCCCAAGCAATCGAACAGCGAAAGAAAAAAGACCCAAATTTTGCCGAATTCAATGGAAAACCAGGAAAAATTACAATTATTACCCAGTCCATTGAATCCGCATTTGACGATGGAAGGGGGGGAATCTTGATTACCATTGAGGACAACGGAATTGGAATTCCGCCCGAGATTGCTTCAAAAATCTTTGACCCTTTCTTTACGACAAAAGAAATTGGAGAAGGGACTGGGCTTGGACTTAGTATCAGCGTAGACATCATAAAGAAGCAAGGGGGAAGAATTTTCGTGGATTCAGAACCCTTAAAGTTTACTAAGTTTTCAATTATTTTAGCAGTAGCCACCGAAGCAGAAAAAGGAGAGAAGCATGGACTTTGATGAGTTTTTAGCCAGTGCCCAAAAAGAAAAACCGGGTACGTCTAGTAGTCAAAAAGTGGTTAGTAAATCTAACGGGAAGATGTATACAATTTATCTAGTAGATGATTTGAAGAGCATCTCATCTAGTATGAAAAGAGAGATCATGCTAGCCGCTCGTGCTTCAGAAATTTCCGTAACCATCACAGACTTCCAAGACCCAGAACTCGCATTAGAAGAGTTGCAAAAAACCAAACCAGACTTACTAATTACAGACGTCAAAATGCCTTATCTAACTGGGGACAAGTTAGTGGAGGCTGTTAAAAAAATCCACCCTGAGCTTCCCGTAATCGTAGTAACCGGATTTGCTACTAAAGAAAACATTCTTTCCGTCTACAAAAGCGACAAAAATTCGATCATCCTTTCTAAGCCTTGGGAATCTAAACGATTGATTGAGACTGTAGCCCTTCTCCTCCAGGCTCCTTTGGTTTGGCCAGAAGACTAAGGTCTGTTCTGTCTTTCAACATAACGCCTGACATTTGCTGAAGACGGCTTTCTTTAATAAGAAATTCGGCTTTAGCAACAGCAGTTTCAAAGGAAAGTCCACCAGGGCGAACATTTGATATGCAATTTCGTGTTTCGTCTGTATTGCCAACTTTGGCTCCATACGTATAGTAAAGACTCAAAGAATCGGCAGAAGACAGCCCAGGTCGCTCTCCGATGCAGACCAAAACACTCTTAGCTTGGGTAATCTCTGCTAACTCATCTCCGATGGCCACTCTTCCATTTTGAATGCAAAAGATTTGGGTCAATGCGTACCCAGCCAGTATCGGTTCCAAAGCTTTGTACAGGGAAGAGGCATTCTTTGAAATAGCCGTGCTCGACAATCCATCCACAAAACAAACAACTAGCTCACCAGCCTTCAATCCTACGACGTTGCTTGGAGCATTCTTCAATTCGTTTTTTGACTGCAACGATAGTGTTTTTCCTTTATGGGGATTCAAAAGATAGGAATTCCGATCTCCAGCTTCAGATTGGAGTAAAACCTTGCTTCTTCCTGATTTCTCAATAGCACCAAATAGCGGATCCCAGTCACAAGGTGCCCAAACCGCCGAACGAGCAAAGGCATGGTCCATTTTGAGCTGTAGAAAATGTTTAGTCGGAAGTGAACCGCCCGCGCGACCGAGACCTATCCTCGCCTCCGTTGCATTTTGGTACTTTTCCCAAATTGGGTTCATGGCTTATCCCCAGAAAGCAAGAGGGGGCTTGGTTCCGTCCAGATAGGAAGATTGGACTCGCGAGAGAAGATTCTTTGATTCAATAGCCAAGCCTCAAATTCAGGTGCAGGCTTTAGACCCAATACCTGCCGCAAATACAAGGCATCATGAAAGGATGTGCTTTGGTAAGAAAGCATCACATCGTCTGAAGCAGGGACTCCCATTATGTAATTACAACCAGCTAGTCCTAAGAGGGAAAGTAGGGCGTCCATATCATCCATATCCGCTTCCGCATGATTCGTATAACAAACATCGACTCCCATTGGAAGTCCCATCATCTTCCCAGCAAAATGATCTTCCACTCCAGCACGAATGATTTGTTTCCCATTGAAAAGATACTCAGGTCCAATAAACCCAACTACCGAATTCACAAGAAGTGGGGAAAACTCTCGGGCAACAGCGTAAGCTCGAACCTCCAGCGTTTGCTGGTCAATACCATAATGAGCATTTGCCGACAAGGCTGATCCCTGTCCCGTTTCAAAGTACATAACATTGTTTCCAATGGTTCCGCGCTTCATTGCAATAGCTTCTTCCTGTGCCTCTTTTAAGAGGGATAGGCTGATTCCAAAACTCTCATTTAGTTTTTGAGTTCCGCCAATGCTTTGGAAAACAAGATCCACTGGAGCTTTTTCTCGCATTAATTCCATTGCAGTTGTTACATGACAAAGAACACAAGACTGAGTCGGGATCTGAAGTCGATTTCGCATCTCATCCAAAAGCTCTAAAAGAACTCTGGTGTTTTGCGGATTATCTGTGACAGGGTTTATTCCAATGACCGCATCCCCCGCACCCAAAAGCAAACCGTCCAAAACGGTTCCCATCACTCCTTTTGGATCATCAGTAGGATGGTTTGGTTGCAATCGAACGGAGAGTCTTCCCTTCAGACCCAGGGTATTGCGAAAGGAAGTGACAATTTGGATTTTCTGAGATACTAAAATCATGTCTTGGAGGGACATGATTTTTGAAACAGCAGCAATCATTTCCGGGGTTAAACCAGGTCGAATGCCAGCAATGGTTTCTCCTGTAGTTTTCTCATCCAAAAGAAACTCTCTAAGCGATCCAACTGTCAAATGCGAGATCTTTGCAAAGACATCGGCTTTCCATTGGTTTTGGATCAGCTTAGATACCTCGTCCTGGCTTGCGGGGAGAACACCTTCATCCAAAAGACCAGACAAAAGAGTGTCCGCCAAACAAAACTGAGCCGCAACTCTCTCTTCTGGACTTTTTGCGGCAATACCAGCAAGCATGTCTCCCGATCTCTCAGGGCTTGCTTTTGCTAACAAATCAATCAAAGAATCAAACTGATATCTTGAACCTCTGACAGTAAATTGCCAACTCATTTTCTATGGGCAGGATAGCCCGTTTGTCGATGTTACTGTTGCAGGAGGAGAACAGGTTCCAAGTGTTCGACAGTCTCTGTTTACCCATGCGGAAGATCCAGCTAGCATTTGGTTGTACCAATCCAGTAAGGTTTGCCCAGCGGAATTTTCCGTATAAAAAGCATTCGCCGTTGAGATGGTATGAACATCTCCAGATGCAATATAATATCGGTAATTTGCTCTTGCCCCCGCTTCTGTGATAATCTTCGTTCGGGACTGGGTCACCCAATC
This sequence comes from Leptospiraceae bacterium, assembly GCA_027485405.1. GTDB lineage: Bacteria > Spirochaetota > Leptospiria > Leptospirales > Leptospiraceae > Leptospira_A. Next base: position 17,926 of record JAIXRB010000002.1, on the reverse strand, counting down.
ACAAGATATTGCATCCCTCACTTCTGTTCCATTGCTGTTGCCCCAAAGGGTAGTAGAGTCTGAATACGTGACAGGGCTTGTATAAAAAGAATTGCCCCCTTGGATCTTAAGCTGAACCTCATAAAAAAATCTTTGATTCCCATCAAAGTTCGTACTGTACTGAGCAAACCTTCGAGTGTTGTAGAATGTGGCTACAGCATTGTAAAAACTTCCGAGACTCAAAGAAGGAAAGCTAGCGGCAGTCACTCCCACCCAAGTCGGTACATTTTGATCTGCCCCCCATCGGTCGATCACAGCAGAATTAGAAAATCCAGTGGGAACAACTCCGTTTGCGGCATCTCCTAACATCAAAACCTCATTGTTTGGAAATGCTTCTTGGATATAAGGGAAATTGTAAATGGCTCCGTAACCGCCAGCCGACTGACCTGTAACAAATACCTTAGCAGAAGAATCGGGTTTGTAGTCCTCGTTTTTCATAACATAGTCCAAACTAGATAGGAAATTATCGAACCCTCTGTGTTGAAAGGTCACATTGGCACCGGAATTTGGATCAACATAGACTGTTTCTTTAGAACCCCAATGCAAGTCTCCCGAACAATAGGTAACAAAGAGAACGTTCCAGTTTTGAAACGGATTTCTAGAATCTCTTTCTTCCATAATCCCTTGAAAAGCCCCTCTCGCAACCAGTGGACTAAAGATCCCAGCTCGGTTGAAATAGGTAGTGGTCCTAGTTCCCAAACAATTTTTGGCATCCCAACAGGCTCCGCCTCCCATAAAATTGATCAGGAGATTTTTGGTAGAACCTCGTTTGAGATAAAACTTAAAAGTTGTGTTCCCGCTAACTCCCGTACACTGGGGGTCGAAACTGCGAGTAAACGTGGCAGAGTTTCGAATCGGGATAGAAATACTCCCCCTGGATGGTGTGATTTCGATGTAAGGTGTTTGGGTAGCGACGACAATCCCCGCAAGGGCAAGATCCCTGACGTCATTGTCTTCCTTTTTCTCACAGGCAGAGAGACCAAGTATCATGAGAAAAGCTAAAAACCGTTTGGTTTGTTGTACTGTTTTCATCTTTGGCATCCTTCCCTTATCCATTATATACTCAAAATTCCTTTCATTCCCATCTTTTTAATATTTGATTTCAATTTGTGGCAATTTTTGTAGTCCGAAGCTCGATCTTACTTCTTTCGGATCAGGCCAACCACCAAACCATGTTTTATGATACAGAGTAAAGACTCCAACATACATAGCCATTATGATGAGTAGCATCACGGTCTTGCGAAATTTAAGGAAATTTCCCATTTCAATGGTCACTTTAAAAATGTACTTTGTAAATCGATCAATGATCGAAACCAAAAAGAAGAACAAAATTAAAACTACGAACATTCCAAGAAGTGTGACCAAGGGCTTCGGGTAGTGACTCGTTAGTCCTAGCACCGAGGCATTTAGGTTGGTGACAGCTAGATCAACAGCAAGGATACAAAGCACTCGAAAGAGAAAACTTAGAACTTTTAGGAAAAACGGGGTTTTGGGTTTAAGGAGGTCCGCCATAGCAGAAGGATACCCTTTCTATGGCGAACTGCAAGTAGATTCTTACTCTCCCTGTCCTAAAGAGTAACCTGGTTTTCCATCAAAGTAGTAGAGATTTTCGGTTTTGATAAAATCAAACCCAGCTGATGCAAATTTGCCGAGTAGGGCAAGAATTGACTCGTGGCTGATGAGTGACCCCGATTCGGAAACAAATCGACAACGCCAATGATCCGTAAGAAAAGTCTCAGGTTGACCTTCTGGATAGACCTTAACCCCCCGATTTGTGATCATTTTTAGCTTTAAAATTCCTTTAGAGATTTCTTCCAATTTCTTACCTAGGATTTCTGGGTTTCGGTCCGCAAACTGATCGATAAAAATATCAACCCCCATCAGCTCTTTCTTTTCCAAATGAGAGACAGGAGCCAATTTGACTTCCTTTGGCCGAGTCAGCTCTCTCACTTGTAAGACACTTGGAGTCTTTCCGATCTTCTGAATAATGGCATCGGTGAATGCCTTTGTTCCCAGTTTAGTAGTGCCTGGTTCTCCAGTGTAAATATCTGCAGTTCGGCAACCGTCTTCCAGAGCATACAAAATAGCGTTTCGCATAAGATTGGCTTCCTTTGCTTTTCCAATATGGACAAGCATTAGAACTGCCGCTTTCATAATGGCGATGGGATTTGCAATGTCCTTTCCCGCTATGTCTGGTGCAGATCCATGAACAGCTTCAAACATGGCGATTGTGTCCCCAATATTGGAAGAACCACACATTCCCACTGACCCAGTGACTTCTGCCGCAATGTCTGAAAGAATGTCTCCATAAAGGTTTGGTGCCAAAATGACATCGAATCGCTGTGGTTGGTTCGCTAAAAGTGCCGCGCCGATGTCAATGATCATGCTCTCCGCAATGATCTCAGGGTATTCTTTAGCAATCTCTTTGAAAACTTCAACGAACAGTCCGTCCGTAATTTTCATGATATTGTCTTTTACCATACAGGTAATTTTTTTTCGCCCGTTCGACTTAGCAAATTCGAAGGCATACCGAGCAATTTTCTCTGAGCCCGGTTTAGTTATGATTTTTAAGCACTGAGTTACTTCACGCGTTTGGCGATGCTCAATCCCAGCATAGGTGTCTTCTTCGTTTTCACGAACAATAATCAAATCTGTTCCGGGATGTTTGGTCTTTACATAAGGATCGTAGGTTCGAGCTGGCCTTAGATTGGCATAAAGCCCAAGGGTCTTTCGAATTGTAACATTCAGGGATTTGTAACCCGAACCTCTGGGTGTGGTAATTGGTCCTTTTAGGAGAATAGGGAACTTGCGGAGTGTGTCCCAAGCAGAATCAGGGATCCCTGAAGTTTTGCCCGAGAGATATACCTTCTCGCCAGCTTCTATTTCTTCGTATTTCAAATTTGCCTCACATGCCTCCAAAAGCCGAAGTGTGGCATCTGCAATTTCAGGTCCGATTCCGTCTCCTTTGATCAAGGAAATTGTAAAAGTTTTTGAATTCATATTAGTATCCTGATTGACATTTTTCGGAAAAATGCTCCTATTCTGGTATTGAACTAAAGCAAAGTTCAAAATGTCCCTGTAAAAATAAACGTGAAATTACATTCGTAAATTCGTCACCTAAAAATCAATGAAACCAACAAAAAAAAATTCACCACCAGCAAAAAAAGCAAAGCAACCAATTTGGACGTTTCTTTCTAACCACGCCCATGTCCTGATCTCTCTTTACAAAGACCCAGAGTCTCGGCTAAGAGATGTTGCAGATACCGTGGGCATCACTGAAAGGGCTGTCCAAGCAATTGTAAAGGACTTAGTGGATGGGGGCGTCTTGCTCCGAGAAAGAGAAGGCAGAAGAAACCGCTACCAGATCCATGTGGAGCGCCCTCTTCGCCATCCTTTGGAAGCTCACCATAGCATTTCAGAGCTACTAAAACTAGGGAAGTAATCGCTCTCAAAAAACAGCATTGAACTGCATATATGCCATATGGGCATCTGGTGCAGTTCGGTTTCTGCCCGCAAAATAGTCGTTATTTAGTTCAAACTGTCCAGTCGTGTTGTTGTATCGCAACGGACTGTCCCTATATTGGGTGATTGCATTTCCAGCATGTAAGAATCCGTAACCAAGCCAAAGCGATACATTATCATTTATCAGATACATCCAAGCAAAGTTCCATTCCGTATATATCGTTCGCCCCAGCCCGTAAGGTTGCTTGTAGGGTGAATTATTGAAGTTTTCTGTAGATCCTCTTGCTGAATCAACTGGAGAACTATTAGAGGCACCAATGGTAGCAGAAGAGTTCGCCGCGCCATTGATCGCATACCAAGCATCTTGCGTTACAGCCTTGTCGTTTCGAATTCCTGCAAAATGGAAATTCCCCCAATTGTCCGTTTTATACGTAACACTTACGATTGTGGATCTCAAGTTTTTCGTATCTATGTTTTCCGAAAGCCCGGCAACTTGATTGAAGTAAGGAAAACTAGAAAACCGTGGATTTGCCAAGGTTTGAAATGTCGAAGCACTGGCATCGGCCCGATTTGCATCTCCGGAAGCAAACGTATATAAAACTCCAAGTCGGAGCTTTTCAAAAAATGTATACCCAGTTTGAGCTACATAGAAATGACCCGTGTATTTCTCTCTTTCTGTCACAAAACGTTGCAAGCTTGCTTCTGGCACTTGTCCTGCCACTAGGGAATTGATTCTTCTTCCCGTTGTTCCGGACTGCCAAGCCGCTTCAAGAGTCCAATCCCAAGCTTTTCCTTTAGGAAGGTTGTTACCAGCTGTTCGGTTTGTGATTCGAAAGCCTGTAGTGTAAAGATAGTCCGTCTGGCGTGCTCTGGTTGCCGCCCAGGGATCGTCGGCAGAAGGATTTTGAAGATTTAAAGTTGTGTTTCGAGAATTTGGCACCCATTTACGAGCGATGCTAAGAGCATAGCCTTCCAAAAGAACCGAATCTAATATAGTCAATGAGTTATAAGTTCCAATGAGGGTGGTATCGGTGCCCTTTGTTGCAGAAGGGTTTTGTCTGGGATCGTTTGCAGAAACAACCCCGTTGACTCCACTTTGGGTCCAAAATGGCCGTGCTAAAAACAAATGGATTTTAAAATTCTGTTTTTCGACAGCGAGTTTTGCCGCATCAAAGGACAAACCATTGATCGTCCAATTGGCACCACCTATCATTCTCTGGTCGCCGTAAGCTAGAACCTGTCTACCGATAACGGCTTTGTAGTCCCCAGTTTTATTTTTGAGAACAAAGAAAGCCTCTCGAATGGATGTGCTGTTTAGAGCCACCCCTGATTGACCAGCATTGATCGTGTTTGGAGTATTCGCAAAGAAAACAGCCCTGATGTCCCCAACTTGGGCTGGCGTGTCTCCTCCCCAAACTCGGGCATCTTGGAATGTAACTTTTGCTTGCACATACGGATTGGGGTCTATGAGAAAGTAAACCGTGGATGTTTGCATCACTCGATCTATGTACTCTTTGTTGTCTTTATTAAATCCTAAGTTGTATCTAGATTCAAACCGAGGTCTAACATACACTCCGAACCTCATTATATCGTTCAACCAAAACTGATCTGATTTGTTTGCTTTGCTTGCAAGTTCGGGATCAATGAACATATGTCTTGTGAACTCACTGTCGAGTCCTTTGGTTTTCATAGGAGAGGCATACTTTTCAACTTTTTCTGTCTCGGTTACGGGAACCGTTGGATTGGGAGACACAGCCGCTTGCGCAAGCAGGGCTGATTCAAAAACACAGACCAAGCTTAGGGCAATGAATAGTGAGGAATAATTTCGCATCACGTATTCTTAAAAAGTAGTCAGTAGATAGTAGTACAATGGAATTCCAATGATAACATTGATTGGAAAAATAATGGAAAGAGCCACTGTAATGTAAATTCCAGGATTTGCCTCTGGGATTGAGTCTTTCATTGCGGCAGGTACAGCAATGTAGCTCGCTGAGGCGCAAAGCACTGTAAACATCAGCGCGTCTCCAACTTCCATCCCAATGAATTTAGTCAAAAGAACTCCCAGAGTAGCATTGATGATAAGAAGACCTAGGCTCGCTAAAATCAAAAACCAACCGACCTTTTTCAGATCTTTGAATCCAGAAGCGGCATGGATTCCTTTGTCCAAAAGAAAGAAAATCAAGAAACCTTTGAAGATATCTTCCGAGAAAGGCTTAGTCGTTTCCCAACCTTTCTCTCCTGAGACAAAGCCCACGATCAAGGCACCTAGCAAAATATATACTGAGGCACTAAAAAACGATTCATGGAGCAGACTGCCCCAGACAACTTTCTTCTGATCAGGAGAACTTTTGGAAGTTACAAATCGATCCAAGATCACCCCAATGATGATCGCAGGAGATTCCATCAGAGCCATGCCTGCCACAATAAAGCCTTGGTAGCTCAGGCCAATATTGTGTAAGAATGCGCCCGCAGTAACGAAAGTTACAGCGCTAATGGACCCAAAAGACGCCGCAAGCGCCGCAGAATCATGAACGTTTAGCTTAGTACGAAAAACGAAAAAGGAATAAATGGGAACAACCAAGGACATAAAAATACAAGCAACTAGAGTCCAAAACTGTTGCACTTGGAATGGAGTGTGGTACAACTCATGACCACCCTTAAATCCAATAGAAAATAACAGGTACAAGCTTAGAAATTTTGCCGTGTTTTCTGGAACCCGAAGATCAGATCTAAAAAAAATAACCCCCATCCCCAGAAAAAAAAACATCACCGGTGGGTTGAGAATATTGCCAGCGATTGCTGAAAAGTCCATTCTGATCTCCTTTTCCCGAAAGTCTATTCAGACTCAATAATTCATGGGCTCGAAGCAACTTCTTTTTATAAAATCATCGATTAGATATTACTAAAAGAGTGATATCATCTTTGAATCCGGTGTCTGAAAGAATTTCTGCGATCTCAACCAGGACTTCGTTGCAAAAGCTTTGCCCATTTAGTTCTGAGTGTTTACCTACTAAGGTTTGGAATTCCGTAAAACCCCAGAATTCCTCATTTTGGTTTTGATTGAATTCATAAATCCCATCCGTAAAAAGAACCAGTTTGGATTCCGTTTCCAATTTTGCTTCTACATTGGTAAAATCTACCAACCTGGAGACTCCTATGACTGGGCAATTGGCAGGAAACGCTTGGACAAATGAATTTCTGACCAGGAAGAAGGGTGGATGGCCCGCAGAGCACCAATTTGTTTTGTTTTCTTGGTAAGAAAAATCTAAGACAATGCAAGTATAAAAAAACGCCCCATTGTGAAAGGTTTGGAAGATGCTTTCATTGAGTCTTTGGATTATCTCGGCAGGGCTTGCTATATCAAATTTGATACGTTCATACTCAGTTCGTATGCTCATTGTCAAAAAACCAGCTTGGACTCCATGACCTGTTGCATCTGCAATCATTAGGCGAAATGTCCCAGGCCTCAATTCAAAGAAATCATATATATCTCCACTCACTTCCGCAAGAGGCATGTATAAACTACCAATTTCTAAACTGGGAAGATCAGTGGGGCTGGGAAGAGTAGAGTATTGGATTCTTCGCGCTGTATCTATATCTTTTTCAATCTTTCGAAAGGATTCATTCAAAGTACGACTTTGTTCATGAAACTCTCGTTCCATTTTTTCATATAACCGGATTTTCAATAAAACTAAGTCTTCTTCTTTCTTCGCAATTTGGGTATCTAGAGTTTTTGCTTTGTTCCTCAGCTTTACCCTAGACCTATGAAGATAATAGAAGAAAAGACTTCCATATACCAAATGAGTCAGAAACAAAAAAATTCCAAAGAAAAGAAAGCTTTGCATAGAACAGGTGAAATGTTTGGAGCTAGCCTGTCGTTCTTAAGCCACTAGCAATTGCGTTGATCGAAAGCAAAACATCATTTAAAAGACTTGGGTTGTCTGGCTGATCTCTCCATTTTTGGAGTGAATCAATTTGCAATCCATGTAAAATCTCAAGACCTCTCTGTCGCAACCGAACAGTTTCCACCATTCCAGGTCTCGTATTGATCAGATCTCCCTCTCGCAATTCTTCCAATACTTTCTTTGTCTCTTCATATTCTTTGTTGATTTTGCTTAAGAAAAAATTTCGAATCTCTAAATCGGGAACCAAACTTGCGTATCTTGCAAAAATGTTTGGGTCTGCAGAAAAAAGTCCAGTTTCAATATTTCTCATTAAATAGTTTAAGAAATGCCATTCTTTGACTTCGTCTTTCAGAATATTAAAGTCTTCTGGTTTTTCAACTTTTAACTTTCGCAATACGCTCCCGACCCCATACCAATTTGGTAGATAAAAACGGGATTGGTTCCAGCTAAAAACCCAGGGAATGGCACGCAAATCTTCGAAGCTTCGTTTACCCGTTCGCCGCGCTGGTCTAGAACCAATTTTTGAATGTTCAATAGCGTCGATAGGAGTGGCAAAACTGAAAAATTCTATAAATCCTGCCGACTTTAGCAAATCGACATAAACGGCAGAGGTCTCTGCGGCGATTCTTTCCACAATGGGATACGCTCGGTGGGTTTTCTTAGGCAAAAACTCGTGCCTAAGTGTCACTTTCGTTGTGGTAGCAAGAAAGAGCTCAAGATTGTAAGCGGCATTCAGTTTGTTAGCGAACTGTTGAGCGATAGTTTCACCTTGTACGGTCATTCGGATTTCACCAGCGAGTGAACCATGGGGGAGGGCATCTAAAAACTTATGGGTTTTTCCACCGCCTCGGCTAATGGTTCCGCCACGTCCATGGAAAAACTTCAATTTCACCTTGGCATCGTTTGCAACTTTTGTTAACTCTGTTTCTGCTCGGTACAATCCCCATTGACTAGCAAAAATTCCTCCATCTTTGTTTGAATCGCTATAGCCTAACATTACTTGTTGGTATCCATCTAAGATACTTGACTGAACAATTGGCTTGTTCAAAAAGCTCTTTAAAAGTTCGGGGGCTTTCTCCAAATCTTCTATCGTTTCAAACAAGGGGACCACTTGGAATGGACTAAAAATCTCTCCTTTGCCATTGCGTGAAAGCAATCCAGCTTCACGTAAAAAAAGGAAAACCAAGAGTAGGTCACTCACTTCTTTTGTCATACTGACAATAAATGAACCTATTCCCTCTAAACCGTACTGTGCCGTATGCTTTCGGATTACCTTGTAACAATCCAAAAGAGATTTTGCTTCAGCGTCTAAATGGCTATCAGGTAGCAAAAAAGGTCTAGGACTTTGGAGCTCAAGTTCTAAGAAAGCAAGTTTTTCTGCTTCTGACCAATTCCTGTATTGCCAATTGGGAAGCCCAGAAGCCTTTAATATTTGTTCAATCACTATCGAATGATATGCTGAATTCTGGCGAATGTCGGTCTTGACTAAATGAAAACCGAAGCTCGCAAATAGTCTCTCTAAAGGGAAAACTTGGAGATCCGCTAGTCTGCCGGCACCAATACTTTCAAAAGACTCTGCAAGGAAGCGGAGGGCATTTTTATATTCTTTGGCACTGATTCCTTTTTCTAAGAATAAGTGAAGGAAATTGCAGTATTGTCTCCATGGTTCATTCGGATTTCGAACTACGCATTTAGTTCCTTCTAATCCGAACTTTTCTTCCCAAGTGCGGAGAGTATCCAAGAGGTTTTTTGGTGGATTTTGCAATCGATCAGAAATGGACAAAGCTCTTGTTAGGTCAGTCAATCGATCCTTTTGAATGGAGATTGCCACTTTACAAAAACTAGTCAAAGTTTCCTCTGTAATCTCTGCCGTTACAAAAGGATGTCCATCTCTATCGCCTCCTACCCAGTTTCCAAAAGTCACTTTAGGTAGTTTTGCAGGGTTTTTTAAATAACTAGGATCAGCTCCTGACTCAATCCAAGCTTGCTTTAAACGCACGTCCAAGATCGGTAGTACTTCGGGGAAAACATTTTTTAAGTAGTATTCTATGTTTCGTCTCTCGCTTGAGACATCTGGCTTTTGGAGATAAATTTCGCCTGTTCTCCAAAGTCTTTCCAGGCATTGTTTTATTTCTTCTCGAATTTGGTTGCGCTCATACTTTGTCCACATCGCATTTTCTCGTTTTACGAGAAGTAGAAAAAGTTCGCGATAAATCTCTAAAATTGTCCGCCGTTTTGCCTCTGTTGGGTGAGCAGTTAGAACCGGCTCACATTGAATACGAGAAAAACGTTCGGCGATGTCTTTGGGTTTGATTCCATAGTTTTTGCACTTTTCAAAGGTCTGACCCCAAAGACCTGGGATGGTTCCAAGTGACTTTTCGTCTTCAACGGAACGTCGAAACTGTGCCGCCGCATTCTCTTCTACTAGGTTTAGCAGTTGAAAACATAGGCTAAGCAACTCTGAGATTTTTGGAGGAGGATTTTCGAAGCTGAGTGAGTTCCCTTCAGATGTACCAAAGCAATAGGAAATATAAGGAGCTAGAGACCGGTCACCACTATCGTCTAAGACATCGGACAAGCATTCAGATAAATAGATTAAGTCGGCAACGATCTTCGTCTGGGTAGCACTCATAACTTTTACTATCCCCAAAGGAAAAAGATTCAGTAAAGCAAGTATTCTAACTTTTTATTCTAAGGTGCGAGACATGCTGACCAAACCTTGGGTCTCAGAAGAAATCCTTTCGGTAGCAGTCGAAGCTTCCTTCATTGATTGATACAAAGAGCTAAGAGCAGATGAAACTTGTGCAACAGCGGATCTTTCCTCAACAGTTGCTTCGCTTACTGATTTTGTAAGCTCTTCAAATTGAGCCAAGCTTTCATTCATTCTTTCGCTAGTTCCAATTTGCTTGTTTATAACAGTTTTTAATTGGCCAAGATTGACCGATAGAGATTCGACACTTTTTCCCGAAGAATCTATGATCTTTACAGTTTCTGTGATCCTTGCCATGCCATGATTGATTTCTCCTGCATTTGCTTCAATAAGCGAAGAAATGTTGCCAATGGAGACTTCTGTTCGCTCGGCGAGTTTTGAAATCTCACTTGCCACGACTGCGAAACCTCTACCATTCTGTCCCGCGCGAGCGGCTTCAATAGCGGCATTTAACGAAAGTAAATTGATTTGCTCCGAAATCTCTTGGATTAGTTCCAGAACCTGGGTCATTTCTTCTGATGACTGATGTACTTTTTGCATTGAATCTTGTAAACTATGGAGCGAAGTCTTACTTTTTTCTGAAAAACTGGCTATATCTCCAAACTTTTCTTGGGTTTCCGTAAGGTTTCCAATGACTTCTTTTAGTTCTCGTTCCAGTGCCAATTTCAGATCTTGGACCATGTGAAAACTCTTTGTGTTCTGTTCCATCATGGAAAGGATCCCATCTATGTTTCCATTGACCTCTTCCATGGCGGCGGCTATCTCATCCGACTCACCTGACTGGGCTTTGCTAACTTCTAACAGAAGTTGGATTGAATTTAAAATTGCTTCGCTGACTTCCTTCACTTCTTTGGACAAGGCAATTCTGTTTTGAAGGTTCTCTAGAAAGATTTCCGAAGCGGACACCAAAGCCACGACCTCTTCTGTGTCTTCTGGCAAAATGGCTATGTTTTCTACAGATTTTCCCTTTGCAATTTGGGTCAAAAGGGAGGTAATTAGAGTCAATCGTTTTACGACTGTATTTTGTATTCTTTTTGTGTAATTGAAGCTAAATGCGATACCTGCACCTAAGACCAGTAAAGCAATTACAATTTTTATAATGAGAGTTTTAGATTCACTTTGGATCTCTGATTCGATAGCACTTGTTGAGAGACGAGAGATTTCTTCGACAGAAGTCAGAGCTTCGCTCGATCGTTTGAAAAAAGAATCGAAACTTTCCAGATTCTTGCCTTTTTCAAATTGAGATTCGACTTGTTCCAAATAAAGCGAATACTCCTCTAAATGCAGTTTCTTAGCTTCCAAAACTTGGTTCCGAACCTTCTCCGAGTTCAATCCAGAATTTAAAACTGAATTCAATCGTTCCCATGAAGCCAAGCTTCGGTTGTGCAAAATTCGAATTCTAGACTTTTCCTTTTCGGATGGATCGGCGGCGCGCAGGGTGGCTATCGCCCAATAGGTTCTTTCTCGACCTGAAAATTCTCTAATTTCCCAGGCTAGTCGCATTATACTAAGTAGGTTTGAAATTTCTTTTGATTCTGTGAAGGCTGGGAAGAAAGCTCTTGCCGCCTCAATCCTCTCTAAAGCCGCAGGAAATTGGTCTGGGAAGGTCGCTGAAAACTGAGGGTCTCTATCTGGTTTGTTTAGGTCTATGTCTCGGTCCACAATCGTACGTAGAGATTTCAAAACTGAAACTTCTCGATCAATGATCTCGATACCTCTGTCAAATGAAGGTTCATTTTCAAGTTTCGCTTCAAAGGAAACTTTGTTCAAAAAGTCCATACCAAGTTGGCGCTGTTTGTTCAACAGGGCCACATACTGGACGGGCAAGGGTGAGTCCAATGCAAGTCCGATCTGACTCACTGATCTTTCAAAGGAAAGCTCAATGAGACCTCGCAAAATCATACTAGAGTAAATCACACTTTTACTTATATTTGCAAATTGAAGGTAACCGATTACCGTTTGGAAAACAAACAGTGAAGCAAAACCCAAAATGAGACTGGATTGAATCCAGAATAGCTTTCGAATTTTCGATTTTAGATTCGCCCTAGGTTGGGATTCTAGCATGTTGTATCTTTTTCCTCATTCTGGCCAGAATTAGCCAGGAAAAAATTTTCCTATTTCTTTTCTCGACATTTGCCAAGTTTCCCTTGAGATTCTAACTCCTTTTTTGAACATGAGGCTATGCCGCATCACCACCAAAAAACCCCATTGAGTATCCCCGTTCCTGGAGGAAAGACCATCCAAGAACATTTCGGAGTTCCATCTGTAGGACTTAAAGACCTATCTATCGCCCATATGGTTGCCCCTCCAGGTTGGGGTGAACCTTTCCAAACCCCCCTCTTTGATGAATGGACATTAATGGTCTCAGGAAAGAAAAAAGTAGAAGTAGACGGACAAGTTCTGGAAATCTCGGCTGGGGAGTCCCTATGGATCAAAAAAGGGACCAGAGTGCGGTATTCAAATCCATATTCGGAAAACGCTTCGTATTGGGCAGTTTGCTTGCCGGCTTTTAACATCGAGACTGTTCAGAGAGAAGATGAGTGATACTCTTGCTTCGTTTATCAAATCCAACTCTCTTCTTCTGGGAGACGTTGGAAAATGGTTAACGGAAGAAACTTTACTTTCTTTCGTTTATCTGGGAAAAGACAAAGTCTTTAAATTCAAAAAACCTGTTCGATTGAGCTATGTAGATCAGTCAACTCCTGAGCTTCGATTCTCTTTATGCCAAACAGAACTCGTAACCAATCAAAGATTTAACGCTAAAGACTACCTTTGCATCTATGGGTTTTTTCCAGATGTTTCTGAACAAGGAGAAACTTTTCATTTTAAAGCCGTTCAAAACTTTGATCCTGATGCGATTGATTTTTGTATTGTGATCAATCGATTGCCCCATGATTTGCAATGGGAATACCGGTTGGAAAAGAATCTTTCCATCTCAAAGGAAGAGATTTACACTCTTTGTGAAAAAATCCATAGCCATCATTTAACCTCCGTTTCGGAGCAGAATGCTACGCCTTGGACTGTTTGGGATGAAGCTCTGGGTCGATTGAAACAGTTTCCACAAACCTTTCCTGAAAATCTGGTGAACCCATTTCAAAACTGCCTAATCACTCAAAAACCATTTTTTCGTAAATTGGTCAAAAAGGGGTTGTGGAGGGAAGGGCATGGGGATCTGAGAGTGGACCATATCTATAGCAATGGCTCTACTATTTCTTTACTAGACTGTGTTGAGTTCAACAGAGACTACAGAATAACAAACGCATTTGAAGAATTGGCTTTTCTTTATTTGGGTTTTCTCTTTCACAATCGAGAAGATTTAGGATTTTTATTATTACAGAGCTTTTTCTTTTTTCGTCCTGATCCAAAAAGTTTAGAACTCTTTTATTACTTCGTCTGGCAGAAAGCTTGTGTTCGGTGGTATGTAAATTCTCTCAAAGTAGAAAAAAACCAAATTCATATAGACATTTACGAACAGATGATTAAGCAATTGATGCAAGTCATAATTGCCAACTCTAAGACTTCTCCGCAAACTCAAATGCTAACTCTCGTGATTGGTCTCCCTGGTTCTGGAAAAACGACAAAGGCAAAAGAGATAGCGGAGAACTCCAAAGCATTCCTAATTTCTTTAGACAATCTAAGAAAATTCAGCTATCGAATACCTCCATTCCAAGAAGGTTCTAAACTAATATATTCAAGTTTTCGGAGTCGCTGGATCTATAGAAAAGCTTTGGCAATAGCAAAGCGAGTCCTAGAGCAAGGACAATCTGTGATCATTGATGGCACTTTTTTAAAGCAAAGCCACAGGGAGCCTTTTCTCCAATTGGCTAGAGGTTTGGGACATCAATGGCAAATTGAAGAATGCATAGCCTCGTCAGAGGAAACTAGCAAAAGATTAGAAGCAAGAAAGAGAGAAGCATCAATTTCAGATTTAAAAGATATGTCCATTTGGGATCGTATGAGAAAAGAATGGGAGCCGGTTCTCCAAAAAAATGATTGTTTCACGAAGATTTAAACCAAATTTTATATTGAGAAACTCCTTTCTCCAAACTGTTTTTGCCTCTTGGAAATTCATTAGCAAATCCAACTTAGCCTTTCAAAGTGAATCCGTTCTCAATGTATTTCAAACCAAGGATAAGGCAAAGATTGTAACATATTTTAATTCGATCGAAAAAGGAAAACCTCTGATAGTACTTTTGCATGGCTGGGAAGGTAGTTCTAAGTCAAGTTATATGATTCGAACTGGAAAAATTTTTGAAAACCAAGGCTATGGAATTATCCGAATCAACTTTCGAGATCATGGAAACACTTATCATTTGAATGAAGAATTGTTTCATGGCGCTCGATACCCAGAAATAATGGAAGTGATTCAACTTGCAGTTGCAAAGGCAAATCCTAGTTATTTCTTTTGTCTTGGGTTTTCATTGGGCGGAAACTTTTGCCTACACTTTTCAATGTTAGCTTCCAAAAAAAAGAGCAAACCTATCTTCAAAAAACTCAAGGCTTGCTTTTCAATAAGCCCAGCATTGGATCCCATGGAAGCCACTATCAAAATGGATGAACATTCGTTTTTTAGATGGTACTTCCTAAAGGCTTGGAAGGCTTCCTTGATTGCTAAAGAAAAACTTTTTCCCTATTTATATTCTTTTCAAGATTTTCTAAAATCAAAAACGGTCTTTGATCTAACAGAGCAAGTGGTCACCAAGTATTCTCCCTTCAAAACGGCAGAAAATTACTTCGATTCTTATACCATAGATAGATCATTCTTTAGGAAACTAAAGATTCCTACCTATATCCTTACTTCGGAAGATGATCCAGTCATTCCAATTCAGGAGTTTCTAAACTTAGAACCTTCGCCTTTACTGCAAATCCAGATCGAAAGATACGGGGGGCATTGTGGATTTCTTTATGGTTTCGATAGAAAATCCTTTGTGACCGACTGGGTGGACCAGATAATAAAAGACAATTTTCCTCATCAAAAAGAAACTATTGGAAATGGATAAGAAAAACAAAATCCTGATTGTAGAGGATTCTAATACTCAACGAGCCATTCTGGTCCGATGGGTCAAGAACAACGGTTACGAAGCGATTGAAGCTGAAGACTGTGCTTCGGCTAAAAAGTTTCTACTTCAACTCGAAATCGACGTTGTTTTGTTAGATTGGAATTTACCTGATGGTTCTGGAGTTGACTTGATTAAAGAAATATTGGAGTCATCTCGCAATGGCTGGATTCCAATCATCATGGTCACAGCAAACACGGAACCTGAAAAGATTAGAGAAGCCATTGATGCCGGAGCAACGGATTTCATTAGAAAGCCTCCCGAAGAAATTGAATTGATTGCACGAGTCTATAGTTCCCTCCGAATCAAAAATTTACAGGACAAACTATTGGAGAACTCAATCAAAGATGCATTGACCGGGCTTTATAACAGACGATATATAAATGAAAGATCTATCCAAGAATTCAGTCGTTGCAAAAGGCATGAAAATCCTTTTAGTCTAGTGATTTTTGACCTCGACCATTTCAAAAATGTAAATGATACCTATGGACACGAAGTAGGGGATTTGGTATTGAGGTCTATAGCTTTGATATTCCAAAAATCCATTCGAAATTCTGACATTCTCGGGAGATTTGGGGGCGAAGAATTCTTAATTTTAATGCCGGAAACAAAGCCGGAGAATGCAAGTAAAGTTCTAGAAAAAGTAAAAAACTTACTTCTAGACTCACCTATTTTACATAAAGATAAAGACCTACAGATCACATTTAGCGCGGGTATAGCGGGTGGAAGTTTGGATTCCATATTGGGCATGGATCAGCTATTCCAATTGGCAGATTCAAGACTTTACGAAGCTAAAAAATCTGGGCGAAACAAAATCGTGTATGCATGATTTAGAAAACTTTCGATCCCTTAACCCTGACACCATTTTAAATTGCATAGATGCCCTTGGATTTAGTTGTGATGGACGTTGCGTACCTCTAAACAGCGTTGAAAACCGAGTCTTTGAAATCGGTTTAGAGTCTGGCGAACGAATTGTAACTAAATTCTACCGTCCTAATCGTTGGAGTTCCCAATCTATCCAAGAAGAGCATTCTTTCTTATTCGAGTTAGCTGAATCGGATATTCCGGTATTGACACCTTGGACTTCTGACAAGGGAGATTCGCTGTTCAAAGCAAATGGTATTCACTTTGCAATATGGCCACTGCAAAAAGGACGAATCATCGACGAATTCCAAGAACAAGAGTACGAGAACCTAGGAAGATTATTAGGAAGATTGCACTCTTTAGGGAAGGTAGATTGCTTTAAAGCTCGCCCAAAACTCAATGCCCAAGAAGTTGGGCTCCCAGCCTTACAATACATTATTGACAAAGGATTTATTGAAAACCGGTCACTACAAAGAGACTACGAATTGACAGCTTTGGATTTGATCCAGCAGTACGAGCATTTGCTCAATCACTTAGAAATTGATTTGCAACGAATCCATGGAGACTGCCATAAAGGGAATTTGATCCGAACCTACGACCAAGGCTTAGTTATCTTAGATTTTGATGATTGCCTGACGGGTCCTGTCATGCAAGATTTTTGGATGCTTTTGCCATTTGGTTATTCTGAATCAGAAGGGATTCGAGAGCATTTCTTCGAAGTTTACTCTCAGTTTGCTGATTGGAATCCAAAGAATCTATTGATTTTGGAAGCTTTGAGAGGTATTCGATACATTACTTATGCATCTTGGATTGCCAAGCGATGGGATGATCCCAGTTTTCCAAATATTTTCCCACATTTTGGAACCGAAGAATATTGGTTAAAGGAAACTCAAGATTTAAAACAAATCTTTAAAAACATGATTAATTCGGACCAAGCCTTTTTTAAAGATTCAAATCAGAGTATGAAGGCTGCGGAAGCAACGGAAAAAGTTGTCCCTTTAACTAACAAAGACTTTTTCTGGGATATGTAGCAGTAGTTTTTTAGGTTAGAAAATGCTTTCTATTGCGCAGAAAAAAAATTAAGTTTAGAAACAGGACTCACTGACATGACCACCGAACAAAAACAAATTGGACTTTTGGATCTTGTAGCTTTAGTACTTTCAGTGTACGTATTAGGAGCCTTGGTTATCTCCGCTTTTGTTCAACTGGATCCCGAACTTGCGAGATTGTTGGAACTGATTGATAACGGGGTTTGCTTCTTTTTTCTGGGGGATTTTTTTCTAAGGTTATGGAAGGCGGATAGTAAATTGGAATTTCTAAAGTGGGGCTGGATTGATTTTCTCTCTTCCATTCCAACTTTAGATATGTTTCGAGGGGGAAGACTATTCCGAATCGTTAGGTTGTTTAGGATTTTAAGAGCCTTTCGATCCGCCAAACAAATCATGACTTTTGCTTTTCAAAGCAGAGCTTCTGGGACATTTGGGTCGGTGGCTATAGTCGCTCTACTTTTAGTAATCTTTGCCTCGATTGCAATCCTCCAAGTCGAAACAGATCCAAATAGCAATATCAAGAGTGCGGAAGACGCGCTGTGGTGGTCTTAAGTTACGATTACAACCGTAGGTTACGGAGATAGGTATCCCGTCACAACCGAAGGGAGAATCGTGGGAGCGATTCTGATGACAGCAGGGGTGGGTCTTTTCGGAACCTTTGCCGGTTTCGTTGCAAGTTGGTTTGCAGGTGAAAAAAAGTAAGAGACTTGTTCACAGTGTTACCGATATACCTTTCCTTACACCCCATCCTCGAATCTAATACGACATAATATAAATTATGGGAAGCTCATAAAAATCCTGGGAAACCCCAGGATTTTTATGAGCTTAGGACCACAACCG
>JAIXRB010000182.1 GCA_027485405.1 Leptospiraceae bacterium | reverse complement strand
TTTTTACCATTATTTCTGTTTGCTGACAAGCCAGCTTTTGTCACCCAGAAAGACAGAGACACAGCGAAAGAAATCGCAACAATACGCGCATTAGGTTTCATTGATACAGAAATCGATTCTTTGCATGAATCGATTGCCAACCATATCAAGCAAATCAAGAATCTTCAAGACTTAGGCGTTGATAAAGTAAGTGCTCAGTATCTCGCTCATACTCCAAACCCTGTAAAAACTTTGTTTAAGAAAGACGCTGAGGGCAAAACTTATATGGAATTTGCTCTCCCGCAAGGTATGACATATATTGACTGGCCTAGAGTTTACATCTATGACTCAGTGGCTTTTGTTTACCCTAAAGAAGATTTTTCAGGACTAGAAAAAGTTGTGATTATGTTCAAACGAGTCAACGCTGATGGCGATGTCTATGTAAAAGAAATGCGAAGAATCATCAATCCAACTCCTAGATCAGAAGGACTTGAAAAAGATGAGAAAGGTGAACCAAAACTGGACACCAATTCCGACATCAAAATGGAGTTCTACCAGTCACTTACTTCTGATACTATTTGGCCAAACGAACCTATCCAAAAAGCAGAACCAAATGTAAGCATTACTTTGAATGATGAGAAAGACATCATTCCTTATGAAAAGCAAAGAAACATTTTTTTAAGTTACCGAAAGGTGTTGAGAAAGGTTAGAAAACTCTCTAGCAATCGACTTCACAACCTCGAACTTGATAGAAAACAATTGATTTCTAAAGTATTGGATTTCTAATACTCAAGACTATTATTGCGCTTTAAGAGGAGCTGTGAAATAGACTGCTCCTCTGTTACATACTTCTTTTTTAAATAAGATATAGCATTGTTTACAAAACTGGGCACTTTCTTCTCCGCATCCAGTAAATCCAATTTGATTACCATAAGATCATCGATCACTTCCATAGCTAGATTTCTCTGGCTATGGTGGTTTTCAAAATCGTCTTCCATCTTGCGGATCATTTAATTATTCTTTGGCGTTTGCCATTCCTCTTTCTTCGTCTACAAAAAAGTTAATCAAAAAAGAAACTAAAAAGAACATGGCGACTACTAGAAATGCGTTTTTAAGACTGACAATGGTTTGAATGTAACCAAAAAGAAAAAGTCCGCAGGCCGCGGCAATCTTCCCGGACAAGCCCCAAAGTCCGAAAAACTCTCCAGATTTTGACTCCGGCGAGAAAATCCCAACTATCGCTCTAGATGCCGATTGAGTGGATCCAAGCCCAAGCCCGGCTAAACTGCACATAGTGACAAAAACCCATTGGATAGTCCAATTGGTTCCAAAGGTTCCATTTACTAAATCTGTAATTTCAGCAACATAGTAGATCAAACCGCAGACAAGAAACCAAAGAACGAGGGTGATGTTGAATGTTTTTTTAGCTCCAAAGTTGTCTTGGACAACTCCGAAAGCAATTGCTCCCAGTGCCGCCGAAACATTGATAAACAAGAACATCGCTTGTCTGTGATTTGCTTCTGTGTGGACTATCTGTGATCCGTATATGAAAGCAAAAGAAATCACGATGGCTAGTGCCGCCATTGTAAAAAACAAAGAAATCAAATAGATCATAAGATCTTTGAACTTCCAAGCATGTCTTAGGGTATTGACAACTCGTTCAATTCCTACTTTTAAATAGTTTACCTTTTCTCTCTGCCCAAAATGAACCACTGGCTCTTTCAAAAAAAGAAATGTGGGAATTCCCGCCAAAAGAAAGAAAATCGCGGTGTATGGACCAACTAACTTTAAGTTGCTGTAGTTTTCTAAAGTAACGTCTCCTAAGGTTGACGCGAGAACAACGGAACCGATTCCACCAAAGTAACCTACTCCCCAGGCATAACCGGAGATCTTTCCCAAATCATCTTTGGAACCTAAAAAGGGTAAGAAACTAGATGCAAAGTTTTCGCCAGAGGCAAAGAAGAAGTTAGAAACAGCGACCAAAATGAAGCCAGTTAAAACCCAACCTGGCTCCACATAATAGAGAGCAAACGTTGCAACTATGCAACCAATATAGCTCAAAAACAAAAATGTCTTTTTCCAAGAAGAAAAGTCTGTGATTGCTCCAAAAATTGGCCCAGTGATCACCACAAAAAGGTAGGAAATTGCGAGCGACCATGCCCAAAAGGAATTGCCCTCGGCAAAAGGGTTGTTGGCATTCGATGTCGGGGGAACGACAATTTGTGTAAAAATATCACAATATATGACACTGATAATCACTGTGGTATAGGATGAATTTGCAAAATCAAACATACACCATCCAAAGATTTCTTTATTACGTCTCTTATGGGCCGGAAGGGGAGTTTCTGGAATCATTTTTGTCTACTTTTCCTAATCTAACTGATTTAAGAGTGTGCACTTAAAAACCTTTTCTGTCAAATGAATAGTACAAGCGTGGATGCTTTTGATATAAATTCTTTGATGCGACCAAAGCGGGTTTGCCTTTGCAATCTCGTTACGGAAAAAGAATTGGTAGACGCCATAAAGGCTGGTTGCCATACTTTCGAGGAGTTGCGAGATACAACACGCGCCACAACTGGATGCGGGACTTGCACAGGGCAAGTCATGGAAATTCTACAAAGAGAACTAAAAACAATTCAATCCGGGCAAGCTCAATGAAGCTGTCCATCAACATGGCAATGACCCTGGACGGCAAAGTGGTTCGTCCTGACGGAAAGTGGTACGGATTGACAAGCTCCGTTGACAAGTCCCAAATGGACATCTATCGTTCTAACGCTGACGCTCTGATCATTGGTAAAAATTCGATCATCAACGACAATCCAGTGGTCAAAATCCGTTCGATACCGAACGTTTTAAACCCTAGACCCGTTATTTTAATTCGACGTGGTAGCATTCCTGTCGACAAGCACGTATTTGATGAGTCAGACCATATCCCTTTGATTATTTGCACAAAAAACAATTTAAAACAGATCAAAACAGAACTGGAAAACCGAGCAGAGATCTTTGCATTGGATTCAGAAGACATCGATCCTAAAAAAGTAACTGGAATTTTGAAACGCAAAGGCTACAAAGGTGTGCT
This sequence comes from Leptospiraceae bacterium, assembly GCA_027485405.1. Classification (GTDB taxonomy): domain Bacteria; phylum Spirochaetota; class Leptospiria; order Leptospirales; family Leptospiraceae; genus Leptospira_A. The sequence goes on along the minus strand of JAIXRB010000182.1, from coordinate 10,149 downwards.
ATTGGAAGGCGGTCCTAGATTGAATTTCTCTTTCCTAGAACAAGATTTAGTCGATCGAATTTATTTAACTTTAGTGCCTTACATCATTGGAAAAAACGGTCTTGCTGGCATCGCTGATCATGCTTCAGAATTAAAAGGATTTGAAGCGAACAACTGGAGATTGGTGGAAACAAGACCTACTGGTTCTGAAGTCTTTTTAACCTACGATAGAATCTAGTCTTTTCGAACCCAAAACCAGAAAGATATCAGTTTAAGGGTTCAAAGAAAGCATAGTTCTCTGGACCTTCGTGGATCACGATTCTTCTCACCTTCCCGCTTGAGTTGTGAATAGTCTCTTTTAAGCCCGAATAGAACCAACGAGCCACGTTTTCGGAAGTTGGGTTGATCCCTTTGAAATCAGGATGATCGTTGATGAGAATATGATCAATGGAATGAACCAGTTCCAGCAACTTGGTTCGGGCAGACAAAAAGTCATAACTGATTCCGTCTGGGCGAATGTTCTCAATTCCTTCCAAAAAAACTTCTACCTTCCAGGAATGCCCGTGGATCGGTTCATCTGAGCCGTCTGGAAAATAATTGTATAAAAAATGTGCCGACTCAAACCGACCTTCAATTCGAATAAAAAATTTCCCTTTTTCTTCTAAGAACATTCCGTTGACGAAATTCTCTTTCGTCTATAGCATGTAAACAAGAAAAGGTTTTGAGGTAGAAACAAATGACTGAAGCAACAAAATCCCGTTTTTATAAAGAAATGACTGTCGGAGACGCGATTGCCCTCCACTCAGAAGCTGGCTTGGTTTTTTCCAGTTACCATTTGGGAGGTTGTTCTCATTGCTCCATCAACGAAGTGGAAACTATAGAACAAGTCTGTATGGGCTACGGAGTTGAAGTAGACACACTACTTGACTCTTTGAACAACCTTTTCTCAGAGGAATAAAAATTACAACAGTTTGATGAAGTGGTAGTTTCTACCCTTTTTTCGGACTGTTCCCCAAATACGCTGGTTGGATTTGTTTTTTAAATCTAACTTGCTTTCAATCGTTCCCTTTGTTACGTTCCACTCTTCTTCCAGCTCATCAAAATAAAAGCCTTCCCAGTCCGTTTCAGACTTCATTAGAAGTAGAATCTTTTTCTTTAACTTGGGCTCTGCCTCAATAGCACCAGCACCAAAGCCAGGTCCAGGGAAAAGAGAAACTTCTCGATTCCCAATCACCATTTTAGAACGATAGGCGCTCATTTCATTCAAAACTCGAAATGGGTATCTAGGAATCAAAAAACGAACCGTGTCAAGGCGAAATGCAATATAGCTCTCAAAGTCTTGGGCACCAGAGTTCGCTTTTTTGTTCTTGGACGAATTACCAGATAATGTTGGTTCTATGGATTCTTTTAAACCAATGGCAACTTTTCCGATTCTGTTTTTTAAAGCTGAATCCAAGAATTCGATTTTCTCGTTGTTTGTGATCTTTTCCAAAAGTTTGTGAAAGAGATCAAATTCTTCTTTTTTATGAGATTTCTTGAGAAAAAGCTTTTCCGTTAAAGCTTCGAGTCTTTGGACTCTGTGTAAAAAATAAACGGAACCATTTGCCTCGGCAATCCCCTTCATCTCTTCGATGCTGGTCTTCAAACCCTTCCAATTGGACTCTTGATCGAGGATTTGCTTTTCTAATGAATTAAGAAAATCTTCGTATACTACTCGTTGGTTGAAAAACAGATCACTTTGCTTTGCCTTCTTAGAAGGAATTGGCATTAGTTTGCAAACTTCCGTTTTTTAATGGAGATAATGATTCCTACAGCTGTCATTGCCATAACCAAATGCGATCCACCATAACTCATGAAAGTTAGCGGAACACCTGTTACCGGCAAAAGACCGATCACAATGCCTACGTTGATTGCTATATGAAAAAAGAGCATAGCTACAATTCCCGCGGCAAGTAAACTGCCAAACCTGTCTTTACTTTCGAAGCTTATTTGAAGACCCCGCAGAGGAATCAGCATTAGAAACATAAGCAAGAATACCGAGCCAATGAATCCAGTCTGTTCTGCCCAGGATGCGAAGATAAAATCCGTACCAGCCTCTGGAACATGGGGAACACGCCCTTCTGTCATCTCCCCATGAAAAAATCCTTTTCCAAAGAGCTTTCCTGAACCAACCGCAGGTTTTGAAGCTCTCAACTGATAGCCCGCTCCTTGTTTGAATTGATCAGGATTTAAGAAAGCTGTTAGTCGAATAACCTGGTTTTCTCGGAATGGGATGGACTTGTGAACTGCAACTGCTGAAAGGAGAGATAGCCCGAGAATACCAAACGGAATATAATACTTTCGCAAGGTTTGAGAGCCTCTTGCAATTCGAACAACGATCATACTTAAACTTATTAAAAGTAAAATCACTCCAATGGAAACCATAAAAGCCTCATTGGAAAGCACTTTAAACCCAATGCTTCCGAACTCGTCTTTGACTGTTTCTGCCGCTTCACGGATCAATTGAACATTCTTAATGTTTTGTAGACCCGGAATATCTAATCCACTTGCCTTTTTTCCATCTAGAACTAACCAGATTTTCCCTTGGGCTTGAGAGACCAAAGCCGCCAGTTCATTTTTGTTCTCTTTTCGAAGTAAATCAATAAGAGGTTGAACTAAAGTTAATTGAGAAAATGCAAGGTACATTGGTACAGCAAGGGAAAAACCACCAAAAGTGAGCAATGATCCAATATGATAAATATCAGCTCCACCTAAGAAAAGCATTGTGAATAGCATGGGCAAAAATGAAACTGCAGTCCCAAAGTCTGGCTGAAGAATGATAAAGAGCATTGGGATCAAACAGATAACAAAAGGAATAATCAAAACTGTGATCTTATGCATTTCCTTTTCCCGCAAAACCAAGTATTGACCTAAAAGTATTACCGTTGCGAGCTTTGAAAACTCAGAAGCTTGGAGAGTGATAGGTCCCAATTTTATCCAAGACCTTGCTCCACGACCTGATGGTAAATAGCCAATTCCAGGAATCAAAGTTAAAACCAACAAAACAATCGCAAAAAAATATATGAAAAGAGCATAAGAGCCTATCAACTGGTAGTTGAACCTGGACATAAACCACAGACTCATTAGACCAATGGATACGAAAGAGAGTTGTTTAAACCATCTCCCTGCTCCGTCTGCCTGATTTGCCTCTTGGGTATATAAAGTTAAAACCCCAGCAAGCGAGACCAAAACAACACAGATGATAAGAAAATAGTCAAGTTGCTCTTGGTTGCGATCTGCCATTAAAATGCCTCTTCTTCTACGGGTGCTTCTTCTTCCATCGGTTTTACTTTTTGTCTTTCTGGCTTAGGGAAAGTTCCTGGAGGGAAAGCCGCTCGAAAGACTTCTCTTGCCACAGGTGCCGCTGATGCCGCTCCACCTACCCCGTATTCTACGAACACAGCCACCAAAACCTGTTTTTCGACTGGTGCATTAAAAGGTGCGTAACCTATAAACCAAGCATGGTTTGTAGAAGAGGCACCTCGTCTTTTCGTCTGTGCCGTTCCAGTTTTTCCAGCTACTTCCGGCATTCCGGGAACATTCAAAACACCTGATGCAGTTCCCGTATAACCAACCAAATAAAGACCTTCTTTCAATGCCTCTATCGTACTTTTTTTAAGGGGGATGTCTTTTAAAATTGAGGGTTCAGTCTTCTGAATTACGCTATTGTCCAGAGAATTTCTGACTTCGGAAACTAAGTATGGTTTATAGATTTTGCCGTCGTTGATGATAGCCATGTAAAACAAAGCCATCTCTATGGGTGTAACTGAAATAAAACCTTGTCCAATCGAGAGGTTAACTGTATCTCCATCAAACCACTTATTTCCGAAAGTTCTTTGTTTCCAGTCACTGCTTGGAACAAATCCTGAAATTTCCCCTGGCAAATCAATTCCCGATTTCTGGTGCAATCCGAAAAGCTTAGAATAGGACAGGACGGGCTCTGCTCCCAATTTGTAACCTAACTGATAAAAGTAGACTGAGTTTGATTTTTCGATCGCTTGCGCCAGGTTTAAGTCCCCATGGTTCTTTTTGTCCCAGTTGTAAAAAACTTGGTCTGGCACGCCTTTGAACGTTGATTTGAGTGTGAAACTTGCGGGGCAGTGAAAGGTTTGTTTGGGGTCAAAATTGATTTTGTGTTCGCTTTCCATTGCCGCGAGACCAACGAGCACCTTGAAGGTGGAGGCAGGTGGAAACTTGGATTGAATTGCCATGTTCAAAAAACCTTTGTTGTTTGAAACCCTAGCAAAATGTGCCGCTCGCTCTTGCTTGTTTTTCCCAGAGAGAATGTTTGGGTCATAGGAAGGATTGGAAGCCATTGCTAAAACTTCCCCCGTACCTGGCTTCAAAGCGATGACAGTTCCTTTGACTCCATTCAACGCTCTGTAGGCCGCGATTTGGACATCTCGATCAATTGTGAGAACCAAATTGCTTCCTGGAATTGCCGGTTCTATCATTCGCTCTTCTTCGATAGAGCCTTCGTTGTTTCGCTTTTGAATTCTAAATCCATCTAATCCCCGAAGGATTGAATCATATTGGGATTCAATACCGCCCTTTCCAATCAATTGGTAGGACTTAATTCGGTTTTCTTCTATATCGGTCTGGGATGGTTTTCCTACATACCCCGTAACATGCGCAAGAGCGGCTCCCATTTGATACGATCTTGCTGGAGATGACATAACATAGACAAAGCGATTTATATTGTCTAAGACTAAAATTCGTTCTTGTTGTTGTCTGGAAATACCTTCCAACAAAACAAAAGGTTCCCTTGTTCTTAACTTTTTAATCAGGCGAGCTTCTTGTAATTCCTTTTCATAGTAAGCTAACGGAATCGATAGTGCTTCTGAAAATTTATAAATGAATTCTCGGACTAACTTTGGATCGTTTTTCAAAAGGCTGGTATTCAAAATGACATCTAAAGAAGAAGCATTGGCAACCAAAGGAGTTGAGTTTTCCGGTGTTGAAAAATGCCTGTCGTAAATTTTTCCTCTTTCGGCAGGAACAAATTCAGAACGCTTTACAAATCTTTCTGCTTTAGAAGTGTTTTCATCGCCTTGGATAATTTGTAGATTGAAAAGCTGAAAAATATATGCCGAAAGTGTAAAAACGATCATAGCTGAAAAGAAGTAGAGTCTTCGTCTAAAACTAGCCTCTAACTTAAATTCCGTTGCGGATTGGCTCATTGCCTTACCTCATCCGCTTCGAGTCGATAGATCCAAGTAAACACAAAGAACAAAAACGGCCCTAAGAATCCGTTATAAAGAGAAACATAGATAAATGAATAATTGGCATTGGCATGGAAAAAAATCCAAAACAAGGTGTAAGTGATGATTCGTGAGAGAAGAGTGAAACCAAGCACATAGATAGTGACAGAAATGTAATTTTCAGTATACGCGTTTCGAGTTACTTTACCAATGATGTAACCTACCAAAGCATAGCTCAAAGAATGCAGTCCTATCTTATAGTAGACCAATTGGTCAGGTGCAATTTCGCCACCTAATGCCGTATCTGTAAGTAGTCCACCAAAAAAACCCAACCAAAGCCCATAAAAAGCACCCTTTCTAAGGGCAAAGAAAACGACAAAGACAACCATAAAGTCTGGTCTCACAGCGTTGCCCAGTTCAAAGAGATTGGATCCGTTTAAGAAATGCGCGAGTAGAATCCCAATAACTATGAATATCTTTTCAAAAATCATGGCTCGACCGCTCCTGGGTTGGTTTCCGGATTGGGAGTTTCGGACTGGGTCTTGTTGGGGCGAGTGAAAGTTTCGGATTTAGGTTTTTTGACCGTAGTAGTTTGCGAAGTAGGAACCACTGGAGCAGGCTTGTTCACGAGGTTTCCATTGGCATCTTTTTCGCGTGGAAAATCAATCTCGCCAAAGTAGGGTCCTTCAATCTGAACCGATTTTTCTGCCGGCCACTCTTCTACCCATTTATCAGGGAGTTTGCGGATGACGGTAACGATTTGCAATTTATCAAATTCAATAAAGGGACGCACATAGGCAGTTTTGAAAGACCCATTCCTTGGCCCCTCTTCCGTAATAGTTCCGACGGGAATTCCTGCCGGAAACACCCCCGATCCACTCGAACTAAAAACTGCTTTTCCTATTTTACTAAATCCGTCCGAATAATAGGAGTTTGGAGCTGGCGGTAAATTAGGTCCCATCGTAAATGGACCAAATGCCTTGGGATCTATGACAATCCCAGAGTCTATATAATCCAGCAAAACTTCTGTTCCTCGCCCACTGTTTCCAGATAAGGAAGCCCAAAGATTTGTGCCAGGTATGGATACTCCCATTGAGAAATTGGAATTGATAAGGGGTTGAATGACAGCTGAACCTTTGGATACGGCGATTACTTTTCCAACCAAAGCCTCAACGAACCTTCCCCTCTCATCCAGAGCTCGAGCCACAACAGGCATGTAAGGTTTTATTCCGCTTTCCGAGCCATTGCCTATGATAATTGTTCTGTAAATTGCATTCATTCGAACGCTCAAGACTTCAGCCCGAACAGTAGGGAAATCAACACGGGGAGAAAAGTTCAATTCGTTCCGAAGAATTGTGTTTTCGGAACGAAGACGATCAGCATCTTTTGCGATCTGCTGGTATTCTTCCATTACGTTTAAACAGGAATCGCGCTCTTCACGAACCCTTTCAAAGGATTCGATTTTGTTGTAAGAACTTTTGATCAAAGAACCAAAGGAGTCAAAGGAACCAGAAAAAAAATCGCCCACTCCTTGGAAACTTGCGATTCCACGGACTAACAGGTTGCCCTTCCAGGTAAGAGAGGTTAGAGAGAAGAAAACTACGAAACCGAGTGACAGAACCTCATTGTTTCTACCAAAGCGATTCCACAACACTTAAGGATTTAGCGGATGCCCGGCTTGATGTACTTCAATTCGTCTAGGTAGCGCCCAGTTCCTAGCACTACACATGCCAATGGGTTTTCAGCTCGGAATACAGGAACACCTGTTTCTTTGGTTAAATAGTGTTCTAAACCTCTCAACAAACAGCCACCACCTGTCAAAACGATACCTCGTTCAACAATGTCAGCGGCAAGCTCTGGGGGAGTTCTTTCCAAAACGGATTTGATTCCGTCTAGAATTTCGTCAGTAGGTTCTTTTAAAGCTTTTCTGATTTCGTTGGAGTCGAGCTCCAAAGTTCTAGGAAGACCGGAAATGGCATCTCTCCCTTTTACCTCCATAGTATCGACTCGTTTGTCTGCAAAGGCGTTTCCGATGGTCAATTTGATGTCTTCTGCGGTTCTTTCACCAACGACTAAGTTGTACTGGTTACGCAGGTATTTTACAATGGCTTCATCGAATTCGTCCCCGCCAGTTCGGATGGATTCGGCGATCACCATACCACCCAGCGAGATGACCGCGATTTCTGTAGTACCACCACCAATGTCTACTATCATGTTTCCAGCAGGTTCGTGGATAGGGATGTTTGCCCCGATTGCGGCGGCTAATGCTTCTTCGATGAGAAAAATTTCTCGAGCTCCAGCCTGTTCCGCGGATTCCCGAACCGCTCGTCTTTCTACTTCCGTGATTCCGGAAGGAACTCCAATGACGATGCGAGGCTTTACGAAGGTAGTGCGGTTGTGCACTTTTGCAATAAAATAGCGGATCATTTTTTCAACGGTTTCAAAGTCGGCAATGACACCGTCTTTCATCGGTCGAATGGCAACGATGTCACCCGGTGTTCTCCCAAGCATTCGCTTGGCTTCTTGCCCAACGGCAAGTACGCGACCAGTAGAGGCCTGGACAGCCACGACAGAGGGCTCAGAGAGCACAATCCCCTGCCCTTTTACATGAACCAGAGTGTTGGCTGTGCCAAGATCTATGCCCATATCATTAGAAAAAAGTCCGTACAGGTTATCAAAAATCATAAACAGTCCTAAGGGATTTGATTGAAATCGAAATTCGAGCAATGATAGACATAAATCCGCACTTTCTCAATAATTTTCGGAAGGTTTTTGCTTTCAACCGTAAAAATTTTCTGAAAGATGAGTCAGAATGAGAACTTTTTCTCGATTATCCCAAAAATCCCCTTCGCAGTCCCAAACGGACAGAACCCTAGCGGCAATCGACCTAGGAACAAACTCTTTTCATGTGGTTATAGCTCGAGTGAGAGCCGATGGCACTTCGGAAGCAATCACCCGAGAGAAGGAATCAGTCCGATTAGGTAGTGGTAGCGGAGATTATGCGACCATCCATCCCGAAGCAATGGAGAGGGGGATCTCTTGTTTAAAGAGATTTAAGAATTTAGCCGATTCACATAACGCAGAAGTAGTAGCTATTGCCACAAGTGCTTTGCGAGAAGCCGAGAATCGAGAGGCCTTTTTGAAGAGAGCACTCGATGAAGCGGGAATTCAAATCGAAGTGATTTCTGGAAACGAAGAAGCTCGGTTGATTTATTTAGGAATACTGCAAGGTTTACCTGTTTTCGAAAAAAGGATTTTACTCATCGATATCGGCGGAGGAAGCACCGAACTCCTAGTTGGCGAAAAAGGCGAAACATTGTTTTCCACTAGTTTGAAACTAGGCGCTGTTCGATTAACAGAAAAGTATCTAAAGAAAGATCCTATTGGAATTATGGATCTTCAGAAATGCAGAATCCATATTGAATCGGTGCTTTCATCTTTTTTACCTCAAATTGAGTCTTTCAAACCTTTCACCGTCATAGGATCTTCTGGTAGCATAACATCTGTAGCCGCTATGGCCTTAGAAACTATGGGCGAAAAACGAGAACGATTGAATGGCTTTGAGTTTGGGATGGATTCTTTCAAATCAGTGCGTAAGCAAGTTTTAGAATCGGATACGATCAAAAAAAGGCAAAAGATCGCAGGTTTGGATGCAAAACGCGCTGATATCATAGTAGCGGGCGTTATGGTATTGGACGAGATTTTACATAGGCTAAAAGTTCCTTCTGTTACTGTTTCAGATTATGCTCTAAGGGATGGAATTGTTTATGACACCATTGCAAGCTGGTATCGATTCCAAAATTCTGAATTTCTTTCCATCGACAATATCAGAACCAAAGCTATACGAAATATTTCCAATCTTTACCCAGCTGGAAAAAAGCATGCCGAGCGAGTCGCAATCCTAACATTGAAACTGTTTGATGATTTAAAAGGATTGCATGGGCTAGGTCCCGATGCTCGTGAATATTTAGAAGCGGCGTGTTTTTTGCACCAGGTTGGGCTTTGCATCTCTCACCATTCCTATCACAAGCATAGTTATTACATTATTAAAAATGCCGAGGGTATGGTTGGTTTTTCTAATTCTGAGATCGAGATCATTGCACTTATTACCAGATATCACAGAAAAGGTGGACCAAAGCAAAAACATGATGAATTTCGAACTCTCCGTCCAGAAGATCAAATTTTAGTAAAAAAACTAGCTAGCTTGTTGCGAATTGGAGATGGACTAGATCGAAGTGAAAAAGGGATTGTGACTGGCATATCAGCAAAGCGAGAGACGGCGCGTGTCCTCTGCAAACTCGAGCTAGTACCTGGTGGAGATCCGAACTTAGAGCTTTGGTCTGTAGAAGAAAAGAAAGACCTGTTTGAGGACACCTTTCAGATCAGTTTTGTCTGCGAAAAATGAAAGTCTAGCTTTGGCCTAAACTTCTTTAGACAAAATCTCCGCCATATCTACAAGGAGACGCACCCCATATCCAGTTGGGCCAATAGGCTGTGAACCAGAGGCTTTTTTTCTCCAAGCGGCTCCTGCAATGTCGATATGTGCCCAAGGCACGTTCCCTTCGACAAACTTAGAGAGATACATTCCCGCTGAGGCAGTTCCAGCGCCTTTGCCCCCACCTGTGATGTTTTTTATATCGGCTATGTCGGATTTGAAGTCTTCTCCGTATTCTTCCCATAACGGTAGTCGCCAAACTCTATCTCCGGAAGAATGACTGGCGGTTTCAATAGCATCCACTAGTTTATCTGAATTTGTCATGTAACCTGCGGCTTCGTGGCCCAAAGCTATAATGACTGCTCCCGTTAAAGTGGCAAGATCTACCATATAGTCTGGTTTGTAGGTTTTGGAAATGTAAGATAAAACGTCACCTAGCACAAGTCTTCCTTCTGCATCGGTGTTTTGTACTTCAACAGTCATTCCATTGTATGC
>JAIXRB010000090.1 GCA_027485405.1 Leptospiraceae bacterium | reverse complement strand
TGGATCTGGAATGGGAAAAACCTCAACTCGGGGTTCTAAAGGCCAAAGAGCAAGAGCATCCTCTATGAAACGTGGTTTTGAGGGTGGTCAGATGCCACTTCACAAAAGATTGCCGAAACGAGGATTTACTAACAACTTTTCTACAATCTATCAGCCAGTGAATCTGATCTCTCTTTCCAAAGCTGGGCTAAGTGGTGACGTAAAGCCAAAAGACTTAAAGGAAAAAAGTCTGATTAAAAAAGAAGTCGACCTGATTAAACTTTTGGGCACCGGTGAGATCACTGTTGCTTTAACGATCACTGTGGATGCCGCTTCTCAATCTGCAAAAGAAAAGATTGAAAAAGCTGGCGGAAAAGTTTTGATCCGAAAGTTCAGCGAAAATCCAACGAAATAAGCAATGCTCCAAACTTTAGCAAACATCTTTCGCATTCCAGAACTTAGATCTAAGATTCTGTTTACAATCGGGATGTTGCTGCTTTTCCGAATGGGAACTCATGTAACGATTCCAGGAATCAACAGCGTAAAGGTAACTTCGATTACAGCAGACCCGAGTGAAGGATTTATCGGGATGGTGGATTTGTTCGCTGGTGGAGCTTTATTGAAGTTCTCTATTTTTGCATTAGGTATTATGCCTTACATTTCCTCTTCCATTATCATGCAGTTGGTTATGGTTCTTTTTCCTCAGCTCCAAAAAATGCAAAAAGAAGGCGAAGAGGGTCGAAAAAAAATACAGCAATACACTAAGTATGGAACCCTCTTGCTCTGTGCAGTGCAATCACTGGCAGTAATCCAACTAGCCAATTCCTGGTCCATTGGAGCTGGTAATTCCCCAGCAAAGTATCCGGGCTTAATCAACCCATCGGTTTCTAGCTATTTTCTACCGTTGGCAATGTTAAGCATTACGACGGGAACTGTACTTTTAATTTGGTTGGGTGAACAAATCACAGAGCGTGGGATCGGAAACGGAATTTCTTTGATCATTTTTGCTGGTATCATAGGAAGAATGCCGGAAGCCATCATCGCAATGTTTACATCTGATACATCGGATGCTCTTTCTGTTCTTATTTTGCTCCTTATTTTTGTGCTCCTCATTGCATTGACAGTGGTTTTGACCCAAGGTGTTCGGCGGGTTCCTTTGAACTATGGGAAACAAATGGTCGGTCGAAAAATGGTTCAAGCAAGAAGCCAGTCCATTCCATTTAAAGTAAACAGCGCGAATGTAATGCCAATTATATTTGCTTCTTCTTTGATTCTGTTTCCACAAACGATAGTTCAGTGGCTTTCCTCGTCTGGTGGGCAATGGGCTGGATGGGCAGTGGTAATGGACTTCTTTAATCCGTTTTCACAGATTTGGTATCGATCACTCTTCTATTTTGTTATTTACACTTCCTTGATTATTTTCTTCGCCTATTTTTATACGGCAATTCAGTTCAATCCGCAAGAACTAGCTGATAACCTTAAGAAATACGGTGGTTTCATTCCAGGTGTGCGTCCTGGAACCCAAACAAAGGAAATGATCGAAAAGATCCTGAATCGAATTACATTACCTGGAGCACTTTTTCTGGCAGGTCTGGCACTTGCTCCGTATTTGATTATTAAATTTTTGAATCTAGGAACGAACTCAGGTGGTGGGACACTGGTTTATACGTTTGGGGGGACATCACTTTTGATCATGGTGGGTGTTGCCCTGGAAACTTTGAAGCAGATTGAGGCGCAGCTTCTAATGCGCAATTATGAAGGATTTATGAAAAAAACCAAGATAAAAGGAAGGTCATAGGCATGAAAAGATTAATATTTATGGGACCTCCCGGTGCTGGCAAAGGTACTCAGGCTGATATCATTAAAGACAAATTCAAAATTCCGCAAATCTCAACAGGAGAGATACTTCGAAACGCAGTGAAGAATGGAACGAAGCAAGGGATTGAAGCTAAAAAATTTATGGACGCAGGGGACCTTGTTCCAGATGCTGTCGTAATAGGGATTATTAAAGAACGACTAGTTGAAAAAGACTGTGTCAGTGGCTTTATCTTGGATGGATTTCCTCGGACGGTTGAGCAAGCAAAGGCTCTCTCGGAAATCCTCAAAGAGCTCAAAATGGAGCTCGACTCTGTTGTCAACCTAGACGTGCCAGACGACGAACTCGTTAAACGTTTGCTAGGTAGAGCGATCAAAGAAGGTCGTGCCGATGACAACGAGGAAACCATCAAAAACCGTCTACATACTTACAATACTAAGACTTTGCCTCTTATCGATTTCTACCGTGGCACGGGGATCCTGAGACAAATCAATGGCATGGGAAGTATGGAAGAAATTACTGCATCCATTGTGAAGGAAATTCAATAGGAGACTCACCTGGCTAAGGAAGAGGCGATAACAATTGATGGGACAGTTTTAGAAAACTTGCCCAATGCTATGTTCAAGGTAGAATTAGAAAATGGTCACAAAGTTTTGGCTCATATTTCTGGAAAAATGCGGTTGCATTATATTCGAATCCTACCTGGGGACAAAGTAACAGTAGAACTATCTCCTTATGATTTAACAAAGGGAAGAATTACTTACAGAAAGAAATAGGGAATACAATGAAAGTTAGAGCATCAGTTAAAAAAATCTGTCCGGAATGTAAAGTGATTCGAAGAAAAGGCGTCATTCGAGTGATCTGCAGCAATCCTAAACATAAGCAAAGGCAAAGATAAATGGCAAGAATCGCAGGTGTAGATCTACCCTCCAACAAAAGAATTGTGATCGGGCTTACGTATGTTTTTGGAATTGGAAGAACGAGTTCTATTCAAATTCTCAAAAAGGCAAATGTAGATGAAAAGATCAGAGTAAAGAATTTAACAGATGAGCAAGAAGCCGCGATACGAAAAGTAATTGAAGAAGGGTTTCAGGTCGAAGGGGACTTGCGTTCTGAAGTCAACTTAAACATTAAGCGTTTGATGGACGTTGGCTGTTATAGAGGTTTGCGTCATAGAAGAGGTTTACCGGTTAGAGGTCAAAGGACTAGAACCAATGCTCGAACGCGAAAGGGTGTTAAGAAAACTGTCGCGAATAAGAAAAAGGCAGTAGCTAAGTAGGAAGTTCATGGCTGAAAAAGAAGCAAAAGGCAAAAAAGAAACTAAAAAAGTAAAAAAGAAAGAAAAGAAAAAC
>JAIXRB010000136.1 GCA_027485405.1 Leptospiraceae bacterium | reverse complement strand
TGGTTTTTCGATTTCTAATATCAGTTTTCTAAATTGGATTTCTAAGTAGACTTTGATTTCAAAGGAACTGCGCAGTTTCATTTGGTTCAATCTTTCATGGATTGTAAAGATTCTATCTGCGATTAAAACTATGGATTCTTTCCGAACTTCTCTAAACTCAGACTTCATTTTAAGAAGGTCTTCTTGTGGAATTCGTATGCTTTCCCTATCTGCAAGCTGATCTTTTAACAAAAGTAAGGCATTGAGAAATTCAACAAAGTCCCAAAGTACTTTTTGTAGATCCATACCTTCTAAGTAGAGATTTTCAATTTTAGTAAATACTTTATGTGAGTTTTGAGCATCCAAAAGATTTGAAAGTATGTCGGAATAGATTTCAATTCCGTGGTACCCAATCATTTTTCGAATTTTTGATCCAAGCAATTTCCCATCAGTGAAAATAACTGCTTGTTCCATAAAGGAAAGCGTATCACGAACGGATCCATCTCCCTTCTTAGCGATCCAAAAGAGACCTTCGTTATCAAACTCCAGGTTCTCTTTCTTACAAATCAGTTCCACATATTCCTGTAAGTTGGACTCTGGAACTTTTTTAAAAATAAAATCTTGGCATCGAGAGAGAATGGTTTCTGGAATTTTATGGTGTTCTGTAGTAGCTAAAATAAAAACAACATGCGGAGGTGGTTCTTCCAAAGTTTTGAGTAAAGCGTTAAATGCCGCAGTACTCAACATATGCACTTCATCTAAAATGAAGACTCTATACTTCCCACCAAGTGCGTTGAATTTTACGTTTTCTCTTAGTTCTCGAATGTGATCTACTCCATTGTGAGAGGCGGCATCGATCTCGACAACGTCTCCCGAAACGCCCTTAATGATCTCTAAACAAGATGAGCATTGGTTACACGGTTCATTGCCGTTTGGATTTTCACAGTTGAGACGCTTGGCAAGAACCCGAGCGATGGTAGTTTTTCCAACTCCTCTGGGCCCAATGAAGATATAGGCATGTCCGACTTTCTTAGTCCGAATTGCGTTTTGCAAGGCTCCGACTGCTAAATCTTGATAGATAACGTCTTGAAAAAGTTGAGGTCGGTATTTTCGGAATAGAACTTGGTGTGAATCAGACATGGCACTCGGTTCGGAGAAGCCGGGATTCGAACCCGGGGTGCTTTTGGCACACATGCTTTCCAAGCATGCACAATAGACCACTCTGACACTTCTCCAGTGCTTTCTACGAACTGCCAGTAAATCCAAAGGTCAATAGAATTCTACCTTTTCTCTAAGAAAAATTTTTGAAATTCTTGCCTAACTTCCTCGTTCTTTATCAACCGAAGTTTTGGAAAATGATTCATAAGATATATGGAATCAGTCGCTAAGGACGAAATCCCTTCTCCTGGTTTGGATGCACAAAAGTACACCACTTCATTGAGTTTAACCTTTATGATAGAACCAGCACATTGGAGGCAAGGCTCCAAACTGGTAAAGAGAATAGCGTCCGTTAGATACTTTTCTTTTGTGATAGAGGTCGTTTTGTGAATGCAAAGTAGCTCGCTGTGTTGGCTAGCATTTTGATCCTGTTCAACGGAGTTTCCTGATTTTGCTAAAATGCTACCGTCTTTTGCAAAAAGAACTGAAAAAGATGGAATCTCTTCGGGGTGGAAACGACAAAAGTCTCGCCAATGGCTAAGAAACTGGTTCTCTAAATCCAATCGCGCCCAAGAGGATTTGAACCTCTAACCTTCTGATCCGTAGTCAGATACTCTATCCAGTTGAGCTATGGGCGCAGTCCAGCGTTCAAGAACGCTTACCCCATTAGCTAGAATGGGTAGATCAATGTTTTTCTTACCTCTAGTTGCGTAAATCAAAAATCCCGAGATGCCAAGATAGGCAAGGATGCCTAGAAAATGAATCGAATTTGCCAAAAGCAATCCCAAGTAAGGAAAACCAGAGACAAGGATGGATAAAACAAAAGCCAGCAAAAACAAACAGGTGTTTATGGCGCTGTAAAAACAGACTCGTTTTGTTTGGATTTCTTGGTTGAACCAGGTTAAAACAGGCACCCAGCTAAAGAAAAAAGGCAATGCCGCGAGAATTTGTCTCGCCTCTTGCGTTTTGCAAAAAGCTAGGAAGTTTCTGTAAGCGAGGATGAGTTCTGGTTTTGTCAGCTTCATAGAATCGGAGACGCTGGGATTCGAACCCAGGGTAAGCTTTGACACCTACGACGGTTTAGCAAACCGCTCCTTTCGGCCACTCAGGCACGTCTCCCAATAATCCGGAGAAGGTAGGATTCGAACCCACGGTGGGATTACCACGACGGTTTTCAAGACCGCTGCTTTAGACCACTCAGCCACTTCTCCTGATTTCTTATCCGTTCTATCTAAGGAAACTCTTGTGTCAAATGAATATTGCACAGCACTTGGCGAGCATGTCCTATCTTGAATTAAAAGTTGAAAAATGGGTTCAAAACGGTTTCACCATGGGACATAAAAACGGAAAACCGTTCTTTATAGTCGGTGCAGTTCCTGGCGAAGACGTAAGAATCAAAATCAGCAAAGAAACTAAAAAGCATGGGTTTGGTTATGTAGCTCAATCTATCTCTTTTGATGAAGCAAAAGAGATAAAAATAGACTCAGATTGCTCTCTGTTTGGTGAATGTGGAGGTTGCCAGTATCGGCATATCCCCTATGAGCGAGAACTAGAATTAAAAAAGGATTCTATCCATTTAGCTTTTCCGACTTATAAGAATCCAGTTCAAGTGATTTCAGCGAGTCCAATCGGATATAGAAACAATGTGCAATGGCATTCCGATAAAGGTCATATAGGAATGTTAGCTGGAAATTCCAATTCCCTCATTCCTATGGAAGGAAAAGTTTGCCTGAATTTACCAGACGAGCTTCAAGTTGAAAATTTAAAGAAGAACAAAAGATTTAAAAAAGATAGAGTTCATTACTTTCGTTTAGACAAAGAAGGCATTCAGGATTACTCCAGAAAAACTCAAAAACTAGATATTCTCGGAAGAGAGTTAGAATTGCCACCTAAGTCGTTTTGCCAAATCAATCGATTTCTTGTAGAGCCTTGGCTGTTAAAAATAAAGAGTCTATTAAATGGATCCCAATCCATCTTAGAATTGTTTAGTGGTGTAGGAATGATTGGACTTTCCATTTCGGACCAAACTACAAACTATTTGGGAATTGAAATTGAAAAGTCTATGGTCCAAGCCGCCCAGAAAAACGCCAAAAATCTGAATCTTCAGAACCATAAATTCCTATCTTTGGATCTTTTTGAAACTAGTCTCTCCCTTGAAAAAGTAAATCAGTTTGAAACTTGGATCTTAAACCCTCCTCGCTCGGGTGCAGGACAAAGAGTTATGGAAACTTTAGTAGAAAGCAAAGCGAAAAGAGTTTTGTATTCGAGTTGCCATTTGGCAACTCTTAGAAGGGATTTTGATTATTTAGAAAAAGTCGGTTATCAAATCAAAGAACTTGTGTTACTTGATTTCTTTCCGAGGACGAGTCATTTTGAAACTCTACTCATTGCTGAGAAAACTCTGCGCTAAACGCGCCTCGCAAATCACCCATTTTGTATCCTAAAGCTTTATCCTCAGGATAGATTTTTTGAATTTCTTTTAGGATTTCTGGATTCATGTCTGTGGAATTGCCATGGCATTGCAAACAAGTTGGGTTTGCGATGGATATGGGTTTCATAATGCGAAAGGTGGAACCAGAGATTTGGTTAGTTGGCTTTATTGAAGCTGGATCTGCGAGCCAAGTCTGGAAGACTTCGCTTTCCCAAGCATCCAATGCGTGATTGGGATTTCTAGGTTTGTTAGAAACTCTTCGAATCTTCCAAGTACCTTTTGAATACTGAGATTCAAGTTGCGGTGAAACCAACGAGCAATGCGAGATAGCGGCAACAGGTCCTTTGTCTAAAAGAGATTTAGTCAAAGAACTCAAAAGCTGTTTTTGGAAAGCGTCAAAGATTCCCAAGGCTTCTTTTTCTAGTTCAATAGCATTTAACTGCGATTTGCAGTGAACGAAACTGAGAAGTAAAAAACCAAAAAGAATCTTTTTCATTTGAGTTTACTCTGCTTTTTTTGTCGAAAGGCTTAGGGGTAGGTAAGCTGGACAAAATCCAACAGCTGATGTACCTAGAAGCACGACAGATACGCCGAGTAAGATGTAAGCTGTTGTGCCCTCTACTAATCCAGCAAAATAAGCACCTATCAAGGCGACTGCGGCAACGGTTCTTACGATACGGTCAATTGTTCCCATGTTTAGTTTCATAGATTTCCCCTTACGGTTTTCTTTGTAGTTAATATCATGACAGATTTCTCTCTATCCAGTCCAGACAAAAACTGGCTACCTTTTCCGTGCTTTCTAAGTGGGGAAAATGCCCCACACCTTCTAATTCTTCCAACTTTAGCCCAAAAGGGAAATCTTCAGCCTGGATCATAGACTTGTACAGCCGTGGGTGAATGCAAGTATCCTCCGCTCCAAACAGAATTTGTGTTGGCGCGGATACTTTAGCGTCCATCCAACTTAGGAATGTCTCCCTTCCTGATGCTGAGAAAAGATCACTGAGGTTTCTATAGTAAGAAAGAGCCGAAGCCAAGACACCCGGGTTTTCAAACGATGCCTTGATTTGATTTAGGTGTTCGGCGGGCGCTTGGTAGCCCTTTGACCACTCTTTCCAAAAATAATCGATCAAAGCATATTGATTTGCCTTAATCAAAAGTTCGGCGATCAACGGAACTTGAAAAAGCAGAATGTACCATGAATGTAGAGTTTGTTGCGGGGTCCAAAGCAATCCTTCGGGAAGCTTCTTCAGCATAGGAACACTCATTGCTGTCAAAGAATGAAATCGATTGGGATAGTGCATAGCGCACACATAACCAATCACAGCTCCCCAATCGTGGCCTATAAAATGGATTTTGCCCCAGGATTCGGATTCTATCCATTCCTTCACATCTTCTATTAAATCTGTTAAATGGAGTTTTGACCAATGAGTAATAGATTGAGGCTCGTATCCTCGAAGTGTAACAGCTATGCATCGATAGCCTTTGGAAGAGATTTTTTCCATGAGGGGAATGAAACTTTCCTTTGAATCCGGAAAACCATGAAGAAAAAGAACAACGGGTCCTTTCCCAATTTCAATCGTTGAAAAGGTCGTACCCTTTGCTTTGACTACGGATTGTCTCATGCTAAGATTCTATTGAGGAACGGAAATTAGTTCAAGGAAAAATCAATGTTGTTTCAGAAAACGATGAGCTAAATTTGCTCCTGATTTTGGATTCTCTTTTTGAAATTTCAAAATTTCTTTGGAGGTATCATAGTCGTTGGATAGGTAGCCATATTCGGAAGCAGACTTATAATAGAATCCATGCGGCCAAATGTGCTGACCTTTGAAGATTAGATTGGATTGCAAAAAAGAACCATTTGTACAAATCTGTTCATCTCGTCTTTCCGTTGTTTGTGGATTCTTTCCTTTTAAGTCCGGTAAGTAGGTTACTGTTGATTTTTGACACTCCAAAGACTGCTTCCAGAATTGGATGGAAGCTGGAAAAGAAAGAACTTCTCCTGCCGGAATTTTGCTACTAGGCTCTTTTCCTGGCAATAATACGAATCCTCCATTGAAAGGAACAACAGTGTCTTCCTTTCCAAAGATTAGATTCAGGGCAATTTTGCTTTCGGGTTTCTTGCAAGACTTAGATAGATTTGTGGAGAGAGTAGCGGCTACTGAACTGAAAGTAGCATACAGATTCGCGTCCTCACAAGCTAGCCTCTGTGCCATAAAGCCACCGTTAGAAAGACCAACAACATGGATTCTATTTGGATCTATCTCAAATTGAGTTTGAAACCAAAGAACCAATTCTCGCAGAAACCGAACATCGTTTGTGTTCTTTATATCTGTTTCTGAATGACTCACGTTTCTTCCATCATTCCAACGATTTCCTATTCCTTGAGGATAGACAAAGATAGTTTCTTCTTCTAATGCTCGATCTGAAAATCGAGTCAAATAAACCATTCCTTCGGGGTTTCCACCTCCACCATGCAATACGAGAGTTAAACTTAACTTGTTTGCATTGTCTTTTCTTTCTGGAGCAAAGTAGAGGAATTTCCGAAGGACACCATCAACTAAAATTGTCTCATCTTTATGCGAGGAAGGTGGTATGAATTTTGGGAGACTAACACATTGAAAGCAAAGCAGAAGAATTAGTAACCGAATCCAGTTTAAAATAATTTCTCCCATTCTAGAACAACATCCTTTGCTTTTTCTTCGCCTTCTTGAGGGTATCTGGGATGGAATTCTTTATCGGAATTAGGGTTGTATGGTCCAGATTTTCCCTCAAAGCAAACGGCAATGTCCGTTAAACAAACTAGAGCATGCCATACTCCAGGGGCAAGGTCAATTCCTCGATTTTTTCCTTCGCTGGAAAGTAAGAATTTATTCTCCAAATCTCCGTTATCTGAAAATGTTAGAAAACCTATGGATCCTTGTAAGAGTAGAAATGTTTCAGGTTTGGGCTCAGATTTATGTCTGTGAACTTGGACATAGGTTCCTTTTGTCACAACATTCAAGAAACGTTGATATACTTCGTCTAGTTGGTGGAAATTGTGATTGGTTCGTTTTCGAGGTGATTGCTTGGCTTTCTCAATGACGGAAAGGATTAGGCTCTCATCAATAAGCTGGATTTCCGGCAAAGACGCTCTCCTCTAGATTAGCTACTGAGAATCAATCTCAAACTTTACGGATTATGGTGCAACTCTTTCTTGCTATATCTATTTTGGCAAGAGCCAATACTTGGCTTAGCGTAACCGTTCGCGAAGGATTTAGTCCCTTATTTCTTTAAACTAAAATGCTTGAAATTCTATATATATCTAAGCATGATTCTATATATGGTAACAACTCTTGATTTAGACCCATTATTATTAGAAAAAGTAACTAAACTGCACCCGGGTAAAACAAAAAAAGCCCTTGTGGAAATGGGTTTAAAAGAGCTCCTAAACGCCAATGAAAGACTAGAATTAGCCAAACTATTTGGAACTCAAAAAAATATCAAAGTCGTAAAGAGAAAGCGGATCTAATGCTACTAGTTGACACGAATGTCTGGATCGATTTTTTTAAAGGCAAAAAGGAATGTCAAAAATTATCTGAATTACTCATTTCAAATGAGATACTTATCCATCCATTTGTAATTTCTGAACTTGTAATTGGTGGTCTAAAAAAAGAAATTCAATTAAAAATGGAAAAGATGAAACAAGCTGAGGTAGTTTCTGAGGAGAAAATACGACAGTTTATTTTAAAGGAGAACTTAGTGGGCAAAGGTCTCGGATTAGTCGATATTCACCTGCTTGCTTCCGCCCGATTGATGCCTTGTCAGATTTGGACTTTCGATTCTTTTCTAAAAACTGCTTCAAATCAAATCCTCTGAATCTCTTTTCGATGACGGTTGGGTCTCATCAATAAGCTGAATTCCCTGCAAAGACGCTCTCCTCTAGCCTTTTGGAAACATAGTTTAAAAGGTCGCTTGTACAAGCAGTACAAGTGGTTGCGGCTCCTAGTTCTCGAGCGATCTCTAGAACAGGATTGTTTGTCCCTTTTACGGCTGAAAGGACGTATTCAAAGAAAACTTCGGCACAGTGGCATTTGATCATTTTTGCTACTGAGAATCAATCTCAAACCATAAGGATTGTGTGGCAACTTTTTTTGGGTGTTGGGAAGCCTGGACCATCATTCTAATTTTTCTGCCTATAACCTCTGAAGAGAAGAATATCTCTTCGGAGTTTTTCCATTTACATTTCTTCCAAAACAGTCAAGCGACCCTATTCGCCTGCCCTTACCCGCCAATCTGAATACAAATCCCTTTGGACTAATCACTTTGATTCTTTTATTGCGAATTATGCGGTGAAATTCGAGTCCAAATTCGGAAAGATCCCTATTTGGAAACTCACCGAGGTCGGGAAACTACTCACCTGCGGAAAGTTCAATCGGGGGTTTATCTGGAACGAATGCCACGATTGCAAAATCGTTCTCGCCGTTCCCTTTTCCTGCAAAAGCAGACTTTGTCTCTCTTGCTATCGAAAAAAGCTCTTCGGTTGGTCGATCCATTTATCCAAAATCCTTAATCCAGAGCTTCCCCATTATCATATCGTTTTCACTTTGCCCGGAAGACTGAATGAAATTCTATTCCAAAGATTTGTGAATCCTCGATTTCTAAATGGCCTTGCCGCTAAAGTCTATTCAAAACGACTTCGAACTATTAGCAAATCAAATAACAACTATAAGCCTGGAATCGTAAGCACTCTTCACCTAGCGGGCAATCACTTGAATTTCAATCCACATGTACATGCGATTGCAACCAGAGACCTAATAAATTCGGTATCAGGTGAAATCAAACAAATCCTCTATATGCCTTACAAAACTATGCGCTACGACTGGCAAAGGACAGTTTGTAAATGCTTACTTCGCAAGAATTACATCAGTAAAGAAGAACATACCTTTTTCATGAAAAGCTACCCAAAAGGTTTCCATGTCTATTTTGAAAAGATCAATATCGAAGAAAGCGATTCCATCTATCGCATCGCCCAATACATTGCCTTTGGACTGTTTCATAATAGCCAAATCCAAAAAGTGGATTCAAATCAACAAACATTGACTTTCCGTTACAAAAGCAATGTGGAATCCATCACTAAAGAAAAGTCTTATCAAAGTCTAACGATGCCGATTGATGAATTTCTTGCTCGCATGCTATTCTTTCTACCTAACAAGCATGAAAAATCAGTTCGCTATTATGGCAATTATGTGCTACCTGCGAAGAGATTAAGACTCGAATCTCTGTCTAAGAAATCTTTGTGGGCAGAAGCCATCAAATCTTCGTTTGATGTAAAAGATCCACTCACCTGCCCCGTTTGTAAGAATGCCATGTCTTCAAAAGTCATATATTCTTATGAAGCATCGAACAAAGAGAAGCAACTTAAAAAGAAGTATAATTTAATTGATGGATATTTTTTTCCAAGACGATCCAAAGATCCGCCCGAACTTTTTTAGAGGAAATTTCTTTTCCAGATCACTTTGTCTCAATCCGACGGCCTCCCCGAAAAAAAGCCAAATCTAATGGCTAGGTCTCTTTATGCCACATTAAAAATTATGTCGCATTTTTCGCGAAAATGTAATCGCCTTTAAGCCGGCTGGCTTCCTATAATGGGCAATCTGTCGCGAATATCGGGCTTCCCTTCTGGATTCGGAGACAGGATCTTATCAAAAAGGCTAAGGACTTTCCTAAGTGGTGAAAACGAATTAAATATAGAAAGAATCGCTTTGATTTCTATTTCAATATCAGCGATTTTAAGTTCTATTT
>JAIXRB010000008.1 GCA_027485405.1 Leptospiraceae bacterium | reverse complement strand
GCTCCGTCTGCGGAAAAACCCAAAGGAACAGACGCGTCAGTTTCAAAAAACGCAGAAATTGTAAAACTCAGCGATGAAGAAACAACAGACCTAAAAGGTTTTTTAAATGAAAATCCAGACACCGCTTCGTTCGAAGTAGATCTTTCTTTAAAGGCAGAGACGCCTATGAAAAACCTACGATTGCTTTTGATTTTACAAAGCGTGCGTCAACTGGGAGAGGTGTTTCACTCTGAGCCTTCCGAAGAAGATTTGGACAATGGAAAGGGTGGGGATCGACTGCACTTTGTCATTGCGGCAAAATGCTCAGAATCTGAATTGAAATCCGTTTGTAACATAGACATGGTTGAGTCTGTCCAGATTTCACCTTACAAAGCAAAAGTAAGCATTTTGGATCCTGAATCTCAATCAGACAAAGCCGACCATTCAAGTGGAGAACTTACAAAAAAAGACTCCAAATCCGAGGACGCCAACGGAAAAAGTGACCACTTTGAAAAGGCAGTTTCTGAATCCAAGGTTGTTATGAAAACCATCAAAGTTTCCTCGGATAAACTTGATGAACTGATGAACAATGTTGGGGAACTTGTTATTACAAATTCGGGATTTCAGAAAATTTATGACGACCTAGTTTCTCAATTTGGTGAAGATTCTTTATTCAATGAGCTCAAAACCAAAATAGATCAAATCAACCGAATTTCAAAAGATCTTCAAACTGGGATTATGAATATCCGCATGGTTCCAATAGGGTCCGTGTTCAATCGGTTTACTCGCCTTATCCGAGACTTATCTCTCGAGACGCAAAAAACTGTAAATTTAGTTCTGAATGGTGAAAACACAGAACTAGACAAAAAAGTAATCGATGCAATTGGTGAACCAATGATCCATTTGATTCGAAATTCAGTAGATCATGGACTCGAAAAGCCCGCCGAACGGAAGGCCGCTGGAAAGCCTGAAGCGGGAACTGTCGAGTTAAACGCATACCAAGGTGGCTCCAACATTCTAGTTGAAATAAAAGATGATGGAAAAGGTCTCAACAAACAAAAAATTCTAGCTAAAGCAATTGAAAGAGGACTGACCACTGAATCAGAAGCGGCAAACCTTTCTGAATCAGACATTTTTCAGTTCATTTTTGCTCCAGGTTTCTCCACAGCCGACAAAGTCTCTGATTTATCGGGTCGGGGTGTCGGGATGAATGTTGTGAATAAACTCATCGAAGAATTCAAAGGAAAAATCATCATACAATCAGAAGAGGGCAAGGGCTCATCCTTCACTCTCTCCTTTCCTCAAGCTTTAGCTATCATTCCAAGTATTTTAGTTACTATGGAAGAAGAAGTGTATGCCTTTCCACTTTCAGAAGTTTCTGAGACGATTAAGGTGAGCATTGACCAGATCACAACTTTAGAAGGTCACGAAATCATCAACTTAAGAGGAGAGGTTCTCCCCATTTATCGCCTAAACAGAATTTTAGGACAGTCAGATAAGCCTGATTTCCAAGAAGTCCCGGTTGTCATTGTAAATTACAAAACTCGAAAGCTAGGCTTTATCGTCGATGATCTCATCGGAAAGCATGAAACTGTCATCAAATCTCTTGGAAAAAACTACAAAGACGTACCAGGATTAACCGGTGCAACTATAATGGGGGATGGAACTATCATTCTCGTTTTAGATATACCTGGGCTAGTTGAGATTGCGGCTGACAGAGCAGACTGGGAAAGCAATCCAGTAGTCGGTAGAATGATGAAACGGACTACCACCATTCGCTCTTTGGAAATGAGCGATTCCGAAGAAGTTTTTAAATCGGAAGTTCCAACAAATGTATACAATGCTAAACTTCTAGAAATCAAGTCTAGAGAAAAAACTAAACTGAAAAAAGATAGATCTAGGTTTGAAAGAAAGCCATTAGGCAAAGAAGAGAGCAAAGAAACGCTTCAGGCTTCTCGGCTTGAAGAAAAAATTCTTAATCCTATAGAAGATATAAAAATAATTAAACCTGTTGAATCGGAAGCACTTGTTACTGCAAACGGAGATTATGATGGCAATCATCCATCAGTCATTGATGTAAATCTTGAATCCAAAGAGATGGAAGAACATCACAAAGAAGAAGAATTCCATCGCCTAGCAGAAAAAGCAAAGGTAAATGTTTCGGATTCTCAGGAAAAATCGCAAGCGGCTGATATCATAAAAGGATTTGTGGAGCAAAAAGAAGAAAGGCTTCGCCAATTGACATCCAAACCGATCGGAGAAATCAGCGAGCTTATGAGCTCTTCCGATATCAAGAAATTAGAAAGTATTATGAACAGCGGTATGATGAACGCTGGTTTGGTACTCTCTCAGTTGGTTGGCAAAGAAGTTGAGCTTTTCATCCCTGAAGTCAAAATGATGGATCGTGACACTCTTTCTCGGGAATTTCGTTTTTCCCATGAAGGGTTCTTCGGGGTCAAAGTTCGAATGACTGGAGATTTACATGGAAATCTCCTCATGATGTATTCGGAAGAAAACGGAACAGAAATCGCAAAAACACTTTTTGGATCAGAAGAGGCTAAGTATGGTCCAGATAAAAAGACTCTATCTGAGGACATGGTATCGGCATTCTCAGAAATTGCGAATATTGTGTGTTCTGGAGTGATGAACTCGCTTTCCAATCGTCTAAAAAAACAAATCATGCCAGATGTTCCTGAAATGATCAATGGAAGTTTTATGGAAGTGATAGAAATAGTAAAACCAGAAAGGACAAAATTTTTATCCATGCATACTGAGTTCAATCACCAGGGTAGTAACTTATTGGGTGTTCTCCTTTTCCTCCCTGATTTCGATGAACTTGTTGAGCTGATTCGAAAAGCCTAAACTATGGCAAAGCCAAAAATTGTAATCATCGATGACTCTCTTTTAGTTCGAAACATTCTGTCCGATGTTTTGAAAAATAAAAAGGGGATGGAAGTAATCGCCACTGGAAAGACTGGCGTCGATTGTATAGAGTTAGCTGAAAAGCTAACGCCGGATGTGATTATCCTAGATGTAGAAATGCCCGTAATGGATGGTCTTTCTGCTCTGGCGGAAATGAAAAAAAGAAAGCTTTCGTCCGCAGTGATCATGCTTTCCGTCTTAACACAACACGGAGCAGACGCGACATTTAAAGCATTGGAATTGGGAGCTTTGGATTTTGTTCCAAAACCTTCCAGTGGAAACCAGTTTTCCGCGGAACAAATAGGTGATTCCCTCGCTGAAAAAATCACAAATTATTTAGAATCAAGAGACAAAAAACTAAAACCAGGGATTTCGCCTCGCCAAGAAATCAAAACCCTTTCTCGAACCGTCTCAGTCCAGGCCGTTGCAATTGGAACATCTACCGGTGGTCCAAAAGCTTTACAGAGTGTTTTTGAGAAAATCCCTGCTGATTTTGCGAAACCTATACTAGTCGTACAGCACATGCCTCCGGGCTTTACAAAGGCTTTTTCCGAAAGGCTAAACAATCTCTGCAAGATCGCTGTAAAAGAGGCTGAACAAGGGGAAGCAGTTGTTCCAGGCAAAGCCTATATTGCCCCTGGTGATTACCAAATGACCGTAGTTTCTAAATCTGGATCGAAAGTGATTGAGCTTGAGCAGTCAGGGACAGTTAATGGACATAGACCATCAATTGAGGTTCTTTTTGAGTCCATGATTACGACATATGGAGCAAACCAGTTGCTCGCCATAATTATGACTGGAATGGGAAAAGATGGGTCGCAATCAATTGCGAATATTCGTCAGAAAGGAGGAGTGACTCTCGCTCAAGACGAATCTAGTTCTATCGTGTATGGTATGAACCGAGTTGCAGTAGAAATGGGGGGAATAGACTATGTCTTACCCTTGGAAGAATTGATGCCGAAGACACTTGAACTTATAAAAGGCAAAGGATGATGGAGAATGGCTAGAATCTTAGTTGTAGATGATGCAAAGTTTATGAGAACCTTAGTGAAGGATGCCCTTGTAGCGGCTGGTCACGAGATTGTCGGGGAAGCAGAAAACGGGAATATCGCGGTCGAGCAGTATAAAACTTTGAAACCAGATTTGGTTACAATGGATATCACCATGCGCGAGAAAGACGGAATCGAAGCCAGTAAAGAAATTTTAAAAATGGATCCAAAAGCTAAGATCATTATGGTAACGGCGCTGGGTCAGGAAGATCTGCTAGCAAAGGCAATTAAAATGGGTGTGAAGGACTTTGTCGTAAAACCTTTTCCTCCAGAGAGATTACAACAAGCCGCGGCCAAAGCTCTTAGCCTCTAAAACATGTCAAATATCTCTGAGAACCCTTTCGTAGTTAGGTGGAACAGCCTAGAAGGTGGGTTAGCAGAGGGACCAATCCAGGTTCTTTGGGATCTAATAGATAGTTACAAGGTAGACATTTTCGATGTTTCTCTTTCCCGAATCACTAGAGATTTCATTCAATTTATTAAAACCTCTGAAAAGCTTTCGATCGAATTGACTTCTGAATTTGCTTTGATGGCTTCCCATTTGGTATATTGGAAATCCAAAGCACTCTTGCCTGACCCTGGTTTCGAAGAAGATGACATTGAACCCCCTTTGCCACAAGAATTGGTAGAAAAACTCTTAGAACATAAAAAGTTTCAAATGGCTGGGCAACGGCTCGGTGATTTGGATCGAATTGCATCTGGTGTATTTACAAGAGAATCCAATCAAGTACTCGAAGAAGAAGAGGCCTGGCTCGACGTTAGTTTGGTGGATTTGATTTCTGCTTTTAATTCTCTTTTGGAGTCAATTTCAGAAGAAAAAACAGAAATCCCAGTGTATGAAGGATACGAGCATTACTCTATCGAAGATAAAATGGCCTATATCTTACAGATATTAGAAGACCAAAACGAAATCAAATTTGAAGAACTTTTCACCAAAGGCAATCCTTCCAAGAAAGAGATTGTCGCGGTTTTTCTCGCCATGCTTGAAACCGTAAAAATCCGCAAGACTAGAATTCTACAAAATAGTTTGTTTGGTGAAATAAAGATAGTCCGGGCGGCGTAAGTGGAAGATCGAAAGTACAAAAAAGGGCTTATCGAAGCTCTCTTGTTCTTATCCTCAGAACCTCTAAAAATAGCTACACTCTCCAAGTCGACTAATGTCGAAAAAACGGAAGTGAGAGAGCTTTTGGATGAACTCATTTTAGATTACGAAGAAAAAGAGGGCGGATTTCTCTTAAAAGAAATAGCGGGGGGTTATCAGTTCAGTTCTTCGCCAGTTTATTCCGAAATTCTATCCGTCATTTTCAAAGACAAAAAAAGAGAAACACTATCCCGCGGAACACTCGACACACTGGCAATAGTAGCTTACAAGCAACCAATCACTTTGCTTGAATTAGATGAAATTCGAGGAGTTTCTTCTCGAGGAATGGTGGCGAGCCTTATTTCCAAAAAACTAGTAAAGGCTGTAGGCCAAAAAGAAGTCCCAGGGCGACCTACACTCTATGGAACTACAAATGAGTTTTTAATTCACTTCGGTTTAAGCAGGCTGTCCGACTTACCAACTCCAATCGAAGTAAAAGAAATGAAATTTGAAGAAATTCCAGATTCCTTTACGATAGAAGAAGATTCGCCTATAGAAAACAATCAGCTAGAGGAAGAAGCCGTACTACCAGAGTTTAATGAAGAGGAAGTTACTTAGCCTTTGTCTGAGTCTGATTTAAAAACTCTAAGAGACCAAATTGATGCTCTTGATAAAAAGATCATCTCCCAGATCCAAGAAAGGGCAGAGATTGCCCATAGCATCGGGCAGATTAAGCTTAAAGCAGGCGAGCCTATTTACCGTCCCGATAGAGAGCGAGATGTTTACGAAAAAATCACAAGTATTTCAAAAGGACCATTGCCAGCCAGTGTGATCCTTGCCGTTTATCGAGAGATCATGTCGGGCACCATTGCTTTGGAGCATCCCATAGTAGTGGGATTTTTGGGTCCAAACGGTTCCTTTTCTCACGAAGCCTTAAGAAGTAAGTTTGGTTCAGCAGTTCAATCTGATGCACATCCTACCATCCCAGATGTTTTTCGTTCCTTACAAAGTGGGAAAATCGACTACGGCATTGTCCCAATCGAAAACTCAACAGAGGGACCAGTCGGTTCCACCTTAGATATGTTTTTGGAAACAGATGCAAAAATCTATTCTGAACTCTATAGAAAGATCTCTTTTTCTTTGCTTGGTTTCGAAAAAGACCTGTCCCAAGTGAAGCGAATTTATGGCATTCGCATTGGAAATGAGCAATGCCGCAATTGGATTTCTTCCCATTTGCCCAATGCGGAAATTATAGAAACCTCATCGACAGCAATGGCGGCAACCTTGGTTTCTGAAAAGAAAGACGGAGTCGCCATAGCTTCTGCATTAGCCGCTGAGATTTATGGACTGGAGGTGATCAAAGAGGGAATCGAAGACATTTCTGGCAATACAACTCGTTTCCTTGTCATTGCCAAGTCGGAATGTCCACCAACTGGTAAAGATAAAACATCGCTAGTGCTGAGTGTCCCAAACAAAACAGGAACTCTGTATTCAGTCCTTCAAAGATTTTACAATCATGGCATTAATTTGACCAAAATCGAATCTAGACCTCTGAAGCGAAATCTTTGGGAATACAATTTCTACATAGATTTTTTAGGCCACAAAACAGATTTAGAAATCCAAAAAATCTTAAAGGAAGTGGAAGAGTTAACAAGTTCGATGAGAGTACTTGGCTCTTACCCTATTTCCTTTGAGGTTTTGTGAAAGAACCAAATCATTTTTTGATCTATGGTTTTGGATTGATGGGCGGCTCCCTTGCCCTTGCAATACGAAACGCCTATCCAAATTCAAAAATATCGGGCATTGTTCGTTCTGAAAGATCGAAAGAAGAGGGCATTCGACTAAAGCTAGCGGATGATTTCTATCTTGAATCAGAATTTTTAAATCAAAGAAAATTCTCAGACTTTGATTTTGTAGTATTCGGTCTTCCTGTGACCAGACTTGTTGAGTTGATTCCTAGTTTAAAAGAGTTCCCTGACACAGTTTTTACAGACTTAGGCTCAACCAAGTATTCTATTATTGATTCCGTAAACAATTCTTTAGGTGAATCCCATTCGTATGTTTCTTCCCACCCTATGTGTGGTTCAGAAGAATCAGGACTTGCAAAATCAATTCCTAATCTATATGCAGACAAGATAACATTTGTATCGCGATGTGCAAGTTCTCAGAGTATTGCAATTGACTCAGTCTTAGAATTCTGGAAAAAACTGGGCTCTTGGGTGATTGAAGTGGAGCCTGAATTGCACGATGAAGTTCTTTCATATGTTTCGCATTTACCGCATATCATATCTACTTTGCTTGTAAAAACCAGCATTCAGAATAAGAGCGTTTCAAACTTGGTCAAAGATTCAAGTCGTCCCATAACTGGTGGAGGATTTCGGGATATGTCACGAATTGCCGGCTCGAATTGGGAAATGTGGAAGTCTATTTTTGAAGAAAACAGAAGACCAATACTAGAAAGCCTTCTTTCCTTTGAAAAGAACCTAAAAGAAGTTATAGAAATCTTTCAGAATTGGAAAGAGCCTGATATTCAAAGATTGGAAAGCATTTGGAGAGATAGCCTGAATGCAAAGAACCAAATCAATAAAACAGGATTCAAATGAAAAAAGTTAAATCTTTAGATAAATGGAAAAACAAAGCAGTTGGTCTCTTGACCAATCAATCGGCTTTTGGATTTAAAAATGATTATCACTATCAATACTATAGAAACGAATTAGATCTCAAAGTTCTTTTTTTACCAGAGCATGGATTGTTTGCTGAGCTACAAGATCAAGTTAGCGGAAAAGATCTAAATTATTCAATTGGAAACACGGAAATTGTAAATCTTTATGGAGATGAAGAACAGACCTTAGTCCCTCCTAAAGAATATTTAAGAAAATTAGATCTGGTAATCATCGATATCCGAGACGTCGGATCCAGATACTATACTTTTTTAACAACGGCAAATTACATTTTACATGCCATTAGCGAGCTCAATCAATCTGAAGGAACCAAAATTGAGGCTTTGGTAGTTGATTCTCCAAATCCAATTGGAGATAAAGTAGAAGGCACCCCATTGCATTCAACATATAGTTCATTTGTGGGAGTTCCGACTGTTCCGCACCGCCACGGTTTATCACCAGCTACTCTGTTAGTGTTTTACAAAGAAGAGTTTTCATATAAGTTATCCCTCTATTATTTACCAATTGGTGTCATCTATCCAAAGAAATCGAAGCATTGGATCCCTCCTTCTCCGAATATTCCCTTCTCTTCTACTTGTTTAGTTTACCCGGGTCAATGCTTACTAGAAGGAACTAATCTTTCAGAAGGTAGAGGAACAACTCGTCCATTTGAAACGTTTGGAGCTCCCTACTTGCTTGGTTCAGCTAAAGCAGAGCTAGAACGGAGAATGAAAACGCACCAAAAGAATTGCTACACACTTAGACCTCTACGTTTCTTGCCTACGTTTCACAAGCACCAAGGTATTATTTGTGAAGGTTATCAGATATTAGTAGATGATCCCGATAAATTCCATTCCCTTTATTTTACGCTTTTTTTATTGAAACAGCTGAAAGATTTGTTCCCTAACGAATTTGCCTATTTGAAAGGTGTCTATGAATTTCGTTCCAATCTGAGTGCGATCGAATTGCTGGTTGGCGATCCAATCCTATTGGATTATTTGCATGGAAAATCCTCTGACAAAGACATAGAAGCCTATCTAAAAACCCAGGAAAAAACTTGGTTAAAAAGGACGGCGGAAACCAGAAAAAGATTCTAATTTTTATTTGCGAAATCCCAGTCTAATTCTATAAGAATCTTATGAAACAAATAATCCGAATTTTAACCGTCGCCAGTCTTCTATTTTTTTCAACCAATTGTGGTTATAATAACATCCAGGCTCTAGATGAAGAAGTCACCGCTTCTTGGGCAGAAGTTTTGAACCAATACAAGCGCAGATCCGATTTGGTTCCCAATCTGGTTTCAACTGTCAAAGGTTTCGCCAAACAAGAAAACGAAATTTTAACAAATATAGCGGAAGCAAGAAGCAAACTCGGTTCTATCCAAGCAACCCCAGAGCTTTTAAAGGACCCCAATGCCTTTCAACAATTTACCCAAGCCCAAGGTCAATTGGGAGGCGCATTGTCCCGTTTACTTATGGTGCAGGAAAGTTACCCTCAATTGAAATCCGACGCTCGTTTTGGGGATCTGATGGCGCAACTAGAAGGAACTGAGAATCGAATCACTGTAGCCAGAAATCGATTCATCAAAGCAACTAAGGACTACAACATCTACATTCGGCAGTTCCCCGCAGTCATAACTGCAAAGATCTTTGGATATTCAGGCAAACCTACGTTTACCGTCGAAGATGAAAAAAAGATCGAAAACGCACCCAGCGTCGAGTTTTAGTCAGTCGACTATTGAGTTTACCTTCTAAGGAATCAAGCTCCACTCCGATGACCCTTGCAGAAATGCAAGGGCAGGTTGATCAATGGATAAAGACTATCGGGGTTCGTTACTTCTCAGAACTAACCAATCTAGCCATCCTAATGGAAGAAGTTGGGGAATTCTCACGAAATATGGCAATGCTATATGGTGAAAAATCTCCAAAAAAAAATCAGTCCTCCCTTTCAAATTCTGATCCTAAAGAACTTATCCAATCTGAGATTAAGGGAGAGATGGGAGATATTCTTTTTGTCTTAACTTGCTTAGCCAACCAAATGGATCTTTCGCTCGAAGATTGCATTCAAACAACCCTAAAGAAAAATACAGAACGAGACAAAGACCGTCATACTTCTAATTCTAAGTTAATTTCTTAAAACTGAAAATAAATGAACTGTTGCGAAGCGGAAACACTGTAAATCGCGAAACAGACAATATACATACAAACGGTGAGGAGAATTACTAATTTCTCATTGTTCCAGAGTTTTTCCCAAGTAGATTGATAGAACTCTTGCCAGATTTCGGAAGCAAATAACAGAAATATTGCTAAAACCACGGGAATCGGAATTTCGGGAATGATTCCTGTTTTGCCAAAGAATGCACTTTTTAGCATAAAAAAACCGTTCTTAAGCCCAGAGCGTTCCAAAGTATCTCTGGATCGAAATAAAATTGCCGCTATTATAAATATCCCAAAAGGATAGAAGACTTGAATAAGCCTTGGAACCTTATTCCAT
Source organism: Leptospiraceae bacterium (assembly GCA_027485405.1). Lineage (GTDB taxonomy): Bacteria > Spirochaetota > Leptospiria > Leptospirales > Leptospiraceae > Leptospira_A. Next base: position 6,121 of record JAIXRB010000008.1, on the reverse strand, counting down.
TTTTGCTTTGTCCATTCGAATTGAAAAATCAGTTTTTCAAAAACCATCATGCTGGCATGGATTGCTCCCCACAGAACGTAGGTCCAATCTGCACCATGCCAAATCCCAGAAACAAAAGTAGTGATAAAAAGATTTAAATAGACTCGTAAAGTGGATACTCGGCTTCCACCCAAGGAAATATAGACATAGTCTCTAAGCCAGGAAGAAAAAGAAATATGCCATCTCCGCCAAAGTTCAGTTATGGTTCCAGATAAAAATGGCCTTTGGAAATTGACCGGAATCTGAAATCCAAGAATTCTCCCCAATCCAATTGCCACATCCGAGTAGCCTGCAAAATCGCAATACACTTGGACAGAAAACAGAAATGCCGCAAGCCACATGGCAAAACCGCTATAGTCGTCCGGCCTTGCATAAATTGGATCGATTAAAACTGAGATGGGATCGGCAACAAAGGTCTTTTTGAAAAATCCAGCTAGAATTTGGCGAAGCCCTAAAATGAGATTTTCTCTTTTGTATTCAGTCGGAACCAAAAACTGATGGAGCATGTCTCCGGCTCGGATGATTGGACCTGCCACTAACTGAGGGAAGAAAGAAATAAACAAGCCAAATTGAAAGTAGCTTTCGGCCTTTGGAACCGTTCCTCTGTAAACATCTACCGCATAGGATATCGCCTGTAAGGTAAAAAAAGAAATTCCCATAGGTAGTATAATTCCTACAGGAGGAAGAGAATCTGGTTCGCAAAACGAATGCCCAGATATTTCGTTGATAACTTTTATAAAAAAATCCAAATACTTAAAAAGAAAGAGCAAACTTAAATTCCCGAGAACCGCAATATTTAGATAAGTAAGCTTAGATGAATTGGTTCTGGCATCCACCATTCGATCGACAAAGAATTTTGTTCCTAAAAAACAAAATATCAGTAAACTCAAATAAACAACTTTGAAAATAGCATAGAAATATAAACTAATAGCAAATAACCAAACAGTTCGGTAACGAAGCGGAAGAGAAAAGTAGATTAAAATGCAAATGGGTCCAAAAAGCAAGAAATGAATAGAATTAAAGAGCATGGTTTGTTACTTAAAATTTTCCAATTCTATTTTTAAAGATTCATACACCCATCTGTTTCCAAGCTTTGTCAGGTGACCGTCTCCTGGAAGAAAGTGGTTTTCTATTCCTTTTTCAGCTATATTCGATTTGAGGTTTAATGCGCACATATTCTTTGCAAAAGGCATAAGTCGAATAGGAGAGATTTTGTGTTGAATAAAAAAGTCATTCGCACGAATGGCGTAGTCGCCTAAGGGATGGTATTTCCCATTCATTTCGCAATAGATTTCTTCGATTTGGCTTGGAACAAAAACAGGAATCAATTGAAATCCGTAGCTTTTGCTTAGAGCGATTATTTTCAAGTAAGCCTCTTGCGTTACCTTTGGCAATGGCTCTAAGTCTTTTGCTAAAGAGGGAGAAGCCAAGGGACAAGTAAATCGAGATTCAGGGATGGGCTCAGGGCAGGAGTTTTTTGAATTTAAAGTAATCTTTGCATCACAGGGGGATCTTTCGCTTATAAAAGCAGACTTTAATTCAGAGCGAATGCTAAAGGAATTAGCTGAATTTGTTAGGTTATTGGCTCTTGCTTTGAAACCATACATTGCCAATTTGTTTTGCTCCCATGCTAACTTTAAAGCTTGTAAAAGATAGGAAAAACGTGTAGCTTCAAATTGGAGATAAAAAGATTTTTTCCAAACTGGATCATTTTCATGCAAACTATCGATTTCGTCATCAGGCAGTAGACCTTGCTTTGCGAGTGCTTCGGGCATGGCAAAGTCATTGGGGGAAACGAAAAGAAGAACTTTTTTTGTGTTCGGTAAAAAGGGTAACTGATCCTTTAGTCGTTTGTAAAAACCTAAGGATCCATACGCATCTACCCCCAAGTTAACGGACTGATGTTTTTTGCCATTCAAAGAGATGCCATCTAATAGCGAACAAAAAGTATCTTCATCTGATACTCCAAAACCCATAACGAGGCTATCACCTAAACATACAATTTTCGGTAAAGAAGGATCTATCTCTTTGGTTGCTCGATGACCTAAGGAATTAGTCTCAAATTTCCCCTCCCAAAGGCCTGTATGGTGACGAATGTAGGTCTTGTGGTTTGTAGCCAGAGTTACTCCAACTTCTGGGTGAAAGGTATGCACTAGCTTTACATCTCTATAGTACTGAAGTGCTCTAGGTTGCATGATTCGCAGAATGCCTTCTGAAACAAAAAGAACAGAGAAACAGAAGACTAGAAAACGAAAAGATTTCTTAAAATAGACCAAGAGGTTTTAGCCGATGAATTATAAGATTTTCTCTACAAGTAGGTAGAAAAAGCCAAGACTTCCTAAGTATTGAAGCATGATTAGAAAACCAGTTCCAATGCGAATCATCCATCCCTCATTGGAAAAGCCTTGGTAGGTTAAATAGGTAGTAACAGCCAAAATCATTTCTGCGGGCAAAACATAGATTGCTGTATGGCCAATGATAGTGACGTTTTGAGCATACCAAGAAGGTATCATCCACATGGTCTCTTCTGCAAAACCAAAAACAAGCAGTCCAAGGAATGAGATCCATCCACAAATACCAAGAATTGAAACAGAGCGCTCTTCTAATTTGATCCCAGTATAGACCAAAATAAAAAGTGGGAGAACCCAAAGCCCAGCCATATAGCCTGATACAGTTCCTATCTTTGGAAATCCATCTTCCGGAAAAACAAGCACTTGTAAGACGGAAGATAAAAACCAATCCGGAAAAACCATAAATGCAGAAAGAGGGAGCAGAAATTTCCAAATCTGGAGTGGGGAATGCCATCGCAAAGCTTTAGAAATGATTGGAAAGCTGAGATGGAAAAAAGCTACCAGAGAAAAGAGTTTTACACCAGGGGGGAAAGGTGTGAGGCTAAGAACCAAGAGGGAAAGTAAACTAAAGAAAATGAAATACAGGGCAAGTTGGGCTTCTTCTTGGAGCAGGATTCCTTTCATAGATTCCATATTATGATTCTTAGATTCGTTACTCAAGCAATTCTATTCTGTTTCTTATTGGCATTTTATTTAGAGGCAGACCCATCCGTAAAAATAGGGTATGGTTCCTGTCTAGACCAGCGCAAACCAGCACCAATTTGGGAAAAAATCCTGAGTGAATCGCCCACCCATTGGTTTTGGCTGGGAGACAACATCTATTTGGATTCGGAGGATCCCAATGAAAAAATCCCAGAATTCGCCAAATTGAAATCCAACCCAAGCTAAAAAAAAAAAAAAAAAAAAGCAAAAATCTGGGGAACTTGGGATGATCATGATTACGGGGTCAATGATGCAGGCGGAGAGTATCTCAGAAAATCGGAATCTCAAAAAGTATTTTTGGATTTTCTGGATGTTCCCGAGTCTGACCCATTGAGGTACCAAGAAGGCATTTATTATTCTAAAACAATTAAGTTAGGTGGAAAGACTGTTTTGGTAATTTTTTTAGATATGCGTTATCATCGAACACCTCTAAAGAAATCAATTTTTCCATTTAGCAAATCCTACGTTCCAAGCAGAGAGGATTCAGACAGCTTCCTTGGAAAAGCACAGTGGTTCTGGTTGGAAAAAGAGCTTTTATCGAAGGCAGATCTTCTGATTTTAGTCTCCAGTATTCAGGTAATCAGCGAAACGCATTCGTACGAAAAATGGGGAAACTTTCCCTTGGAAAAAGAGAAACTCTTCGACATTCTGGACAAAAGCAATTTCCCCGATATATTAGTTCTTTCCGGTGATCGCCATATAGCAGAAGTATTTCGATCTAAAACAAAATCAGGAAAATCATTGACCGAATTCACTTCCAGCTCAATGAATAAACCTTTGCCTCTCCGATCCTTGCAAGAAGAGTCGGAAGAACGAATTTCTCCGATTTTTCCAGAACCTAATTTTGGGATTTTGACAATTGAAGTCAAAAAAGGAAAACTACTTTGGAACAATCGATTTATTTCGAATGAAAAAGATCTGTTTTTATTGAAATCTCCAGAGTGAAATTGATTTGGAGATAAATTTGAATTAAATTAATGATTGTTGGTTTCTAATCTTAGAATTTTTGAAAAAAAGTAAATTCCCTCTTCCAGTGGTTTACTTTCATCTTTTCGCTTTTTTAATACATCTGTCATATCTAAAACCAAAATCCCATAGATCCAGGCCCAAATTGTACGACCTAACGCAGGATACTCAGCCCATTCAATTCGAATTTCTTTCTTATAGCAACCCTTCCGAATTGTTTCTAATAGAATTCGGTAACTCACGGGAACAGGCGGAAGAGCTTTTCTATGAATTGAACCGCTTCCTTGGAACATCAGTTTGTGCAATTCTTTGTTGTTTTGCGAAAAATTCCAATACGAGTAGGCAAGGGCTTTTAATTTATCAATAGTATGGTCCGTGGAAGCAACTGCATTTCTCAAATCTTGAATCAGAGTTTCTTCTCCACGTTGGATCAATATGATGATTATTTCCTCCCTTGTTTTAAAATAAGCATAAGGGGAGGCGACACTACAGTTCAAAACTCTAGCAATTTCTCGCATTGATAGTTTCTTAATCCCATAAGACCTTAAAATCGTATTCGCGGCAGAGACGATTTGTTCAGGATTTAAAGAATTTCTCCCCCGCCTCTGTTTCGGATCCTTTGGACTAGTTGCATCAACCATGCAACTAATCTTTTATCTTGTAGTTAAAGGGCAAATTTAAATTCTATTTCAGATATCTTTGAACGCTAGATAGCCCTTTTTATCTAGAGACCAAAGGTGACAATTTTGAACCCGTTTGCTAAAAACCTTCCAGCTAAACTTTTCTTCAAGAATGTCTTTTCCATATTGTGACTCTTTTATCTCTTGGTAGGCTTCTCTCAAATGATAGCAAGGAATAGCTGTACTTAGATGGTGGGGAGTATGCACATCTATTCCAAAATGCAAGTAAGATATAACTCTTGGAAAAAGCACATTCAATGTAGAGAGTATCTGAGCTTTATATGGATTCCATTCAGACTTACTGTAAAACTGCATTGTTTCTGAAGTATGGTGTTGGTAAGTGTAGGTCGACATCCAGAATTGAAAAAACAGGGCTGGAAAGATTAGAAAATGAAAAATTGCAAAAATACTTCCCATTGAAAGATAAATGAATGCAGAAAAAGAAATAAATCCTAGCAAAAGCACCATATAACTGAAATAAACTTTCTTTCTTTGGACTGAAAAGTAAAGTCTTGGAAAAAAATGAATCAAAACATTATGCATAAGACTTCCGATCGGTGGAACAGTTCGCCCTAAAACGAATAACTTGGCTAGAAAAGGATGTACACTTTGTAAATTTCTGTATTGTTCAACTGTCAAAGGAATCCAGGCATTGTCATAGTATACATTTTCCGAATTGGATTCCAAAAGATTGGTATCTTTGTGATGCGCATTATGAGAGAATTTCCAAGCAAAGTAAGGATAACCTGAAAACAAAAAGAAAAAATGTCCTAAAACATCATTCAAGTTCTGACTTTTTAAAAATGAGCCATGTGCACAATCATGTCCTAAGACGAAAAGGGAAGTGACACTGGTTCCCATCAAGAACCAAGCGAGAGGAAAGAGGATCATCCAATTTTCTTTCCATACCAGGTAAGAGACTGCCAAGGTGAAAAAATGGAAACTGATTCCAAGCAAGATACTGAGAAAAGCGAGTTTACTATCTGGCTTAAAGAGTCTGGCGCTGATGACGGAACGGATTCCATTCAAGGACTCTCTATCGATTTCGGAATTTTTCTCATTCCCTTTTGGTTTTTGCAAAGTAGCTATAGACAAATGGCGTCTCCTTTTATCTAACGATGTTAGATAATTATTCAGCCAGGCTAATTCTGACCGAAAACCAGTCAATTCATCGATTGAGAGGCAAGCTTGAAAAAATACTCCCAAAAACTCAAAAATTTGCTCCCACTCTAGAATTATCAATTGATGGAAACGGCGGTTTCCCAATCATGGAAAAACCTGGGTGGTATGGGGCTTTGTGGCTTTGTATTTATTTGGGCAAAGAAGATCTTTTACAACAAACACAGTAGTGCGACTTCCAAAAGTCAAAACCTGAGAGGGCCG
>JAIXRB010000147.1 GCA_027485405.1 Leptospiraceae bacterium | reverse complement strand
TCATTTGATTTTTCTGTTTTTCCCAAGGCAGTATACCCAGGATCCGTTATTAGTAAATACGAATGTTGAAACCTATGCCCCTTGCCTAAAAAAGTCCGTTTTAAAGTCGTCCCTTTTTCTTCAGGAAGCAAAGATTGCAAAAATCGTTTCCAAATCAATAGATACAAATTGTATTCAGATTTGCTAAGTGAGCTTTTAATTTGATCAGGAGTCAAACGAGGATCAATCGGGACTAAAGCTTCATGTGCCTCTTGGGCAAAAGCATTGGATTTGGACTTTCGATTTGATAAAGAATGGAAACGAGAAAAGCCCAGATTCAATAGCGTTTGTTTTCCCAGTTCCATTTTTTCAGGTGAGACTCGGGTGGAATCTGTTCGAATATAGGTAATCAAACCTTGTAGCCCCTTTCCTGGAATCTCAATTCCTTCATACAAAGATTTGGCGATCCTTAAGGTATCCGAAGGAGAAAGCCCAAGTTGCCTGGAAGCGGATTCTTGTAAACTTGCCGTTGTAAAAGGCTTTGGCGGTAGTTGCCTGTATGGTTTTTCCTTAAATTCCGCGTATTGTAATTTGGTGGGAGTTTGAACTACACCGCTACCAGACATCCCAAAGGCTTTTAAAACTTGCAAAGCCTCTTCTTTCTTCAAATAGTCATCTTTGGGACTTTTGTAAATGACAGGGATTTCTAAATCGGAAGGCGAAGAGACGATTGCAGAAAGAATTGCATAAGGCTCTGGCATGAATTCTCTGATCTCCGATTCTCTATCACATATCCATTGCAAGACTGTGGATTGCACTCTACCGGCCGAAAGATTTGAAATACTCAATTCTCTCCATAAACGGGGCGAAACTAGGTAACCATACAATCGATCTATGATTCTCCTTGCCATTTGGGATTCGACGAGGGGTTGTGAGATATCGGATCGTGCAGAAATTGAATCTTTGATATGCTGTTTTGTGATTTCAAAAAATCGGGTGCGATATATTGGTTTTTTCATAGAAGAAAGTTCAGCATGTATCTGATAAGCGATAAACTCCCCTTCCCGGTCTGGATCCGTTCCAATGAAAATTTCATTGGCTAGTTTAGCGGAAGCTTTGATTTTTTGAAATGCTGACTTTTTGCCTTTTAACCAAGTGTAAACAGGCTGGAAAGAATTGGGAATGTCTACCCCCATTTCTTTGGGAGGAAGGTCCTTGATATGACCCATTGTCGCCACCACGTCCCAATCTGAACCGAGAAAGGAACGGATGACCTTTGCCTTCTTAGGGGATTCTACAATGAGAAGGTTCGTTATTCGAATAGTCCTTCGATGGAAAGATATCGCTCTCCCGTATCATAACAGAAGGTGAGAATCTTTGAACCTGCTGGGATTTCAGGAAGTTTTTTTGCTACTGCGGCAAGGCTCGCTCCGGAGGAAGTGCCAATAAAAACTCCTTCCACTTTTGCCGCTTTCACTGCCATTCCAAATGCTTCCTCTTTACTAACAGTGATGATACCATCTAAAAGTTGGGTATGGCAGTTTTGAGGAATAAATCCAGCGCCAATTCCTTGGATTGGGTGTGGACCTGGTTTTCCACCACTTAATACAGGAGAGGTTTCCGGCTCTACTGCAAATACTTTGAGTTTTGGGAATTTTGCCTTTAGAATCTCTGCGCAACCAGTGATATGCCCACCTGTTCCAACGCCAGTTATCATATAGTCAATACCATCGGGAAAATCGGCTAATATCTCTTTTGCTGTCGTTTCTTTGTGGATGCGAATGTTAGCATCATTTTCAAACTGTTGAGGCATCCAAGCACCAGGCGTAGATTCAGCCAATTCTTTAGCATGGGCAATTGCACCAGGCATACCCTTTTCTCTTGGAGTGAGCTCAAGTTTAGCCCCATATGCCGCCATGATTCTTCTTCTTTCAACGCTCATGTGCTCTGGCATAACTAATGTAATATCATAACCTTTTACGGCGGCAACCATGGCAAGCCCTATGCCGGTGTTCCCTGAAGTGGGTTCTATGATCATAGCACCTTTCTTTAATTTGCCGCTTTTCTCTGCGTCCTCGATCATTGAGAGTGCTATTCGGTCTTTAATGGATCCACCTGGGTTTTGCTTTTCCAGTTTCATCCAGATCTCGTGTTTTTCTCCTAGCAGTTTTCGAATACGAAGGTGAGGAGTGTTTCCAATTCCTTCTAGTATGTTATTGATTTTCATTACTCATTCCTTTCCTACGTTTATCCAAGATATTGGATACTTTGTCTACTAAAATCTACAAAAATTAAGATTCCAAGAAAGATTTCAGGTTTTTGCCCGCAGAATCGGAAAGAAATCTGCTAATTTCATTGCCGATGGAATCTACTGGGATGGATTCTTGGAATTCCAATTGGATTCTTTGTCGTACGGATTGAACGGTTTTTCGAACCAAAGCCTCTGATTCTAAGTCCCGCTTAGAAGCCAATTCCTCCAAAGCCAAATGAATCTCTCTTTTCAATAGGAAGGATAGCATCTGCTTCAGCTTACTTGCCGCCTTCTCTTTGTTCTCAGGCAATAGTAGTATGCCATTGATTCCCATTAAATCGACAAAGAAGTTGACAAGCTTGGTTGCAAGTATCTCATTTGCAAGCGAATGCTCGTATATTCCCTGTTTAAACTTTGATCTAAAAAGTTTAGGAAAGTACGTTTCATAAAAACTTCCAAATTCAGTTATAGAGAACTGTTTGTACTCCAAAACCAGATCATAAAGTGCAATTTTCACATGGCTAAACAAGACACAAAGGACCGGTCTCGGGATTCCATTTATATTCCAATCATCCCAGACATTGGGATCCGTAGGAATTCCTTGCTCTTTCACATGGATTTTTCCCCAGAGCTCTAACCTTGCCAATGCTTTTCTAAATTTACTTGCTCCCTCTTTTTCAGATATGATTCGGTCTATCGTAACCGACAAACTTTGGTAACCATTGTCCAAAAGAACGTCTTCTGCTACTTCGTTTGCCACTTCCTTTAAAATTTGATCTCGAAGAGCAGGATCAAACTCTCCTTTCTGAATCAAACCTGAAAGTAGAATTTTAAGATTCACCTCATGATCAGATAAGTCAACACCTGCAGAATTGTCCAAGGCATCCGTAAAAAGTAATATACCATTCTCATCTAATTCGATTCTGGCTTTTTGAGTTAAGCCTAGATTACCACCTTCCGAGATTACTTTTGCTCGGATTTGATCGGAGTTGACCCTCACTTCGTTATTTGAAGGATCACCGACGGACAAATTGTCCTCTTTAACGGATTTGATATACGTTCCTATACCGCCATTGTAAAGTAGATCTACGTTTGCTTTTAGAAGTGCTGAAATGAGCTCAGGGCCACTCATTCGGTCTTTATCAATGGAGAGAGACTTTTGAACTTGAGGGCTGATCGGTATCTCTTTCTCTGTTCTAAGAAAAACTCCACCGCCTTCTGAAATCAAAGATCTGTTATAGCTATCCCAACCAGACTTTGAAGGTTCCGAAAAGAATAAACGTTTTCTTTCCTCAAAGGAGCTCTTTGGATCGGGGTTTGGATCTAAAAAAATATGCTTGTGGTTAAATGCTCCAAGAAGTTGAAAGAATGGAGATTCGATGAGTCCGTTTCCAAATACGTCCCCACCCATATCTCCAATAGCCACAACCCGAACAGGCATAGTTTTGAAATCGATTCCGAGGCTTCGAAGATTCCGATCTGCTGTGACCAAAGCACCTTTGGCTGTTATACCAAATTCCTTGTGAGAATATCCTTTGGTACCTCCGGAAGCAAAAGCGTCTCCCAACCAAAATCCTCTTTCTTCCGAAAGGGAATTGGCAACATCTGACAATGCCGCAGTTCCTTTGTCAGCCGCAACCACGAGATAAGGGTCTATTTCATCATAGGTAAATGGGATATTGCCATTGTCCCCTTTAAATGCGTTTATCTTTCCTTTTTCGATCGAATCTGTCAGGCAAAGTAGTCCTCGAACATAGCCTTTGTATGCTTCAACTGGTGTTATCGATTCTTTTTGAAAAAGGTGCGCTGTTGTGACAAAGCATCCTTTCGATCCAACTGGAACGATGAGCGAGTTTTTGGTAGTTTGGGTTTTCCAGAGCGACAAAACTTCCGTTCTATAGTCCCCTGGACGATCTGAAAATCGCAGTCCTCCTCTCGCCACCTTACCTCCTCTTAAGTGAACACCTTGGAAAGATGGAGAGTAGACAAAAATTTCTCGAAAAGGCACTGGTTTTGGGATTCCATGAACCATAGAACTATTGATTTTGAAAGCCAAAAAATCCAATTGATAAGCAGATATAGGGCTTACTTTTGTTCCAAAGAAATTAGTTCGTAACAAACTTTCGATGAGGGAAGAATAGCATTTCAAAATTTCGTCTTCTCGAATGGTGCTCCCTAAAAGACTTTCTTTTTGAAGTTCAGTTTTATAATTGTCACTGCCTTCGCAAAACATTGCATGGAATCGCTTCCAGCTAAGTTCCATAAAGCTTGGGAATCGCAAAAGTATGGCGTTGACTTCTTTGGAGTTCCAAATGGGGTTGATTTGCAAAAGAAGCTCTTTCATTGGAATCAGAAACGAAATTGCTTTTGCATCCAATGGCGTTTTTGAAACCAAAGCAAGAAGAGGATCAAGAGCAATTTTTCCCCGTAAAACAGCCTTTGCAGTCTCTTGCCATCTTTCAAAGCTAGTATCTGTGGATTGGACACCAGAGAAAGTGAACTCAGCTTTTTCTAATCGCTTATCTTTGTAGCCAAAAGCGTATATTGTTTGGTGGTCCGGAAAAAGGCCCATAGAATTCCAGACTTGAATCCAATTACTCAGTCCAACAAGTTTTCTGGGAAGAATGCTGTGAGCAATGCAGGTTGCATCCTTCTCTGTAAAAAAAAGAGTAATGTCATCATTCTGTGTCAGAAATTCACTTAGATCATGAAGAGCTTGCTCTGGAAGGTGGGTAGCTTTGTACGATTCGGAAAAATCGAACTGAGTTAAGTCCAATTCAATTTTGATCTCTGCTCGATCCGTCCACTTTTGAGCTAATAATTCCTCCCAAGATCTAAACTCCAATTCTATCCTAGATGCCAGATCAAAAAGCAAGCTATATGTTATATTGTTGGAATTGATATAAAAGAAAGCTTCAATCGTTTTTTCGCGCAAAACTTCAAATTGACGAAAGGTAGCGCCAGGAAAAACACTTTGAGCCTTTTGGATTTGATTGCGCCAGATTGAGTCTCGCCAAAGCGAATCAGGAACAAAGATTGCTATAAGACCTTTTTCTTTTTCTAATTGTAAAGATACCGAGCCTAAACTAGTACGGAGGCTTTGTTCCATAAGAGCTTTGTGTAAAGAATCATAAGCTGTGAAAGGAACTAAAAACAAAAGTTCCGTGGGAATGTAATTGAACATCATTCTAGAAGTTCTGCCCAATCCAGACAACGGTTCTATGGACTTGGATTTTAAAAAATCTTGGAATTTTTGACCGAAGAAAGGGATATCTGTTAGAGCTTGTCCCTTCGCATATTCGTTGAACGAACCAACAATGAGAAGCTTTTGATTTTTCCGAATAAAAGCAAATGAAAACAAGTCTCCAGTGCCTAAGTAAGCTATTTTAGAATGATCCAAACCTTGGAACTGCACATCTTCTTCTGGAGAGGAAAGGGACTCGAACCAAGACCTACTTTCCGTGAGTGGAATTTCCCCGTATTCTATGCCTTGCTTTGAATCCTGGAAGAATGCTCCCTCCCAGATCAAAGCTTTCTTCATAAGCCAGTCGAACAGTGATAACAAATCTTTGTTTTCGCCAAAAAAAGCATCTTTTGAAAACTCAGAAAACTTTTGAAATGAAGATACCAAAGATACAATTCTTGCATAATCCTCTTTCCATATACCTTTTAAGCTTTCTAAAAGCCCAGTAGCGGAACTGGGGCACTCAAAGTATAGAACCTCGAAACCAGGCTCGGGGTGAAAGTGGATGCTTCTGTTTACATCTAATTTGTAAGATGCGATCGTATTTCGGATCTTAGCAGTAAAAAAAGGCAAGGAAGGAAAGTGCGCTAAAAAACAGGTATGCTGAAGACGCAAAAGATGATCTGAATCGCCTGGTTGGTAAAGTAATGCTTGAAATCCGTTTCCTTTTGATAATTCCTTGGCTCTAACTAAAATTTCTTTTTCCAAGACATCTAATTCGGATTCTGAATAGAATTGGGTAAATAAAGCACCAAGGCCTGATCTAAAACTTTGCGTCATGCTTGCGTCCTAATCGATCAGTTAATAGAGAGAATAAAAGACGAGACTGCCTCCGCAAGCCGTAATGAAAATGTACTTGAAAAAATAGAATTTTCCAATGGTTCTCCATGGTAACCTCTGTTCCAATTCGAACTCTTCGGTGATTTTTTGGGCGTTCCAATTTTCAACTTGATTGGGAATTGGAAACCGTCCCACTTCCCGAAGCGTCTTTTCTAAAATTTCCTTTCTGTGCTTATCCGAAAGAGTAAAAAAAGCAGGATTGTTGCCACCTTCTGGGATTCTATTTATATCCAACAAAATTCGGGGTATTTCAAAGAATTTATGATGGATAAGATTGGAGAAACCCGTATAAAGTGCCATATAATTTAAGATAACTACAACGGGACTAGCCGTATAATGCGAATTAAAAAGAAGATAAAGAAATGTACTAATGAAAAATAAGGTCAAGAGTTTTCCAGCTTTAGATAGCCGAGCATTCCAAGCTTCTTCTCGTTTGTAGTGCAAATAGGCTGGGAGAGAGGCTGAACTTAGTTCCTCGGGCAATTGCATAGATTTAAACCTAACGGATTTCCTTCTTGTTTTTGTTTGTGATAAGACCATGGATAGATTTGTCCTCCCATTCTGAGAAAATCGGACTCCAAAAATCGGGACAATCCGACTGAATTTCTTTCCACTCCTCGCCCGATTTCCAGCCCAAAACAGCAGAATGGAGGAAAATACGGTCTCCTTTGCCCCCATACAAAGTATCTCCCAATAAAGGATGGCCCAAATGGGACAAATGAAGACGAATTTGATGTCTTCTCCCTGTCTCAATCCTGGCTTTTCCCAACCATAGTTTTGATGTTTCATCTTTCGACAAAACCGTCAGATGGGTGATTGCCACTTTGCCACCGCTGAAGACGATCTTCATTTTTTTTTGGTCTTCTCGCATATGGTTCCTAATTGTTTGGGATTCAAAACCAGGAATACCTTGGGCTATAAACAAGTAGGTTTTTTGGCAGTTGCTAAGAAACAAATCTAGTTCCTTGTTTTTCTCTTTACTCGATTGGTCTTCAGAAGTCTTTCCCAGAATGATGAGCCCGGTCGTATTCAAATCCAAACGATTCAAAGTACGAAGATTAGGATATTCTAAAGCCTTCCCAACCAAAGTTGTAAAGTCCTTTCGCTTTGGGTCTTTTGTTTGGTGAGAGGGTAAACCATAGGGTTTATCTAAAATAAGTTTTAAATCGTCTTCAAAGTAGAGAATCGTGCTTAGAGTTTCTTCTAACTGAAGCTTCTTTGGCAAAGTCATTCAGATTCGAAAGAAAACTCATAGCCACCTACACTCCGCAAATTGATCACTCCGTTTTCGAAAAGTAAATATTGGCCTTTGATTCCCACAAGTTTGTCTTTGATGGGAGCATTCGGGTCAGCTTTGTAAGATTTTACTTTGGCAGGGAATTTTGAGACCGGGAATTCTATGGTTTCGGTTTCTGATTCAAATGTTTGGTATTTTAATTGTTTGGTGGAGCCGTTTTCTATCTCCAATTCAAAGCTTTGAGTGGAAAGGTGATTTAAAAACTTGTTTCTCTCCCGAACCAAATCGACTGAGTCAGGGTTACTGCTCACCATCTTCTGCCAAGATGTTTTGTCAGGTAAGAACTTTGATAGATAGTTTTCGATAACTCCAGCTTCTCTTCTGCTTTGGATTTCCAAAAGGGGAATACCCTCTACAGCTCCTTGGTCTACCCATCGATTGGAGATTGGTTTTTCCTTAGTGATACCTACCTTAATCCCGCTAGAATTTGCAAAGTAAACTGTATGTGGTTTGAAACAGTTTTTCAATCCCCAGTCTGGCTCTCGACATGTTCCTTTGTGGTAGTGACAAAGCTCTGGCTTCAAAATACACATATCATTTTTTGCGCGTGATTGAAAACAAGGGAAACAACTGCCTTGGCTAAAACTTTTGTTCGTTAGTCTTCCACAATCTAAACAACGTATTCTGCCGGTAAAAGATAAGCGAACTTGTCTGCCGATCAGGTCATTTAAAGGAGAATGGCTGATAAACTCTTCAGCTGGGGTCTGCTTTTTTGAGGATTCAGGATAGGTGGCATACGAAAGAAAATAAGAAACTGGTTTTGTCCCTTTGTGTTCCATCATCCGAAGGAAGCCACTGACTTTGAAATCAGCCATTAGCGGGAAAAGAGCACTTCCTTTCCATCTTCAGGAAAAAGCTCGGCGTTTAGTTTAAAGAGTAAAATTTGAGTTAGTGTTTCTTTCCCTTTTTGGTTTTGCCAAAGAAAGACCACCAGTTGATTTCCGATTCGGTAATGAGAGATATAAGAATTTTTATGATAAAAAAGAGTCAATGCCTCTTCCCCCTCACCTAACATCAGCACTTTTCCGTTTAAATTTGGACTTTGGATTTTGCCTTCCGCGGCTGAGATGATCCCTCCTTCCATAGTTTCCGTCAAAACACCGTCATCGGTTGCTTCCACCGAATCTACGTTTACAGGCTCTTCTTTTTGAGGTTCAGGCTGAGTTAAGAAATTGCATGGAAAATCCCCCGGTAGCTCTGGGAATTCTTCCGAGCAAGGGAGATAACGATAATCTTGTGCTTGTTTAAAATCATAGGTCTTTGATAGAGTTGATCGAATGGTTGCGTAGGCAATTGTTCGAAGTTTTGAATTTAGTTTTTTGGCTGGAAGCGGTTGGAAATTTTTACCTTCTTTGGAAAACAATTGCGAGCCGCTGAAAAAAACCATCAAAGTTAAAAAAGATACTAACAAAATCTGGATTAGACGTTTAGACCCAAAGTTTTTCATTTTAGTATACGAGATAAGGGGCAATCCGCCTCTTTTCCTCTTCTTCATCTTTTTCAAAGGATTTATAGAATTCATTAAAACTCAAGCCTTTATCGATAGACGTTCGAAAGTTCTCAGAGCCCCAAAGGTTATCCACCCAATGGTTGGTAGCCGACTTATTCCATTTGAATTCTTTGGGGTATTGCTCCTTCATTTTAGAAATCAGATTGAATGCCAACTCGAAAGGGTCATAATCAAATGATATTAAATTCATTCTTAGACCGTAACAAATCTTTCCTTTGTAAGGCCCAAAGGTTGGTTTAAAAAAAACTGGAGAGAAGAAATATTTTTCTTTAGAAGTTAGATCCAATTTGTCTGCGAGAATTTGTGGTTCCGTCATCCAGGGTGCACCAAAATAAACGAAAGGGGCTTGTGTTCCTCTTCCCACTGAAACGTTTACCCCTTCTAGCAATACAAGTGCTAAATAATTTCTTGCCGAATCAGCCATTGGCAAATTGGGCGAAGGGGTGTTCCAGGTAAGTCCTGTTTCTTCGTAGTATTTGCCCTGGATCCTTTGGTATCCTTTGACTTTTAAAATTTGCAAATTTACTTTTTCATTCAAATACTCTTTGTTATAAAACAAAGCCGCTTCGCCCATAGTCATACCTGTTATAAGAAGACTAGGGAATTCTCCTGCAAAGTTTTTAAAATTACTTTTGAGTTTTTGCCCCTTGGGAGGTAAATGCATGGCGATATGAATATGATCCAAAAGTATGAATTGCGTTTTAAGGTTTGAACTTGCATCCATCAGTCTCTTAAGAACGCTGAGGTAGGTATAACAACGCATACCAACGTCTTGCACATCAAAGACTATGGCATCCACTTCTGAGACTAGGTTTTTCAATTCTGAGTCTGTGATCTTGTAAATATGGTAGAGCGGGCGCCCAAAGGTAGCATCGATAGTAACTGGTGTCTGACTGAATTCCTCTTCCAGACCCAAAAAGCCATGCTCTAGTCCAATCAAATGTTCAATGGTGACTTCGTTTCCGGCAAATTCTTTTTGGATCCTTTCCGGCCGCCTGCCGATTCCGGATGGGTTGGTCACAAGCATCACCTTTTTTCCTT
This sequence comes from Leptospiraceae bacterium, assembly GCA_027485405.1. GTDB lineage: Bacteria > Spirochaetota > Leptospiria > Leptospirales > Leptospiraceae > Leptospira_A. Next base: position 10,847 of record JAIXRB010000147.1, on the reverse strand, counting down.
TAAGTGAAGGCAATACTGTTTGGTAAAATTCGTCCGAAGAAGGGATGGCAGTTGCAAACTTTGGGTGGATTCGGGTCTGAGGGATCAGTTCTGCCTGACAGGTCTGGAGGAGAAAAAACAAAAATATAACAAAAAAGGATTTGGTCATCTAGGGATAATCTTCCAAACTTAGGCAATTCATCAAGGAGAATTGGATCATTATGTTCCTAAACGTTTTTCTCATTACTTCTCTTTCCGCTTTTTTAGCCCTTGGGTGCGCTGGTTCCGGAAACCAAAAGTCAAGCACGAAGACCCAAGAAAATGTTGTGACAAGCCTTGGTGAAGCTCCCATTTACCAAAAAGATCTTGCTCTAGCCCGAAACAAGGCATTGAAAGATGCAAAATTGAACGCTGTGCGAAAGTTAATTGGAGAGCAAATCACTTCCAAATCAACTGTGGCAGACGGGCAGTCTTTGGGTTCCCGACTCTATGGAAAAACAGATGCTTTCGTCAAAAAATACGACATTTTAAACGAAGAACTTTGGAAATTGGACACCCAAGACATGGTTCGCTTGACTGTTCGCTGTGAAGTGGAAATGTCGCGGCTCTCAACCGCAGTAGATGAGCTTTTGGATGAAGTAGGAAACCCTCGCATAGCAGTTTTAATCCAAGCCAATCTAAGCGGAAAATCTATCCCGTTTGGTTCTAGCACAAACCTTGCCGAAGCAGAACTAATGGAAAGACTCCGATCCAAAGGAAACAAAATTGTGGATTCCTCTCAATTGAGCTCTGCTCTAAAAAGAAACCCTGGTCTTTCCAAACTAGACCTAACTGGTGTCGAAGAAGGAAGCCCACTTCTGACTCTTGCCGCCGAATCGGGAGCAGACGTCCTCATTTTAGGAAAAGTAGAAACCAAAGACCAACCTCCCGTCGTACTCCCAGGAGGCAAAAAGACCGATTTCTTAAGTGCGGCGGCTACAGGGCCTTATCGAATCATCCAGCTTTGGGGAGACGGTAAAATCTTTGGATCCGGATCTTTAGAAGGAAGAGGAGCGGACATTACGCAAGACGTGGCACGTGAACAGGGGATGAAAGACTGGGCAAAGCTTGTCTCCGACAAAGCAGGAAAACAAATTAAAGAAGAATGGTTTCGTTTAACAGAACAGAACACAATTATTTTCAAATTCAAAGGCCTTGCATTGGAAGATGCGATCAATTTTAAAAATGATTTGATAGAATATACTGGCGTAAAGCAAGTGAATGATCGAAAAACAGATGCTTCTGGTTCAGAATGGGAACTGACTTATCCTGGCAAAGAATCTATGTTTGCTGAAGAATTGATGTATAAAAAAGATTCAAGCTTTCGCTTTTTAGGGAAGAAAGTTCTAAACATTACAGGCTCAAAGCGAGGCGTAATCGAGGCAAATTTCGCAGACAGATAGAGATAGGCTTTGGAATTATTCCTTAGCCTTTATATAATTGAGAGTAAAAAACCCTAGGCAAAGTAGGCTAAAGAATAGGCATGCTAGCCAAGGGTGAAAGACAATCATACTTCCAAAGGCAACAAGCGCAATTGCCAAAGCGATAGCGGGACCAATCGGGTGAGCTAAGGCGATAAATGGTCGGGGCAAATTTGGTTCTTTTGTCTTCAATCGAAAGTAAGAAAGCAAAGACAATATGTACAGCCCCAAAGCTCCAAAACAGGCGATGGTTATGATCTCCGAGGTCTTTCCAGTGATGAGAGCAAGAAGCCCAATAGCCATATTAAAGATGAGTGCCAAGTAGGGTGTATGAAACTTTTGGTGGATTCTGCCTAAGCCTTTGGGTAGAAATCCCGTTCTGCCAAATTCAAAAGTAATTCGACCCGCCGCCAAAATGATTCCATGGAAAGAAGCAACTAAACCAAACAGACCAATAGTGATAAGTAGATGATAGAGGACACTGTCTTTTCCTACGATTTTGAATAAGGCAAGAGGCAAGGGACTGTCTGAAGTAACGTTCAAATCGCTTGCATCCGGGTAAACAATCGCTTCCCAACCAGCCACTCCAATTGCCGAAAAAAAAGTAAGAAAGCAAAGAAACACAAGAGTGGCAATTGCAGAGAAAAAACCAATTCGTATGTTCTTTTGTGGATTTTCTGTTTCTTCCGCAACATTCGCTATTCCCTCAATCGCAAGAAAAAACCAAATCGCAAAGGGAAAGCAGGCAAACACTCCTAGGTAGCCATTAGGCAATGGGTTCGCCGTAAGATTTTCCCAGCGAAAGCTTGGCAAAGTCCAGGAAGCGAACAAAAGCAGTTCAAAAACAGCAAAACAGGTGATAAACAATTCAAACTGAGCCGCTAAACGAACCCCAATGATGTTAATAAAAGTAAAAATAAAAAATGAAAAACTGGCAATCCCGAGTACAGGCAATTCAGGAAAGAATTCATGAAAATATGCCCCAATTGCAAATGCTATAGCAGGTGGTGCAAACAAGAATTCTATCCATTGGGCCAGACCAGCAAAGATCCCAATTTTTTCGCCGAAGGCAAGATTGGCATAATCGAAAGCCCCGCCAGCCTTTGGAATTGCACAAGCCATTTCCGTATAACACATAGTAAAGAAAACATACATGATCGATATGAAAACGGTAGCAATTGCCATACCCAAAGTCCCGCCCAAAGGCAATCCCAAGTTCCAACCAAAGTACATTCCTGAGATTACGTAGCCTACTCCCAAACCCCATAGCATCCAAGGACCCAGTGATTTTTCTAAACTTGGTTTGCTCAATTTTCTCTTCCCTTCTCTTATTCTAAAATGGGTATTTTTCTTCGCATTCATTTTTCACTTGTCATGAAATAGCGTTTCAATGTCTGTTTAGCTAAGGAAATTTCCATGCTCTGGAACCAAACAAACAACCCAATTCGAACTTTATTTTTGTTTTACACTATTTTTTTACTCAGCGGACTTAGCAGTTTTCCCTTAATTGATTGGGACGAGAACATCTATGGAACTGTCTCCAAAAACATGTTCCTAAACGGCGAATTTTTTCGATTAACGGTAAACGATCAGCTCTATACAGAAAAACCTCCTTATATTTTTTGGATCACTAGCTTGTTTTACTTTTGTTTTGGGATCAACGAATTTGCAACCAGGCTACAGGCTATTTTGAGTGGGCTCGTCTGCTTCATTTCTATCTATTGGTTTGCAAAGAGGCATTTTTCAAAACAATTGGCAACTTTCTGGTGTCTTCTTTACTCCTCCTCTTTGATTCCACTTGTTCTATCGAGAACAGCTTACATTGATCACTGGTTCAACACCTTTCTCTTTCTCTCTTTTTGTTTTCTATATGAGTACTACTTAAAACTCAAGTCTGGTTTCAAAGATCGCCTACCGTGGATTATTTTGTCAGGTATTGCGATTGGATTTGGTGTTTTAACAAAGGGTCCGCTGGGCTTGTTCTTTCCAGTAGCTTCATTTCTTTTCCTACTTTTCATAGAAAGAAAGTTTCGAATTTTCTGGCTCGATGTTTTACTTGGATTCTTAGTATTTCTTCTGGTTCTAAGCATTTACTATGTTCCTAACCTTCTGTTTTACGGAACTGATACACTCAAAGGATTTTATGCCTTCCAAGGCATGCTCTTATCAAAATCTCTTGAATCCCATACAGGACCTTGGTTTTATCATTTTTTAGTCGCATTTATTGGGTTTTTCCCTTGGACTGCTTTGATTTTTTTAGGATTCCGAAAACAGAATCTAGACTTATTCTTTTCTAAAGACTCCCCAATGCGTGCTGTTTCTCTGTTTTTCAGTTTTTGGATGTTGAGTTTGCTCGTCATTTTTTCTATCGTACAAACCAAACTTCCGCATTACAGCTCTTCCCTATACTTGGGATTGTCTTTTTTCGGAGCAACTCTTCTCAATCGATGGGAACAAAGCCCAGACACCTTCAACAAACGTAAACTTGTTGGATTGACCGCCTTCTTTGGTGTTCTTTTGGGAGTTTTGTTTTTCGCACTCCCCTTCTTGTTTCAGTATCTTTCCACTCTCCCTGATTTCCAAAAACAGTATGGATCGTACCCTAAGGACAGCATGGGATTAGTTGAAACAATTCCTGGAGTCATTCTTTTTCTAGGATCCCTTGCTTCTCTTATTTGGCTGAATTCCCAAAAGATTGCCCCTTTTGTCATCCATCTTTGGACAACGTCCCAAGTGTTTCTTGTGAGCCTAAGCTTACTTTTGATGCCCATTTTACTTTCGCTTGTCCAGGATAAAAATCTCCGCCTTTATGACTATGCCATAGCATTAGGTGGACGAGTTGGTTTTTACAAGTATCTGACTTTTTATCCCATGTTCTATCGACCCGAATCAATCTTGATCATGGGGAACTACAAATTCCGCGATGACTCTGACTATCTTACCAAAGAAAAATTTTTGGAACTGGATAAACCTTTGTTTCTGATCACAACTCCAAACAAGTTGTTTGAGTTACCCTTTTTGTATCCTGATCGAAAGTTTGAACTAGTAACTAAAGATATAGACTTGATTTTAATCTCTGTCAAATAATCAGCCTATTTCAAAAGTTTGGTGATTGGCTTTTTTGGAACGGCAAGTATGTCAAACTGTAGAGCGAAGAGAATCAACTGAAATCCAAGAATAATCGGGAGAGCCGCCAGCATAACGGTTCCAGAAGAGGCTTCCTCATGTCTAAACTCTCCCAAGATCCACGCCCTAGCACCAAACAAAGTACCGAAACTCGTTAGTAAAATCCCAAAAAAGAGCGCGACTGAACCCATATTAAAATCTCTTAAAAGATAGTTGTAAAACAATCTTTTTGACAAGCGGTTTAGGTATTTTCCTGGAAAGGAAATCGCCACCTTACCAATGCTTAAATGACTTTTTTCTTCACCATAAATTGAGACCATTGGGATGTCTTGGACAACAGCTCGAGCAATGTTCAAACGAAACAGCATATCAGATTCAAAAAAATACCTTTTGTCTATTTTATCCAAAGGCAATAATTTAAGCGCTTCTCTATGGATGGCTGTAAACCCATTGGTAGGATCCATAATATCCCAATACCCACTTACAAGTTTGTTCACAAAGCTAAGAATCGCGTTTCCGAAGAGTCTGAGTTTTGGCATCTTCACAAGAAAATCCGGATGAAAGAAACGGTTTCCTTTTGTATAATCAGCATCTCCATTCTGAATGGGTAAGACGAGCTTTGGAATAAGTTTAGGATTCATCTGCCCATCCCCATCTAATTTTACAATGATGTCGAATTGGTCGTTGAGCGCTTCTGTGTATCCTGTCATTACGGCGCCACCTACACCAAGGTTTTTCGCATGTTTGATCACTTTAATGCGCTGATCTTTGATTTGACTTAACACCCAATCTCCAGAACCCTCGGGACAAGCGTCATCAATTACATAGATTCCGCTCATATCAATGGGGATAGCAGAAAGCAAACCTTCCAAATGTCTCTTGACTCGAAAACACGGTATAACGACAGCTATTTTCATCATAAGTATTTGCTCCGGAAATTCTGGGTTGCCACTAAAAAGTCTGCAAAGTGACCCTGGCCTCTTTTTTCATAAAAGGGCTTTTGTATCGGAAGGTTTTTAAAATCTAGAATTCTGGAATCCGCTTTTGTTACATGAAAATTCCCTCGAGTAATTAGTCTCCAAAGAGTAAAGGGAGCTAGGCCAACCCAGGTCCTCCATTGGGAAGGGTAATAACGAAAAAGCAAGGCGTAATAAAACCGTTCCCTAAAAGATAAGTGTTCTATTGTGATTTCTAAGTTGTTCTCCAGATTCATAACTCGAAACAGAGGATAACGTATTTTTTGTCCGGTGTACATTGGGTATTCAAAAACAGTGGCTGAGAGTAAAGTTCCCAAGGCTCTGCCCAAAAGGAAAGCGGCATCATGGTCAGAATGACCCCCTTCCCAAGCCGGGCAAAAGATGGACCGGACATAGAGACCTTTGGACTCCTTCAAAAGCCAGTGTAACACCGGTTCCAATTGACTCTGCAAGTCCATATCTGGAACGTTTATAGTATCTGGCAGAAAGCGAATGTTTTTTGCGGGAACTCCTAAGGATTCCAGAGCTTTAGTAGATTCTCTATTTCGAATCGCTTCGGGTGTCCCTCTGCCCTCCCCTTTGGTCAAAAAAAAGCAAAGACAATTTCCCTTCGTCTTTTTAACCAAGGGCGAAACAAAGTATTCATCGTCCTGGTGAGGAAATAAGAATATGGAATTCTCAATTCTGAAATCGAAAGTCACGCCTTAAATTTATTTAAAAAGATCTGTCTGCAACTACAAAAAAACATAGACTAGTGGTTTGACTTGACTCAGTATTGGGCACAGCTAGGATCCCATGGAATCCATAATAAAAAAGAACAATGTTAAGATTATCGGCGATTCGCAAGAAGTAATGCTGTTTGCCCACGGCTATGGATGTGACCAAAACATGTGGCGCTTTGTTACTCCAGCCTTTTCCGAAAGATATAAGATTGTCCTGATTGACCTAGTCGGTTCGGGCAATTCTGACCCAAGATTTTATAATTTTCAAAAGTATTCTTCGTTAAGTGGTTATGCCGATGATATTATTGAAGTTTGTGACAGCTTAAATTTAAAAAATGTTAATTTAGTAGCTCATTCTGTTAGCTGTATGATTGGAGCTCTTGCCGCCATTAAAAGACCAGAGCTTTTCAAAAGTTTGATTATGATTGGCCCTAGTCCCTGTTATATCAATGATGGTGATTATAAAGGCGGGTTCTCAATCCCCGAAATTGAAAGCCTTTCGCAATCTTTGGAGAGTAATTACCTTGGCTGGTCAAGCTCCATAACTCCTACCATCATGGGCAATGCCGATAAGCCGGAACTAACCGAAGAGCTAACGAACAGTTTTTGTCGAAACGATCCAGAGAGAGCTATCCACTTTGCAAAAGTAACTTTTGGCGGTGACAATCGAAAAGACCTCCCTTTAGTTACCAGACCTACTCTTGTGCTTCAATGCACCCAGGATTTTATTGCACCAATGGAAGTTGGCAAATTCGTTCATTCTCAAATTAAAAACAGTGAGTTCTCGATTCTGAAAGCTACAGGCCATTGCCCTCATCTCAGTGCCCCCAAAGAAACTATTGAGGCTATGCAGGCTTATCTTTTTGAACAGAAGTGACTTCTGATCCGGTTAGCGAATTGTATGACAATGCTCCCTGTGGATACTTTTCAACTGAAAAGAATGGGCTGATTACAAAAATCAATGCAACTCTTTGCGAATGGTTGCTATACGAAAAATCAGAGATCATTGGCAAGCTCTATCTCTACGATATTTTAAGTATAGGAAGCAAAATCTATTCCGAGACCCATTTTTTTCCCCTTTTGCAGATCCAAGGTTTCGTAAAAGAAATAAACCTCGAAATGAAAAAGAAAAATGGGGAACTTTTGCCTATCTTAATTAATTCTAAGATAGAGGGTCGAGTAACAGACGAAAACTTCTATTTGAACTCTGCCGTCGTCGACATTTCTCAAAGAAAAAAGTATGAAAAAGAACTTCTGATTGCAAAAAAGAACGCAGATGCCTTAGTATTGCGACTTTCCAAATCAAACGCCGAACTGGAAAAATTCAATTACGTTATTTCCCATGATTTAAAAAGCCCTCTCGCTACAATAATTATGGTGATAAATGAACTGAAAGAAATAGCCGAGACTGACCCAAATGAGACGCTTTCAAATAACAAGAATTTCATCGAGTATCTTGAAACATCCGCAAAAAAACTAAATAAAATGATAGAGAATGTCCTGATTTTTTATAAAAACCAGACGCTTTCTATATCAGAAAAAACGTCTATTGATATTCGTTCTACGATTTCTTCCATTGTTCACCTTCTAAATTTTGAAAATAAATATAAGATTACTGTTCCAGAGTTTACCTACCAGATAACCGTTGATTCTACGGCATTGGAACAAGTGATTTTAAACTTACTCACTAACGCAATAAAATACAATGACAAGCCAATCATTGAAATAACGATTGATTACAAAATCCAAGCAAATTCCATCACTATTTCCATCAAAGACAATGGCCCTGGTATTAAAAAACAAGACCAGGAAAAGATTTTTATGCTTTTTACAAACCTTGGAAAATCAGATAACAAAGGGCAAATGGGAACAGGAATTGGGCTTGCCACTGTTAAGGCCTTGGTTGAAAAATTTGAAGGAACCGTTTGGGTAGAATCCGAACCCGGCTACGGATCTGAGTTCTTTATTCAATTGCCTATTTAGTGTTTATAGGGAAAACAATATACACAAGAAACAGGACTCGTTCCCGCTACCAAACTAAATAATTTCTAGGTCCCTTCCTCCCAACCTCCCGAGAATCCCCCTCCGCCCCAAAAAAAGAGTTGTACTCCTCGTGCTTTCATTAAATTATGTCTCCTAAGCCAGCCAAACCTATGCCCGAAGCCCTACAGAAAATCATCAATAATGCAAAAGAGCTTTTTGCAAAGCTCGACACCACAAAAAAGCTCATCCTCGGAGGAGTCCTGCTCGCTGTTTTGGTCGCCTTTGTGGCTTTATCTGGATTCGCCTCACAAAAAAATAAGATCCTTCTCTTCAAAGACTTAGACTCAAAAGATTTTGCTGAAGTGACTAAGAAATTAGACGCATTAGGCTATACGTATGGAACAAGTGATGCTAGCATGATCACTGTCAACCCAGATGAGAGACAAGAAATCATTACAAAGTTAGCTCAAGAAAATATGCTACCCGCTGGTGTTTCGGGTTGGGAGCTATTCGATATCGAAAAGTTCACTGAAACACAGTTTGACAAAGATATCAAAAAATACCGTGCTCTCAAAGGGGCAATTGAAAAGTCCTTAATGACATTGCGACCCATTGAAAAGGCTGATGTCAATATAGCTATGCCCGAACCTGATTTGTTTGAGGCAAATGCGTATCCGGTGAAAGCTAGTGTCATTTTACATTTCAAACCTGGTGTAGACGGGCTTAGCAAAAAAGAAATCAAAGGTATTGTCAACTTGGTGGCAAGAGCCGTTCCCAAACTGAAAAACGAAAACGTTAGCGTAGCAGATGCAGATGGAAAGATCATTTCTGATTTTGAGGAAGACCTTGAAAAAGAAAAATTAGAACTGAGGATTGTTCAAGAAAAACTACGTATCGAAGAAGAAGAAAGAGTGAAACGACTTATCGATATGCGAAACACCTTACGCTGGTATTTGGGTGGAGAGGACAGAGTCGATATCACTCGTTTTGAATACGTATTAAACTGGGACCAAGAGACCATTCAAGAGAACGAAGTGTCTCCAGTCGTGGCAATCCAGGACAACCCGGAAACGCCTTACTCAGAGCTAAAGCTCGTGGAAGGGAACGCCATGAAAGTTTCTTCCAAAGAAACAAAAGAAGCATTTAAAGGTCGAGGCTTCACACCAGATGGCCCAGCCGGTACCGAGCCGAACATCCCACCTGGCTATAAAGATACCGACTACCAAAAGGCCGAGTATCAAAAAGAAGAAAACATAAACAACTATGAATTCAACAAACGGGTTCGCGATATTAAAAAGCAACCTTGGCGAGTAGAAAAGATAGCCCTTTCCGTTGTGGTAGATGGAATGTGGGAAAAGAAAGAAAAGGCCGATGGCACTGGCTTTGATCGAAAGTACATTCCAGTCTCAGAATCAGATCTCAAACTTGTTCGAAAAAACTTAGAAGCCGCTATGGGCTATACTAGATCAAGAGGCGATCAAATTTCAGTTATATCGATTCCCAAAGACAGAACCGAACAGTTCTTACGTGAAGACGAAGAATACCAAAGACAAAAGGCCGTTCGAAACATGGTTGTTGCCTCACTTATTATCTTAATCATTTTGATTATGGCAGTTTTAGTCTACCGAGCAATCAAGAAAGAAATTGCTCGCCGACGAAGACTCAGAGAAGAAGAGTTAGCCGCTCAGCAACAAATGATGAGAGAAGCGGCACTTCGAGTTATGGATGAAGGGGGAGCCGAAGTCGAGCTCTCTCTGGATGAGAAACTGCGAAGAGAACTTTTGGAGAATGCTATCAACTTGGCAAAAGAAAAACCCGAAGATGTGGCCCAGCTCCTTCGAACTTGGTTAGCAGAAGAAGAGCAAACGTAAACGTAGCTCTTAAATTTTAACTTGGAGTATTTTTCGGTTCGTTCTTGTAACGAACCTTGCCACCAGCTTGGATTTTTGCATAGATTTCTCTGAATTCCTTATTGGGAGCAATGCCTTCTGGGTCTTGGGAGTATTTTGGTTTCAATCGGTTGAGAAAAAACATGTCCATCTCACCTTTGTTTTTCCCATAAAGCTTTCCTCTGTACTCAGTTTCAAAGAAAAATTTAACTTCGTTATATGTAGAATGGGAAATGTTGATTCTACCTGGCTCCCCGCTGGATTCCATCCGAGAAGCTACGTTTACCGCATCCCCCCAAATGTCGTAAGCGAATTTGAATCGACCTACCACCCCAGCCACAACAGGTCCCGTATGAATCCCTAAGCGCAGTTCCCAAAATTTATCTCCAATAGCTGTTTTGATTTCTTTCAATTGGCGCATGAATGCTTGGATTTCCAATGCCGACAAACAGGCATCAATTGCGTTGGTTTGGTTGATGATAGGCAAACCGCCAGCACACATATAGGAATCTCCTATAGTTTTCAGTTTCTCGATATTGTTTCGAGAACAGATTTCGTCGTATTGGGTAAAACAAGCGTCTAACTCACGCAAGAGCTCTTGTTCATCCATGCCCTCAGCTACTTTAGTGAATCCCTTAAAATCTGTAAAAAGGACTGTGACTTTCTCGAAACGAACGGGAGTTACCGAACCTTTGGACTTTAATTCTTGGG
>JAIXRB010000020.1 GCA_027485405.1 Leptospiraceae bacterium | reverse complement strand
TTCTCCTAATTATTAAAAGAATTGGAAATAAAAAGTGTCAAAATTCGATTCGGAGCTGCAGATTTCTGAATTAAAGAGACCTTAGGTTTCGAGCGATATTTTAATTTAAAATCCTGAACTAAAATCCAAGGCCTTTTCACGAACTTTTTAAATTTACTTTAAATCACTTTAATCGACTTTAAAGTGGACTTTCGAGGACTTTAAGGGACTTTAGGAATCTTTTCTATAACGACCAGTAGTAACTATTCCCCAGAGAAATTTCTGCCTAAGCCTTTGGGCCGTAGGCCAAGCGAAGGCGAAAATCCGAAGTGCAGGGTATCGGCAAAAGTTATACGCCGTAAGCCAATTTTCACGATTCTCTCTCTAGTGATAAAAAATTAACATTTTGTGGATCAATGCGAATAAAATCATTTTTGTCAGTTCTTTTTACAAAAAACAATCTTAGGCTATTTTTATTTGCGTTGAACGAATCTTCTTTAAATAAAATTGCTTCAGTTTTGAAATTCACAATTGCAGTTTTTATAATCGGTTTCCATGAAAAGATTAAACTTAATTCATTAATTAAGTTTTCTATGTATTTTTGTATGATTTCGATTTAGTCAAAAAGGTTTTTGCTTTAACCTAGTCTTTTTTTATTTGACACTTTCTTTTCTTTCGTTACAATTTTGTTTGGGGAGTTTCCTTCCAAAACGACAGAGAACCCTGCCCCAGAAGGATGAGAGATTTCCGAAGGGTCGATAAGACTTCGGAAGACTCCCTGCATTTTAGAAGGACAATATGAAATCTCAAAACTCTGTTCAAGCTAAATGGTTGAAAACATTCAATTCAAATCGGAAGAATATCGAGGAGAAACGTCATAAACATTCCATTCTACATTAAAAACGAACTACTTTAAGGGAATATGGCGCAGCCCGAGCGATCCCTTACCTCTCCCTATGTGGGAGAGAAGTGCAGAGGTATTTTGTAGTTATACCCAGTGTCGAACTAAACTAATATCAAATCCTCTTCAAAAACTTTTTCCAATCTGATTATGGTTTTCAAAGTCGGATTCGATTTATGAGGATCTTCAAATTTCTGATAGGTTTGATAAGTGATTTTAAGCTTTTTAGCAATCTGTTTTTGACTTAATCCTAGTTTTTCTCTTTTTTTCTTGAGCCATATTGCAAAAGATACATTTTTATCTGGGGAAATCCAATAAACATCTTTCCCTTTAATCTTGCTTGGCTCTGGAATCAGTAATTTTCTAGAATCTATTGATTCTAAATATCCAGTTAATGCCTCTTTTGCAAATTCAACTGCCTCTACTAGGTTATTTCCAAACGTTAAGCAACCCGGCAAATCCGGAAATTCTACATTGAATGATCCATCTTTACTATTCTTTATAAGTGCTGGATAGTATATCTTCATTTTAATCCTGCTTGTTTGAGAATTGCATTTAGTGTTCCTGTTGGGATATCTCTATTTCCATGAACAGGGACTGAAAGTGTCTTATGATCTTTTTTCATAATATGGTGAGAGCCGGAAACTCTATCAAGCTCCCATTTATACTTTTTAAGTAACTTAATTAGGTCCTTGCCTGTCACAATTCAGCATACAGCTCTAAAGCTGTTTCCGTCAATTATTTTTTTTCGATCTACTGTCCGCTATTCTCATTAAAAGAACTTTAAATAAAAATAGAGCTGATTCCTTATCCGATTGTTGAAGTCAAATCCTCTTCAATGCATCAAATCATTACCCATGTCCTGAGTCATACACTTAGGTAATGGAGTATAACGAACTAGGCTACACGACGTTATCCGAAGCTGAGCCTCGCAGAGGCGTTTGCGTCGGCGCCTTCTTGCAAAGCAAGAAGCGTGACGGAGGACAATGTGCCTTTAGACCGATCGAGGGCGCAAGTTCCTATCGTAGCGTGTCAGCCGCAGTTATGCGAAGTCGTTTTTATGGAATTTCTAGATAGGTTGCATACAATGAGTCTTCAATTTTTGCAGGAAAGAACCGGACATTTTTTTCAACGTGCAGAATTTTATTTTTATCCTGTTCGATGATATTTGTCCTGTCAAAAAAATATTCATTCCCGTCGTTGGTTTTTATAAATCCTCTTTCCTTATTTTCAGTTAGATAATCAATTGTTCCTTCGATTTTACCTGGAATTTCCAATACTTCTAGCAACGCTTCAGATAAAGTTGTATTTTTATTGATCCAGGTGCCGGAGCTTAATGAGCGATTTCTATCAATTTTTTCTGTTTCCTTTAGATGGTGAGTAGGAATACCTTTGTAAACGCAGAATGCATAGTCAAATGCATATACAGTTCCTCTTCTTCCGCTTCCTAAATCTAAGATATTAATCGGATTATATTCGGAAGATTTGTTTGTAAATTTATATAGATTTGGTGCGTTATTAGGGAATAGAAATTTATATGTTGACCTAGCTTTACAAGCTTTGGCAACGGAACTTAAAAATTCCTTGTCAATATCGGAATGTAAATCCTCCATAGATTTTGCACTTCTAATTAGAGCCTGTTCAATAATTTGAGTATTTATTTTCATTGGCTGTTTTTCGGATTCGTAATATTCAACCATAGTTAAGTCCATAAGTTGGATAAATCTTCGCATATTTCCATTAGAAGCATTTATCAAATGTTCAATCGGCGTATAATTTGTTTCTGTCTCAAATAGATCATCAATGTTGAGAGAAATGCCAGTAATGTTATAGATATACTTTGTTATGAGTGTTTGAACTCGTTGGATAAAAGTATTAAAGCCTTTTCTTTCTAGTATGTCATCTTGTAAAAAGACAACATCACCATATCGAGTTTCGGTTAGAACATCTGAGACCGTCTGCGGATAAACAGCAATTTTAACTCTTGCGAATTCCAATGTTCTTAGCTGGTTCATGAGAATTTCAAAATAGGACTGAGAATTCTGTTCAGATTTGAAAAATGATCGATTTATTGAGCCAGCTTCATCAAATAAGATTAGCAATTTACCATTCATTGCACTCAGTAATGTTTTATAGACATCGCTAATATCTTCAATAGTTGGATTCTCTTTAGTTTTATACTCAGTTTCATACTTATTTTCTAATCCCGATAAGAACTCAAAAATTTTCGATTTAATTGAGCCTGAAGTCTTTACGAGACTTGAAACCTTCTCTGTAAATTCTAAGGAAGAAAGTTTTTTATAATGCTTCATTATTTCGCCCAATTTATCCTGGGATTTGTATATTTCTTCGGGAAGTCCCGAGAAACCCTCATGAAGATTTGCTAGGGCCGCTGAATTTTTTATCAGCATGAAAGCATCAATAACTTCTTTAATCAATCTTAAAAGAATCTTGTGATAAATCTTTTCAGGTTCTTGAATATTTTGATAATCCGATAATTTGATATAAATCGGAAGAATAGGATTAACGTTATCTAGTAGGGAGACAACTAACCCATACTGATGATATGCATAGTTTGCCCTTAAATACATCGTTTTACCCGAACCCATTCTTCCTTTAATAATGTTATTTTCAAATTCAAACGGATTTACTAAAGACTTGTTCGGATCGACAAACAAGGCAAAAACGTCCGCTAAAGAATATTCATCTGCATTTCTTGTTTTAAATGGTCTTTTTTCACAAATTTGATCTAACATAGATTCTTCCTCAATTTAATTAATTTAATGATTTCGCATAACGTAACTAGCTACCCGACGTTCCTCGGAGCTGAGCCTCTGAAGGAGGCGTTAGCGTCGGCGCGGACCTTGCGGAGGCAAGTGACATGCCGGAGAGGAATTTGCCGCAGGCCGAGCGAGGGCGTAGTCCCGAAGCGAAGTGGGTAGCGGATGTTATGCGAATGGTCAGTAATAATATATTATTATTTACATTTATTTGAATTGAAAGTTTCAACTTCAACCGCACTCCAAGAACCATTTGCCAGAATATAATATTTATCAGGCTCTCCACCAGTACCATTTTCGAATAGAACACTAATAGTGGCATTATTCTTAGTTCTATTTGAAAGATCTTTCCATGAAGCTTTAAAACCTGCTGATAAATTATTACTGGACTCTACTGTTATTTTAGAATTTACCTTAAAAGCCTTCGTAACAAATGCATTTGGTTCATCATTTTTTAAACCGAAAAAACCACACGAATTGCTTTTAATGTTATTATTATTTATCTCAAAACCAACATCGAATTTTGTTACAGAAAGTATTTTTGTAATCAAAAAATCAGTTTTAACATTTTCAGTTTGAAGATACTTTAAGGCTTCAATTGCAAATTCTTGATTTTTTATTTGTTCTTTCAATGAAATAGGTAAAATCATTGAGGTTGATTTTGTTATAGAACGAGGATTATTCTGTTTTTGAATAGAATTTTGTGATTTACTTGTAGTTTTTGAAGAAATTTGTTGAACAATATTTTTTTCAATTTCAACTAGATTTTCCTTTTGTTCATTAGCTAATTTTAAAGATACACCTAAATCAATTTTAAATGATCTATTAGTAATGACATTTATATTAGTTTCTCCTTCTGGATCGCCTTGAACTATTGGTAAATTTGAGTGAGCATATAAATACGATTTTTCACCTTTAAGGAAGATTGGGCTTCCTGCTGGTGCAGGATTTTGCATTTCTATCCTACTTTGACTTGCTCTACCTAAATATCGGTTAGCATCCGCTTGATTGATAAATTGATCAGGTGTTACGTAGATTTCATTTTTCAAATGAACCGTTTTACAATCCCAAGTCAAATTAATGACTACAACAATTATTAAAATCAATTTTATTCTCATGTTATTTTTCTGCAATCAATTTACTCTTTAATAAATAAATTTACTGACCTTTCGCATAACGTTTTCGGGCTTTGCATTCGGGCGGGTTTCGGAGCACAAAACTGTCAACCAGCACTGAACTTGAATAGAGGCACAAAGCTCCAAATTTGCACGTCACCCCGCCTGACGCAAATCCCGTGTTATGTGCCATATTTCTTTGCCTTTCTGTCATTTGAAGTTAAAGATAATTGGAAAAATGAAAGTCACAATTATTATCCAAATGCTGTAAATGGGCAAAAAAGCCGCAATGCTTTTTTCAATGTTATCTTTTTCGTTGCTGTCTTTGATTGTTTTAAAAAGTCTATACGTAACAATAAACAGATTTGTCAAAATAAGAATGTTTCCACCCAAAACAGCAAGTCTGTTTGGAGTGATACCCCATTCTGAAATTCTGAATAAAATTGCTGATAAGGCAATGCTGTTCACAATGACTGTAACAATTGCAAGTCCAAGTAGAAGCCAAGTTCCAACTTTACTTTCTGAATTTTTTGAAGTCTCTGCAATTGAGAACAGAATAATTGCCATTACCCCAATTAAGAGCATATTGAAAATCAAAAGAAAGTCTCTGTCATCGTAGGGGTCTTTTCCAGTTCCAATTACAGCCATTAGATAAATTATAAGTGTCAAAAGGACTAAAGGAGTAAAAACTTTAGCGATTACCGGAGAAACTTTGTTTACTAATTGAGGATTTGTCTGAACGAGATAAGTTCCAACAATTGGAGAGGCTGCAAGTCCCCAAACAACAATGTATTTGAAATATAAATCATATATTTCTAATTTGATAAGAGAGAATAACCCAAGGGTAATTCCAGTCATAATAGCACCTGCAATAAGAATTATGGTAGTCATTACAACTAGGTCTCCATTATATCTAATAAAGTCCAAACGCTTGTGATAGTTTTTCAAATTGTCTCCGACAAATGTAAAGCCTAAAACAGCCCATAAAAATAGAGGCAAGTGGATACAAGCAAGAATTAGTGTGTCACTTTTAGAATTGTCTGGAAGAATATTGATGTAGAAAACAGAAACTAAAATGACGACTGAAATAATGAATAGTTTTTTAGGCTGAATGTTTTGTCTCCAAGAGAAATATGCTGTCAGTAAAGGAAAAATTATAAATGCAATATTTCTTGGGTAAAAAAAGTCGGCTTTGATTGCAGTAAACTCAGGAATTTTGGCTATCAGTCCTGCTATAAACGAAACAATGATTACAAAAGTCAACTCGGTACT
>JAIXRB010000017.1 GCA_027485405.1 Leptospiraceae bacterium | reverse complement strand
TTTTGCTTTTACTCTGGTTGTAGGCAATCTTCTGGGGAACAAATGGCAAAAGCTCTTTTTTCTATTCGCCAGTTACTATTTTTACATGGCTTGGAAGCCCGCAAATGTGGTTTGCTCTGAAGAGCTCACTTTTTCCATCAATTGGATTTCCTACCTGTTTTGTGAAACGGGAATCAATGCCTATGTCTTCATTCTCATATTCTCAACAATCATAGATTATGTGGTTGCGCTTCAATTAGAAAAGAATCCAAATAATAAACTCTTTAGGAGAGTTCTCCTTTGCACTTCCCTTTTAGTAAACATTGGAACTCTAGGTTTCTTCAAATACACTAACTTTCTTCTTATTGTTTTGGGGGATTTACGTATATTGAATCCTGCACCTCAACCTCTGGACTTAGTTCTCCCTGTGGGAATTTCTTTCTATACCTTTCAGTCTATGAGTTATACGATTGATGTATTCTTTGGAAAGATCAAAGTCAGAAGTTCTTTTTTAGATTTTTCTTTGTACGTAGCCTTCTTTCCGCAATTGGTTGCAGGTCCTATCGTTCGTGCGGAAACTTTCTTTCGCGATCTAGATTCTCGCCTGCTAGTTCAAAAAGAAAACATTCGCATTGCGTCTGCCTTGATTCTAATCGGTTTTACAAGAAAAATTGTTTTTGCTGATAATCTGGCGAAGGTGGTTGACCATACCTTTTTGCATTATGAAACCCTAAACCCCATTGAAATTTGGACTGGGGCACTTGCTTTTGGATGGCAAATCTACTTTGATTTTGCTGGATATACGGATATTGCAATAGGTGTGGCTCGGTTATTCGGATTTCAATTTGACCCGAATTTCAATTTTCCCATGGCTTGTAGAAACATAGCCGACCATTGGTCAAAATGGCATATTTCTTTTTCCACTTGGATTAGAGATTATATCTACATTCCTTTAGGTGGTTCCCGAGTATCTTCATTCAATTACGTAAGAAATATAATGATCACGTGGCTTTTTGCGGGGCTCTGGCATGGTGCCGCCTATCACTATGTTTCGTGGGGTCTTTGGCAGGGCGCGATGTTACTAATCCATAAAAAATACTCTGAAACTAAAATCTGCGCTAAGTTAAACCAGACTGGAGGAATTGTTTATGATATCGGAGCGAGGATTTTCACTATGTTTTGCCTTGCTTTCGGTTTTGTTATGTTCCGTGCCGAGAACATGGAGAAAGCACTTTCAATGATGAAGTCCCTCCTATTTCTTGGAAATTCGCAAATAGAATTGGCTCGTTATATGAATTATCGATATGGCATTCTACTGATTATTTGCTATCTTGCCAGTTATCTATTTCGCAATAGAAAAGTGGATACCGTTACAGGGGAAAGCGGATACAAATTTCCTCTCTTTGTTTTAGTGAATGTCTATCTACTCATCTTTTTTGGAGTCACAGAGAACCAAAGTTTTCTGTATTTTCAATTCTAATGAAATTAAAAGCAATAAAGGATTTCTTTCTCAATCGGCAAATGGGAATTGTACTATTTGTCCTAATTTTCATTGAACTCTTGTTTCGATGGGGGTTGTATACCCCGTATTTAAAGCGCAATTCATACGCGGCAAACATCAATTTAGTTACTAATCAAGTGACACTGGCAAAAAAAGACCTAGAACCGGATGTTTTGATTTTGGGAACCTCCATTGCCTTCGAAGGTATCAGCCTTAGATTGCTAAATGAAGAGCTAAAGTCGAAAAATACCAAAGTTCAGTCCATTGCCGTTCGAGCTTCTGAGCTGGTTGTCCAGCATGCGGTTTTGAAAAAGTATTTAGAGTCCTTTCCAAAAGTGAAAGTATTGGTTCATATCATAGAGCCCGGTATGGCATGGGTTGACAAAGACGAATTGACCGAACCTACCCTCTCCATGCTATCAGAAGTGGATCCAATTCAATCATTCCGTTATATTAAAGATTTTGAATATAAGCCCATTGGGAGTGATTATCTTTTCCTTGCCTTGAAAACCGTAGCATACAGGAAAGATATCTCGGATTTTATCGTGAACCCGCAAGACAGATTGAAAGCACTTGCTCGGAAGAAACCAGAAGAAGACGCCTATCCTTTTGTCTACGAAAATCCCCAATTGGAATCGATAGAAGGCTATGGTTTACAAGGTTTAGAGGATTGCATTTCTCGTTTACCCGGAGAAAATCGAATACCAGAAAACTCCAACCCAGACCATAAGCGAATGGTCTATGAAACATGCGTCGTGTCCTTTTCTATCCCACGCGATCCAAGTAAGACAGATCGAACAGAACGATACTTTCGCAGACTGAAGAAAAATTATACGCTCCTTCAAGACAGAAATATCAAAATTATCAATGTTTTTGCACCCTACTCCAACTTGCTCAGAGCCTATAGCCCGAAAGAAAGGATGCAGGTCTGGAGAGAAGGGCTCCAAGAAGCCCTGGGAGACAAGCAAGTATTAGATGCTATAGATATGCAAGATTCTCTTGGGTCTGGAGACAATGGACAATATTGCTATGATATGATCCATTTGAATAAGAAAGGCATGGAATTGTTTACTAAGCGTTTAGCCGAAGAGCTTGGAAAAAAGTTTTAATGAAATCTTACGCTATATTTTCATTAGGCTGCTTTTCAATTCTTGGGAAATTCAAGTAGTATTTCGCCGTTCGTTAGCCCACGTAGCAATGTTCTTTCTTCCTCGAGGAAAGCTTCCGAAAGGCAAAGGTTTGCGGAGTCTTTAGAAGCTTGGGTTGCCAATCGATTGGTAATGATTCTTTCAGCGCCTTGCCCAATTCTTCCTTTTGCCGTTTGCAGAAAGGAAAGTTCCTGGGAAGTCGCGATTCTTTTGGTAGATGAAAAGCCAGCGCCTTCACAAGAATCCACTGACTCATATTTGTTGTTCTGAGATATTGTGTCTATTTCTGATTGGGTAGAAGGTCTTAAAGTCAAGATTCCTGAAAAACCGAGGCTCTCTGTACAATTTGAAAACTTCTTTCGGATCGAGTTCTGATCCAATAGTAGAAGATTTATTTCTGGCTGGGTCAAAATTGCAATTTGCGAATTACAAAGAGCCCGAATTCTGCGATTGCAAGTTTTAGAAACTACCTCATTTTGTCTGACAGAAACATTACAATTCCCTTGCGATTGCACATTCTGTAAAAGAAAAATCAACTCTAGATTGTTACTGTTTTCTCTTTTGATCAATTCATTTCCATCTTTATACTGACATGCGATAGATGAAATGATAAGAATACCGACTAGTAATAACCAGACTTTCCATCGAATTAGTTTCAAAATCTTACCTCCATCCCGATGTTTAAAATGGGAATAAAGACTAGATTTCCGCCCGGTCGGACCACTTGGACATAGGGTGAATTAACAGTATCAAAAATAGGAGCTGGATTAGAACCCCGTTGATAGGCTCTAAAATTATCAAAATCTTGTCCTGAAACATTTCTCCTTCCATATAAATTGACTAGTTCAATATACCAATTGAAATAGCCCCAATCGTAAGTGATAAACTTATCTAAGCGAATGTCTATTTGGTGGTAAGGAATAAAACGATCGCTATTGAAATTACCAGAATACTCTGGAAGAAACAGATTGAAGCCCGTGGATGCCAGCTGATTGACTCGCGAGGCATTGACTATGGGTGTATAGGGTGCTCCAGAAAAGTATCGAAACCTTCCCCCCAATTGCCAAGCTTCATTGAATTTGTACCCAAAGACCACATTCAGAATATGTGTTCTATCTAAATCATACAGTTCTTTTCTATCGTTGTTGAAAACTACCTCGATAGAATTATCATCATAGTAATTCAAATAATTGGTTCCCAGAAGAGTTTGCGAAAGTAACCGCCTATTTTGGTTTTCCAGGTTTCTACGAGTTACATCTTCACTCAATGTGCGAGGCTGGTTGTTGATTCTTTTTGTAATAGAGTTTGTATAGGAAATCCAGCCAAACAATCCAGATACTTCTCTCGGGTCCTTTGTCTTTTTTAAGAATAATTCCCAACCTTCAGAAGAACCATAACCCGAATTGGAGTAAGCTAGGGACCTTGAAATCAAAGGATCGTACGACCCTCTTGTTAAATCCCGAACAGCTATACGCGGATCTATGTTTTTTGAATAGGGATCCACAGCAAAATTATCTGGTACAACAATGTTTTGAAAGAGATTGCGAAAGGCCTCTAGTTTTAAATTCCAACCATTTGGAAATTCTTGTGCGACTCCAATGGCATTGTGTTCAGATCTTTCCATAAACAGGTTTGGGTTTCCAGATTTTGCAGAGAGCTGTTCTACGGAAACAGGCGAATTGTAATGAATCCCATGCCCTCCTAGAAAGGATGTTTTCGTAGAGTCGATCACATAACCGCCTGAAACTCTAGGAGACAGATTGGTCTCGCCACTGCCGTCGTAATAATCTACTCTTGCCCCCGGAGTGAATCTAAATCCTTTCCATTTGGATTGAAGTTCTGTATACAGAGCTCCTTCTCGTAGTCGGATTCTATCGCCGTCAATCACGGATCGGAATGAGGCACTATTGTTCAGTAGGTTATCAAATATATCATTGAATAGGCGGTTTCGAGATGAAATGTTCTCTCCCTTCAAAGTAGTTTCCCGAACTCGCGATTGGGCACCTACTTCCCATTTGAGCATATCTTCTAGAATTTCAAATTCGAGTCTTTGTTCTGCGAAATGAAAAGTGTCAGCCGTTCTGTTTTGCAAACCAAAAATGTTTTCTCCTGTTGCCGGGTTCGAGAATCTCAATTCAAAGAATTCTCTGAATTCCGTTCTAGAATATGACAAAGTGTTTCTAAAATTCTTTCCTTTCCAAATGTATCGAATTCCATCCGTTCGAAATTGGCGATCAAGACCAACAGGCGGCCTGGGATCAGCTCCGTCCCGTTCCACACTTGCTAGTTGACGTGTATAGGCTTGCCTGTCCCTGGATCCAAAAGTCTGAAAAATCAATTTATGATCTGAATTTAAATCCCAAAACAGTTTCCATTGAAAATCGTGGTATTCCGCAAATTTGGCATCTTGCGGGATTCCTTCGGGATAGGTTCGGAGAAGTACAAAATTAGGATAGTTTTTCCTGCCCGCAGTTACCATCGAAAGACCTGGCAATATCTTCGTTTGGTTATAGGCATCTGTTAGAAACAAATTGATATTGAGAACTGTTTTATTTTCATCAACTCGATCCACCCCATCAATGGCAATCACACCCCCAGTCGCAAAACCATACCTAGCCGGAAAAGCGCCAGTATAAACATCAAAGGACTTGATGATATTATTGTTTAGAACACTGGACTGGTTTCCTAAATGGAAAGCATACGGTAAAAGAAACCCATCAAAAAGAAAGAGGTTTTGGCGTGTTCCGCCACCACGAAGGCTTAAGTCCCCTCGCGTACTATTCGTATAGGGAACTCCTTCTACTGCCCCAGCCACTCCAGAAAACACAGTCGGAACGAGCCCAACGGGAACTCCAATGGCGATTCCCGGAATGGTTTGCAAAGCTTTCAGTGAGTCGCCAGAAACACCTGGGAGTCGTTTGATTTCTTCCTGGTTTAAGCCGTACCTTGACAAAGGAGCTTTGTCCCTTTCTCCTTGGACAACCAAACCAGAGGCATTTGGTTCAGGTAAAGCGAGGGTAATCTCTTGACCCGAGAATCGAACTTCACGGGTAAATGTTTGGACTTTATCAGGCAAAACCACCCTAAATTCATAAAAATCGGGATTTGAAAAACTTAGTTTCAATGTCCCTTCTTTGTCAGTCACGCCTGAAACCTGAGCTTTCTTAACTACGATCGTAGCATCACTCACTGGCAATTTTGAGTATCCTCGAACCAATCGAATAACAACTATTGTCTTTTTTTCTTGCGAATCGATTTGAAAAAAGGAACTAAAAAGAAATAAGATACCAAACGCAACTTTTATTCTAGCTTTCATTTTTGAATCCAAATGAAAGCGATGATTCCGCGCACAGTCCAGGCAATTGTTCGAATCCAGTTAGTTGCTACCAAGGCTGAAATTGCTTTCTCCGAATACCCTAAGCTAAGTTGATTGTGTAGAGGGACAGAAAGAAAAGCCGTACTCCCCCAAATGATCAAAAGCAAAGCAAACATTACAAGAGAAAGTAAAGACTGATCTTGGCCTAGAATCCATAGACTTAGAATCAGTTCCGAAAGCATCAAAGGTATAACTATCAAGCTAATGGATCGTGTATGAAAAGAATGAAAATCTAAAAATCGATCTGGATTTACCTTAGCAAAAGAAGGATAATGAACAAGTTGAATGGTCCAAATCAAGCCAACTAAAAAGCAAATATTGGCAAAAAACAAAAGTTTTAGCATTGGGATCTTTCCAGTGCTTCTTTCTGAATCGCATTCCAATATGCAGAGAGATGAGCGGGGTGCGAGTTCATATCAGAGATACAATACCGCAGTTTCTCTTGGAAAATAGGATCAAATGAAAACTGAGCCTGTACTCTGGGCAATTCGTCCTTCATTTTGGAAAAAAAAGCAATTTGACCTTTATGATCATAATCCTCTCTAAAAAACATATAAGCATGAGCAAGATCGTGTAATAGATGTTCGATACAATCTCTCCCCTCTTCAGTCAATTCACCTGAAAAAGCCAAACCCCAAGGAAAAGAAGCCAATCGAAAGCCTTGGCTTTGGGCTTCTAACATTTCCTGCGAAGTGGGATCAATCTCAACCAAACGAATGTCCCAATCTCCCCGAACCCAATGGTACAAAGTCAAGCGAATAGAATCAGGTAGTCCGTAAAATCGAACGGAATCCAAAAACGCAATTACATCGGAGATGGGAGGCAGAGGTTTGCCAGTAGACAAATAAGAGATTTTTCCGAAACGGGAAAGCAAGTAAAGTATAGTTAGTTGAAAAACAATATTCGATGGAGGTTTTGTTCCTGAAATCAATTCTTCCTGAAATTTTGCTAAGCTCTCTGAAAGAGACTCAGCTTCCTTTTTTCTCGCCTCCTCTGAGATCAGAATTTTCTTAAAAACACCCCGAGGATGTCCATCTTTCCAAGGCATGATTTAAGTAACTTTTGCTTTTCGCAGAATCCGAGAAAGAAGACGGGGGAAAAATCTCTTTAACAATGCTCCTAAGTGTTCTTGAAGTCCTCCTATCACTACTTCTTCCCTATTGTTTTCATAAGCAGAAATGATTTTGCGAGCAACTAATTGTGGAGGGAGTCCATTGTTTTGAACATCATCCATTTTATTCTGCGGTTTCCCTGCACCGGTCAAGGCATTAAAAGAAATCTTGGTCTTCACATAACCAGGGCATATAAGTGTGACTCCAATTCCATATTCAAAAGCTTCGGCACGCAAACTATCATAAAATCCATGCAATGCATGCTTACTTGCCGAATAAGCCGATCGGAAACGAGTCCCCGTCTTACCTGCTACACTCGATACAATCACGTATTTTCCAGATCCTCTTTTTTTGAAATGGGGAAACAAAAGCATGGATAAAGCTACATTTCCAAAGAAATTTACCTCCATCAGTCTTCGGACTACCTCCAAACTAGTGTTCTCAGCTAAGTCCCTTTGGCTGATACCTCCATTGCTAATCAAAACGTCTACTTTTCCCCAATTCTGGATCGCTGATTCAACAATCGCTTGGAAAGAATTGCTTTGGCTTAGATCCAAAGGAAGAACATGTCCTCGATCGGAATCCAAGCCTGCTTCTTTTTGCACTCGTTCTAGTTCTGCGCTTTGCCTTGCGGATAGGATTACTTTTGTATTTGGCTGTTTTGCGAGCTCCATTACCAATGCTTCGCCGATCCCAGAAGAAGCCCCTGTCACCCATACTACTTTGAAATTGTCAGCCATAGCCTTCTCCTAATTTCCCAATTCAAAATCTTAAATTCTAAATCTCATCTCTAAAAAGTATGACCAATGTCCAGATAAAACAATTTATCTTCTTTTGATACTGCCCAATCCATTAAAATAACAGTCGCCTGATCCCAAACAATTCGAACCCCGATTCCACGGGAGTGTTTGTAGCCCAAAGTCGAAATCTCACGAAGCCTATCCCAGACTCTTCCAATGTCATAGAAAGGAACTAAGCTCACTTGGAAATACTGATCTAAAAAATGAAAACTCCCGAGTCTCCACCTCAATTCAAAGTTATAAAAACCGATGACTGGACCCGTAAACCTCTCTTGCCGGTAGCCCCTCAATGTGT
Source organism: Leptospiraceae bacterium (assembly GCA_027485405.1). GTDB lineage: Bacteria > Spirochaetota > Leptospiria > Leptospirales > Leptospiraceae > Leptospira_A. The sequence goes on along the minus strand of JAIXRB010000017.1, from coordinate 12,266 downwards.
TCTGACCGCCGAGTGCCCCCATAGGTCCATCTATCGAATAAATATAACGGTATTCAAAGAACGGAACCTCACCTTCTATTTTGGTCAATGCCGCCCTTTGGGCAAACACCAATTCTTTGAAATACTTCGGGAAGGGTTGCCAAAAATTCTTAACTTGGACAAAATGCCTCGTGTAACTATAATCTGATCCAATTTTCTTTTCGGCTCGATTGATATTGTATTCGATGAGCCATCCACTATCCGGATCTGGTTCATAGTCCCGAGTATCATAGGCTATACCACCCCTCATATAATTCAAGTAGCCGCCTTCAGTTCCAATGATCTTTCCTGCTCGACTTTCTTCGGTTACTAAAGTTGTGTCTTCCTGAACTGGAACCATAATGCCACTTACTGGATCTTTTGCCGTTGTCCATTTTCCATCGTAACGACGAACAATATTGTTTGAAAGCTCGGTACCACCCCAAAGGCGCATGACCTTCCAAATCGTTTTATCTATAAAAAATTGAGCATAAGTGGTTTGAAATTGATACTCATGTCTTCTTTGCGTCGAAACTGCTTCCCTTCCTACTCCTCTGTTTGTGACAAAGGAGTTCGCATTTTCAAATTCGGAAAAGGTGGCATTTCTAACGATTCGACCGTCTGGCTGATTTCTTTCATTGAACTGCAATGGTGCTAGACTAGCGCTTGTTTGCCCAAAATACTGGTTGAAAAGATTTGAATCAAAACCTACAAGTGATCGCAAACGAAACGGAGTATCCAAAAAATACGGGGCATCCCAAGCCACATAGTAATTGCGAGTATCTCGATTCGTCTGATAGAATCCTACATTGACCATATGTTCGTACGGAGTGTATGCAAAAGAGGGTGCTGATTTGTCTCCGTTGTAAAAAATGTTTGCTAGAACCCCTATCCCCCGTCCCGCAACTGCGTCGTCTCCAAAGAGCGGGAGGCCAGTAGCATACCAACCTTCTTTCTTCTCTGCTAATTCCTGTTCATCTAATTTTTTAAATTCTCCAAGCCATGAAGGCAAATCGGGTTTAACAGTAACAGGATTTGGTTTTGTTGCAGAATTTACATTAGAATTGTTTTTGGGTGGCGATGGCTTGGATTTGTCAGTTGCTGGAATGGATTGAGAGTAAAGATGCGAAAATACAAATATTGCTTGGTATACAACAATTGTGAAAATCTGCTTTTTCAGACTTTTTTGCCTACTTACTTTGCATCGCGAACTTGTATGGTCTCCACCCTTTCTTCGCCTGCGATAATGTCAGATAGAATCACAACCTTTTCCCCAGGTTTGAGGCTCCCATTTTTGGTAAGAGTTTCAATCGCAAGTTTGATCGTTTTTTCTGGATCAGAAGAAAAATCAACTCGATACGGAATAATCCCTCTGGTCATCCAAAGTTTTCGCCTGACCGAGGTCATGTTAGTAAAAGCATGGATGATTGGATACTTTGGATGGAAGCTTGCTAAGTTGTTAGCGGTGATACCTCTTCTTGTGATCACAATGATTGCTGGTGATTGCAAAGAATCTGCTAAGTTTGCCGCAGATCTCGCCATCTCTTCCTTTTTGTCTTTTGGTTTTCGCTGTGCCGCCATTCCCAGATTGATGGATGCCTCCATTCTTCTAGCGATCCGATCCATCATTTCAACACATCGAATAGGATACTTCCCCATGGCAGTTTCGCCTGATAACATAATTGCATCGGCTTCTTCGTACACCGCGTTTGCAACGTCTGTGACCTCAGCTCTGGTCGGAGAAGGATTGTGAATCATAGATTCCAATAAGTGAGTAGCCACAATGACTCTCTTGCCTTCTTCTTGGCATTTCTTTATGATTCGTCGTTGGACAATCGGGAGATCCTGGATTTCGATCTCTACTCCTAAATCCCCTCTCGCCACCATTACCCCATCGGATACTCGAATGATCTCATCTAAGTTTTTGACTGCTTCTTGGTCTTCGATCTTTGCTATGATTTGCGCATGGTGGTTCTTACTCTGAATCAGTTCCCTCAGCTGTTCTACATCTTCTGGAGTCCGAACAAATGAGAGTGCCACAAAATCGATGTCTTCTTCTAACCCGAAAAGAATGTCTTTATGGTCCTTCGGTGTAATGGAAGGTAAATTGACCCGAATGCCAGGCAAATTGATATGCTTTCGTGAACCTAGCTTACCACCGTCTAGCACTGTACAAACGAGCTCAGTTTCTTTGATTTCCTGAACTGCGAGATTGATAAGACCGTTGTCAACAGTTACTTTATCACCAACTTTCAGATCTTTGACGATATCTTTGTAATTGACGAAAACACTAGAGGCTTCAGCCTCCATACCAGGAATGATATGAAACGAGAAAGTCTCTCCCACCTTCAAATGCAAATCGTTCAAAACATCTCCCGTTCGGATCTCAGGACCCTGAGTGTCTAGCATGATAGTGATCGGGTGTTTGTGCAGGGTATCTTTGTTTAAACTTTTGATAGTGCGGATCACTTTGCGGTGAAATTCATGGTCTCCATGCGACATGTTGATTCGGGCTATATCCATTCCAGCCTCTGCCAATTGCCGGATCATTTCTTTGGAATTTGTCGCGGGACCGATTGTGCAAATGATTTTAGTTTTACGAGCTCTTAAGTCTTCAATGGCGGGCATTTTGCTTTCCTATCTAACAATTCAATATGGCATTTACTTAATTTTTGGCATAGTTCTTTCTAGGAAATCCACCAGGGAATCGGCTAAATCGAACTTTTCTTGGTCGGGGACTTTTTCATCCCTCTGTTTTTGGCTTTCCGCTTTGGATTTATCCAATAGTGCCTTCCCTTTCTTTTTCAAGTAGGAAGTGGTGATGAGAATGGGCCATGGGTAGGTCTGCCCTTGGTTTTTTACTTGGTAGGAGTAGAGTTCTTTCCCACCATATTTTTTCAAAAAAAAGATCAAATTGTCTTCGGTGTATTTTCCATTTAACTTACTGAGAAGATACTCTCGATCTGGATAATTCCCTTTGTCCCAAGCTGAATCCACAAGGCTTAGGATCTCGGACATCGCCTCTTCTGCCTTCTTTTCTTCTTCCGTCAAAACCTTTGAACTGGATTCCTTCGAACTATTTCCCTCTTTTGAGGCTCGTTTAGCCGCTCTTTCTTGGTCTTCTTTTTCTTTTGCTAATTTTTGCTTTATTTTCTCTTTTTCTATCTGTATTAGTTTTTGCTTTTGTACCTGCATATCTCGAACTAGCTTTTGAGATAATCTTGCCTTAATGATTGCCGCCTCATCATTGTAAACCTTGATCGAACCTATAATCATTCTCCAGAGCTTTGTAAAAAAGGGAAGATACTGAAATAAGCTGAGGTTCTCAATTTCTTCGAGGGTTCGTTTCGCACTCTCCTCAGAAAGATTCTGATACACATTCATCAAAAGGAGCACTCGAATCTCTAAATTGGATTTCTTTGCAATGAATGTGGCTTTTGCTGATTCAATCGCTTTCATTATGCAGTTTTTATGTAGGACAAATTCGTTGTAAATTTTCTCATCTGCAAATTCAGCATAGAGAATATTGTTGTTGGACAAAAGCATAGCCTTGAATTCGTCTTCGAGGGGCTCTCCCCCTAGCCGCAAAAAATTCACCTCAACTACTCTTCCAACTCCCTCCAAATAGGCCAAAAGTTCTTCCAGCAGATCTTTCTTTTTCTGCTTTTCTTCCCTTTCTCGTTCTTCTTGGATAATTTCATCTAACAGAATTGTCTCTTCGACCAAAGTTTTTTGGTCTCCATACCCTTCATTCAAATAACTTAAAATCTCGTCTAGGGTTGCCTTAGGAGTTTTCCAAACGCTGGCTTCCACTTGCCCCATAACCCCAAGTTTTTGCAAAGTTGGTAAAATCTTGTTTTGAATAATGGACAGGAACACTTCATAACGATCTCGAATCTCTTCCGGCTTGTTGTATAGAAATATGGATTTATTGCCTGGTTTAGTGGCTCTGTCATTTCTCAAAAAAAAGAGGACTTTATCATCAACTAACTTTCTTAGCACCGGTTTCAAATGAAGTGAGATTGTTGCATCTTTCTGTGCTTTGGTTTTATCGTAACTACATTGAAAAAGGTTTCCTATCTGTGTAGAAGCGTAGGTGTCAAAGAGTTTATTATTGTCCAAGGCCTCTTGGATCTGTGCCTGCAAACTATCTTTGGATAGTCCTTCCCGCTTACTTTGAATCCAGGATTTAATGGCATTCGTAGAAGCCTCGTTTAAACCAGCCATATAACGAGCTACAGAGCCAGCATCGACAGAGGTCGGGCGACAAAACACCGTATTTTGTTTTAAAAATGTTTTAGGATTCTCAGGTTCCCCTACTTCGTTTCCATGGAAATCAACTACGACAAGCTTTTTTAAGATAGGTGGATTGATCCGAAAGCAAAGCTCATTTACAAAGAACTCGACTCTTTCACGTTCTATTGTACTTTCTTTTTCGATCTGTTCAATCGTCGGTAAAACTCGGGTAGTCCCAAATTTTTCGGTCCAATCAAAGACCGCCATAAATGCTTTATAAATTCCTTTAAACTGAAAATCTCCCCTAGCATCCATGGCTTGCACCCTTTGGAGGCTAGGAGTATAATCTTGTAATTTATTTTCAGTTAGATTTGAGTCTGACATATCCTTTTTTATAGAGAAGTTCGGCATTCAAAATTGCCGCCCCAGCCGCTCCACGAATCGTATTATGGGAAAGAACAACCCACTTCCAATCCAAGATTGGATCAGGTCGCAACCGACCTAGAACTGTCGTCATTCCTTTGCCAGTTTCTAAATCCAAGCGAGGCTGAGGTCTGTCCTCTTCTTCTCTATAAAGAATCGGTGATTCTGGCGCGAAAGGTAGGGCTAATTTTTGAGGTTCCCCCTGAAAAGAGCGCCAAGCCTCTAAAATTTGAGCTTCCGTTGGTTTTTTTCGGAATTTTGCGGAAACACAAACAGTATGTCCATCAAATACAGGAACGCGATTGCAATGTGCCGAAATGGCAAAGGGAGCTGAAACAATCCGACCACCTTCGACCTTACCCAAACACTTTTGCGGCTCAATCTCTGCTTTTTCTTCTTCTCCCCCAATATGTGGAACAACATTTCCCAAAATGTCCATGCTGGGAACTCCAGGGTAACCTGCTCCCGATATTGCCTGCATCGAAAACAGCATAACGGATTCTAAACCAAATGCCTCAAACAAAGGCTTTAAGGAAATAGTAACCCCCATTATGGTGCAATTTGAATTTGTAATGATTTTCCCTGGAGTCTTTTGCGCAGAAAGCACGGAAAGATGATCTGAGTTCACTTCAGCTGATAGGATGGGGACATCTGGATCCATTCTATGGTTTTTTGAATTGGAGATCACCATGACTCCAGCTTCTGCATAAGCCGTTTCCACCTCACCCGCTATAGATGAATCTAATCCACTAAAAACGATGTCTACTCCTGGGGTATCGTTTGGGCTAGGAAGTGAAACGACCATTGGCTTAGCGTACAAAGGAATATCCGAAGAAATCTTCCATTTTGATCGCATTACATCGCCATACGTCTTACCAGCACTTCTCTCTGAAGCCGCCAGATGTGTAACTTCAAAGAAGGGATGGTTTTCTAATAACTGAATGAATCTCTGCCCGACGGAGCCTGTAGCTCCGAGAATGCCTACTTTTACTTTTTCCATAAAAACCCTTTATCTTTCGATAGGTTTGCAATGGGTCTTTATTTGGGAAATAGATTTCCGATAAGGGAAGCGTAAATAGGGTTCATTCTCTCCATTCCTAAGTAGGTAAAATGATGGAAGTCGGAGAAATCTTGCGCTCTCAGTTGGTTTTTCAAATCCACAAAGTGAACCTTTCTTCTTTCCAGATTTGAGAGAAACAAAAGATGATCTTTATACCAATTAGAGTCTTCATACCACCGCAAAGACACTGGATTTTCAGGGTTGTTGACAAAGAGCAAAGGAATTCCCTTTTCCTCTGCTTTCTCCGCGATTTTTTCCAAGTAAGAAAAATGGAACTTCTTACTAAATGGTTCGGATCGTATCCTTTTTTTAGCTTTTTCTAGTGCCACCAAATACCCAATACCTGGTCTTTTTTCTAAATCTTGAAGCAGTCTATATTGGAAATACTTTTCATAGTCGGAATCGGACATACTCACATAACGTATGTCTTCTGAACGTAAAGCACGAAGATACTGCTCATTTTGCCTAGGGGCTACCAGGCCAAACGTTTGGGGCAATCTAACTCCCATCTCATCATAGTGATAGTCTAAATAGGGCTGAGTTGCTTCAAAAGCTTTCCAAGTCCTACTCAATTCAGCTTGGATGAGCTCCGTAGAATCAAAAAATTCTGGATTCAAAGCAAACAAATTCCAACCAGGCTTGTTTACGGAGATTGTCTGAGAAACAATCTTATCTTGCCTCACCTGCTGAAATCGAACGGAAAGTTCTCCTTTTGTCAAAAGAAAGGGAGTGATCTCTAACCAAAAACCCTTTCGACCCTTTTGGTACTCAGGAAGTGGTGGGAACGAAAACCGTTTCCCCGTCCAGCCCATAAAATTCACGAGTTCTGGAACATCATAGCCAGCATATGCATGATAGCTTGTGTTTTTTCCAAATCGATGCTGGTAGATGTTTTGGATGTTTGTAAAAAAATAATCCTTGGTTCTATAGAAATGAAAAACTCCAGATAGGAAATACCGAGCTTTTTCTTCCCAAGACATAAACGCAAAACTCGCTCGCAATGTTTGCCACGGAAAAACCCATAGCCCTTGGGGAGCTTCTCCAAAAGTCAAAGAATCTTTCCAAAGATCTTCTTCCGGCATATCAAAAAAAGAACGATTGGGATCTAGAACATAACTTCTATGGATACGATAATCAATAAAATTGATAGGGTAAACAACCAAATCGGGCTTCAGGTCTTCTATCCACGAAAACAGCAAATACACGTAGAGCGGACTATTCCCCGCATAGGCTAGAAACTTAACTTCTACATCCTTTCCGGTTTGTCTCAGAATCTCTAGCTCCAGCTTTCTTGCATCAATGGAGTAGTAGGCGATGGAACTTCCCACAACCAAGATTCTAGGTTTGGTTTTCGCACTACTTTTGATGCGCTTCGCTTCATAGACGAAATTAAAAAAGTGATTTGTATTCCAAGGTGATTCGTTCGGTAGAAGATACTGCCCAGTTCTAAACACCAAAAAATCCAATAAAAACAGGGCAAAAAGAGAAAGAACTACGATTCGTATGGATTTCATTTTTGCTATGGTTTCCTCAGAACACAAAGTAAATAAAGGATTTTGAATCGCCCGCAAAAAGAACGATGAAGATAAGAAGGAAAGCAAACCCAAAAGACAAGAGAATCTGATTCCCTCTGCTTTGCATTCCTTCTATCTTCTTCTCCAAAACAGAATTTTCTGAAAAATAAAATCTTCCCAGTAAATGTCCAAGAACCAGACATCCAAAGATCTTTAAAAACTGAATCTCCCAGGAGTAAGGAGCCGCAATTTCCCCATTTTTGATAAAAAGTCCCTGTGCTACCCACAGGGCTGTCTCCAAATTCGGGCTTCTAAAGAAAATCCACAAAAACAAAACACCCGCTTGAGTAAAAAACCATCTAAAGAAAGAACCTTGTCTATTACCAAATAATAGCCGCTCTGCGACCAAAAAGAATCCATGCCCCAAACCCCAGACTAAAAAGGTCAAATTTGCTCCATGCCAGATTCCACCTATTGCCATCACCAAAATCAAGTTTCGATATGTTTTCCATTTCCCCCCCCTGTTTCCCCCCAAAGGAAAGTAGAGGTATTGGCGCAACCATTGGGACAAGGAAATATGCCACCGATTCCAGAACTCTGAATAGGAAGAAGCAAGGTAGGGCATCTTAAAATTTTCAGGCAATCTGATTCCAAACAGAAGTGCCGTGCCTTGGGCAATGTCAGTGTATCCGGAAAAATCACAGTAAATCTGCCCAGAATACGACAGCAAACCAATCCAAAGAAATTTCGGCGATAAAGACAAAGGATTTGAAAAAGCCGCATCGGCAATGGGAGCCAATTGATCAGCAAAAACTAGTTTTTTAAGAAAACCGAGGAGGATGAGAAAAACCGCAAAAACCATAGGTATTTCGCGAAAAGCCAGAGGCTTTTCCCATTGGGGGAAAAAGGTATGGGCCGGGACTATGGGACCCGCCACCATCTGAGGGAAAAAACTGAGAAAAAGTAAGTATTCCACCCAACTTTTGCATGCAGGAATTTCCTTTCGATAGACATCGATCATATAGGAAAGTGACTGAAAGAGAAAAAAAGAGATCCCAAGCGGTAGAGGAATTTGAGCTGTAAACCCAAAGAAACTAAGAGCATAGGTTGCGTATTTGAAATAGAACAGTAGGGCAATCGCTTGGAATATACTCACCAAAAGCAAAATTTGCCTGATCCGCTTGTCCAGTGTTGACGCCATGGCGCGAGCCAGGAAAAAATCTGAGGTCCCGAGCCAGACGAATAAGAAAAGGAAAGGGAGAGAGAAAAAGGAATAGAAAAGAAAACTAAACAGAAGCATATTCATGCTTAATATTAGTCTTTTATCTGAATAAAAACTTCGAATTACCCAATGAAACACATAAACAAGCGCCAGAAACAACGGAAAGAGAGTAGAATGAAAGCTCATTGTCTATTTTAGATTTCTAGGCGATTTACAGCCCATTTTTAATCCCTTTTTTGATTGATTTCCAAGCATGGCTTTTCGCAATGCAAATTCCACAGAACACTTTTCGGCTCAAGACTAAGCAACTTTACTCACAATTCTTTGATCATTTATTGATTAATTCTAATACTTTTTCTGCCAGAAATGATCGGAGGTATCCATGAAAGCAAGTTCCATGCTTTTGTCTGAAAAACTATCTCTTTTATGCTTAAATTTGATACTTATTTCTCACTCCGCAATTGGGGCAAGTGCAGGTTACCTCTGCTTTCACGGAACGACCCTTGGGGCCTTCTACTTTCCCGACTGCCACAAAATCAAAAACCACTCCCTCTTGGACAAAATGCCCAGATCCATACTTTGCAGTGCCTTCTAAAACAGCGGAGCAAGCGTGGCACTTTACTTTCAAACGTAGAGATTCAGCCATTGCCCAATCTTCATGCCCTTCCTTCTAAAGAAAAGCAATTTCCGAACTCTCGAATTCCTGACAATCTTTCCTGAGCAGGAAATTTTCCTACACATGACATATTGTCATGATTTAAGGCGCTTTTCTAAGGGAATATTGGCTTTGGTTTATGTCTTAACGTCAATGAAATATGCTATTCTACTGTTCCCCGTCCAGGGTGAAATTGTCGATTTTTGGGCGTTTTGACAGTGGAAAGGCAGGTGATTTTACGCTGGAGAGGTCAATCTGCTTTCTAGGTGCGGCTCTTTATCGTAAGGATTTCTTTCGGTAAGAAGAGAATTGGAGTTTTGGTTGGATTCCTCTTCCAGCCGGCATACTGTTCCAAAATCAGCCCCTCCGTACCATCCCATCCTCCTGGCTCTTATTCCCTTTTCCTTGGGTCTGCCATTTCCAATTCCAAGAGAAGTTTGAGAACAGAAGCGTAGATCCTAACTGCCAATTTTTGTAGCCTGTACCGAATACTTGGATTTTGCCAATGTTCGGATTCCGTCTGCCCAAATTCGGTCTGCCCTATCGTTGGCAGAAAAAAAGGTTTTGCCCAAATTTAGGCACGATAAAATTGCCTCAAACGACGCGTAGGTGACGGCTTTTGGGAAGGGAGGGAAGGCGACAATACCTCAATATTGCCTTTAAGAGGCCCAAAAGAGCAAGTTAGGGAGTGATTGTCGGGAGAAGATAGGAACTTTACTGAGAATGGGTAAAAGTGCGGAATTTTGCAATTTCGCCCTGTGCTACCTACAGGAACCCCTATTTTTTAGGTTTTTTAGGCTTTTTTACTGGGATTTCTTTGATTACGCGGGTGACCAAAGCCTGTCGAACAGGTTCCTGCTCTTCCCGGTGCTTGGTAGAACCAGCACGTGGCTTAGGCTTCTTAGTCTGCGATTTAGAGGGCTCAGTGGGTAAATCACTGTCCTCACCACCCTCTTGGGATGGAGAGTCCAGCTGAGGACCGAGTTTAGCGTTCCTCTTTGCCATGTAGACATAATGTCTGGCATATTGAGTGAATGGTTCAGGGATGATTTTGGGGTCGAAATGGATCGGGTCGGACACCAAGTCGTTGATAAGAGAAAGGGAGAGGTCCTCTTTACTGGTAGCCATAAGGATGTCCAGGCGTTTGCAGATCTCAAGGTCGTTGACTTCCAAGGAGATTTTGCGCATGGCATTGATGAATTTCTGAAAAGCAATCCGCTTGGAGGACATAGAGCTAAATTGGATTCCCCCTCCCCTCTGGCAATCCTTTCTTTGGATTCCTGCGGGTTTTGGTTTGAGATTCCTGTTTTTGTTCTAGAGAGCTGTTTCTTGGATACAACTAGGCGATAAGAGTGATTCTTCTTTATGGACTTGGGCATGACTGTAGTAGCCACTTCAGTTTCAATTCCATCCACCAGGACTAGGGGTGGCAAGAGCTCAACTTGCGGTGGCAGAACGGGAGAAACTAGTTCATCCGCCTGTAGTCCATTTGTCGGGAGAAAAAATAACAAAACAGTACAGGCCAGCCCCCCCAAAAAGGGCAATTTCTGTGCCAGGAAGTGACTGTTTTTTGAAAAAATCATCAGTTTCTGGATCAATTTTAAGCAAAAAGCCCAAAAAAGGAAAGATTTTTTTATTTTTCCGAGGTTTTTATTTAGCCTGGGTCATTCTTCGAGCCCGAAGCTTCCATTCCCAGAAAACGATTTCTTTTTCGATATCGGAGGTCTTATCTTGCTCTTTGGCAAGCAAAGCATACATCATGTTTGAAACTTCCGGGCTAAAGCCCTTTTCCATTTCTGCTTCGAAGTCTTGGATCCGGAATTCTAACAGCACAAGAGAAAGTCGAAATACTTCACTCATGGAAATGAGCTTGTCTTTTGCTGTTTTTAGTTCTGGTTTGTTGTTTTCATTCTTGATCATGACTTCTAGGAAAGTGCGGATAAAACCTACATCTTGGAGAGTTAGCTCGTTTTCCAGGAGGAGCTGTTTTACTTTGTCTAGCTCCATATTGCGAAGATGGATCCGAGCCAAGAAGACTGGATTCCCCGTCATTTCATTGGAAGACTGGGTTCGGGCTACGTCTGCCGCTCGAACTTTGTTGTAATCCACAACGGCTTTACCGTCTGCCGTTTTGCCTGAAGAACTTGGCGCGGGCTTTGCCGTTTCAGTGAGAGATATCTTCTTTTTTATTACCAGAATGTTGAGGTTGGGATATCGGATTTTTAGAGTCACCATCTCGTTTCGAGGGATTTCTTCATCCACGACTAGATAGTGAACTTGTTCCCCTGACTCCCAAGCGTGCATCAATTCTTCCTTATGTCTATAATGGAAGATGACGACTGGGAGGGCGTCGCTTGCAGAACCGGTCGCGAGGAAAATTGTTTTTATTTCGTTGGAGAATCCATGGTGGTAGGGGATGACCATTTTCCCCATTTTGACATTCACAAAAGAAAGCTCTCCTAAGTGAAAATGCCCTACCCTGAATTCTTCCCCAAAAAAACCAACCTTGGGGACATTGACCACAATCGAGTTGTTTCGAGCGCCTTTCGGAACTTCGGGCCCTTCAGATGAGAATACCACGTAAGTCATTTTGGAAAGTCTGACTTTTACTAGGAAGCCGGCGGAAGTTTTTCTCTCTTCATAGATTGCGTCATCGATCATTGCGTTTGTATTCCCAATTGTTTCAATTTGTATTGGAGAGACCCTCTAGAGATCCCCAAAGCCTTTGCCATTCGAAGTTGGTTCCCACTGAAAATCCTCATTGCCAATAAAATTTTCTGTCTTTCCAAGGCTTTCGTACCTCTTCTTAAATGCAAGTCTTCCCACTCAGGAAGACTGATTTCCTCAGAAAGCAAATCAAAATCTTCGACTTCCACCACCATCCCTTTGCAATGGAGAATCCCGGAGGAAAGTCTATTCTTAAGTTCAGCAATGCTTGAGATTTCTCCTTTCTTTGCCAAAAATTCTTTGGCTCTCATGGACAGCTCCAGACTCCCTCTTTTTTGACCATTGACTAATTCCCGGAACACAATTTCGATCAAGGAAATGATAGACTCTTTGGGGAGAGCAGATAGGCCAGGAAAAAGAATTTTATCTGTCAAAGCTAGTTTTGCAAAAGGTGGATAATAACGGGTTTCT
>JAIXRB010000061.1 GCA_027485405.1 Leptospiraceae bacterium | reverse complement strand
TTCGCAGAAAGAGAAAGGTAACCTCCGGTTTTACTCAAATTGTAATTTTAGTAATGATTGAATGAAATCGAAAATTTTTTTTTGAATAAGACATTAAACGAAAGGATAGAATCAGCAATTCTTCTATCTCTTTACAACGGAGAAGCATATCTAAACCAGCTTTTAAAATCCTTAGAAACACAAACTATCTCAAGTATTCTGTTTCTCCGTGACGATGGAAGCCAAGACCAATCCTTAAAAGTAGCCAATACTTTCGCAAAGAAACATGTTAATAGTTTAACCATCCATTTAGACTCTAATTCTTCTCAAAACATCGGAGTCATCCAGAGCTTTTCCCTGCTTCTCCAAAAAGCCAAACAAAATTCAGAAATAGAGTACTTCTTTTTTTGCGACCAAGATGATATTTGGCTGACCGATAAGGTAGAGAAAGCATTGGCCGCAATACAAGAAATAGAAACGAGCAAAGGTAAGGGTCAACCCATACTTTACCATTCTGATTTGGAATTGGTGGATGAATCAGGTAAAGCTTTAGGTAAAACCTTTTGGAAGCGAATGGATCTTGATCCAAAGATTAGCAATTCACTGGCTCGGTTATTGTGCCAGCCGACCATCACGGGATGTTCTATGGCAATCAATCGAGCCTTGGCGGAAAAAATTGATCTGATTCCAATTGGCGCCAAAATGCACGATTGGTGGATTGGGCTTGTCGCTTGTTGTTTCGGAACCATAAAATCAGACCCAGTCCCGCAGATTCTCTACCGGCAACATTCTGCTAATGTTATTGGTAGTACGGGGATCTCCAAAAATCGAGTAAAATCTCATTTAAGGAACCTTAGGAGTTATGTGAAGGAATGGCAACACGAGAGAGATACACGATGGGAGCAGGCTCGGGCTTTCCTAGGTCTTTACCAAGAATCGTTAAGTTCTAAGGATAGAACAATTTTGGAACAGTTTCTTAATGCGAGAGACAAGTCTTGGATCTTACGGAAGCTTTTACAATTTCGTTATGGGTTCTGGCAACAAGCCTGGTACCGCAATCTAGTCGCCTTTTTTCTGTTTTAGGAAAGAAGAATTTTTCCAAGAATCTGAATCCTTTTTCGTAAATAACCCAGAGTATAAACCGTAAAAAAGCGCCTTAGTTTGGTTGATCTTTTCTGATTCAAAGACAAGAACCCTAAAAAAATCGTAGAGAAAATTCCCAAAGTCTATAGCAAACCAGCCTGGAAATTTCCAGAAATGTTTTTTCCAGGTCCAGATACGGTTTCGCATCATAAAGTAACGCCTAAGGGGTGAGTGCATAGTTGGATACTGTGAAATTCCCAGTAATTGTTTGCTTTCCGTATTCCCTAAAACATGGGTAATTTTTGAATCTCTTGCGATGGCAATGTCATATCCCAAACTTCGCAATCGAATGCAATATTCAATATCTAAGTAATCTATAAAAAACCTCTCCTCTAAATCACCCGCATCTAACAACACTTCTTTAGAAATAAGAGAACCGGAGCTAATAGAACTAGCTATCCCAGAAATGAATGCGAATTCGAAGGGATACGCTTGCCTTCGGTAAACCCAACCCACCTTACGCCAGTATTTCTGTACCTTCCCCGAAGGATGCACGACTTGCGAGCCTACCCAACCGACCTTTGTTCCTTTCTTGCTTAAATCCTCCCAAATGCTCTTTAGATTTTTCACGCTTCCGGGGCTTGGAAGGGAGTCCTGGTCTAAAAAGTACACAAAGTCATATCCTTGGGCAATCGCCATCTCTAAGCATTCGTTTTGTGCTTTAGCCAATCCGAAATTTTCTGATTTCAAAATTAAATCTATCTGAGAAGAAAACTTCTCACTTAGTTTCTCTAGCAAATCCACTGTTTTGTGGTCAGATCCATTATCCCAAATAAACCAATGGTCCAATTCATAAGCATACTGATTGAAATTTGCAAAGAAAGTAGATTCAGGAAAGTATGTTACCAATAGGCCCGCGACTTTTTTCGCATTTAGCTTGTTCATTGCCAACGGAAGCCCCATTTACGAAAGAAATGAATCATACTTTTTGCAAACAAGTAAAAATGCCAAAGGGAAGAATGGCTTTTGCGTTGGTATTCATGGATTACAGAGAATTTAGGAGTGTACACAACTCGGTACCCCAATTCTTTGCATTTCTGGCAAAGATCATAATCTTCAAAGTATAGAAAGAACGATTCATCAAAGCCATTCATTCGTTCCCATACGATTCTTCTTAGGCACAAAAAACAACCTGGAACTAGCTCTACATCTTGTTCTTTTTCTGGGTCACAGTCCTCCATCTCGTATCTAGTGACTGCCTGGCGGAACCAATTCCATTTCTGCAGGAAAGCAAATCGTCTTCCCAGTAGACCTGCTAACGACGGAAACCTTTTGTTTAAGTTTTGCCAACTGAGATCAGGGTTTAGAATTTTTCCAGACAAGATGCCAATCTTTCCTTCAGTATCTTCAGAAAATATTTGTTTTATGACACTTAGAGTATCGTGATTTAAAATTACATCAGGGTTCAGAATTAAAACAAAATCGGAATCAGGTAGGTTTTTTAGGCCTGCATTGTTCCCGGATCCGTAGCCTAAGTTTTCCCTTGCCAAATAATTCCATGATGACCCAGAAGGAATACAACTTCGATAGGAATGTTCGAGAGACTGGTCGACTAAAATGAAATGAAAAGGAATCGATTGCAATTTTACAGAAGTAAGAGCCCTTTCTAGGGTTGCTTTTTCGGTATTGAAAACCACCATAGAGATGGCAAAATCTGCTTTCATAGATGCCAGGAATTGGTAATTCTGTCTTCCAGGAAGTAAAAAACTTTCTTTTTTGACCAAATGGTTGATTCGTTTGCTTCATTTATAGCTAACATTTTTAGCTAAGCATTTCTTAATGGAAATACAATGTTTATAAAACTATTCTCTCTATTTGAAGGAAAACATTACCGCTATATTCTAGTTGGATTTCTTACCTTTGGTATCAACTATGTTGCGGCTGACCTGATTTTTTCGATTTCATTTTTTACTTCGAGTCTCTTTGCCCAGAATTTAGGCAATCTTCTGGCTACCGAGATAGCCTTAATTGCATCCTTTCCATTACACAATTGGATCACTTGGCTTGGAAATAGTGAACAATTGTTTCGAAAACTATTAAGATTTCATGCCATTTCTTTCTTTGGCATCTGTCTACGTTTGACGGTCTTTGCACTGTTGGTCTATCTGGGATTCTCTTGGACCGTAGCTACTGTTCTGAGTATAGCGGTCATTGTACTCTTTAATTTTATCGGATTTGATCTGTTTGTTTTTTCGGAATCAGCAAATATCATTGCTAATGAAGAAGCCTATTCTAAGGAAGGAACGGGCACCGAGGTATTAGAAACCATTGAAGAGGCAAAGACCTACAACCGATGGATGGCGGAAAAAGTGACCGACTACTTAGGAGCAAAGAATTTAGAATTAGGTGCCGGGAAGGGAACGATTGCCGCCTTTGTAGCTGAAGGTTTTCCGTTGGTTCTATATGATCTCTCAGAATCCAACCAAAACCACCTTAAACAACGATTTGTTAAACAGGAGCGGGTTCTCAAAATAGGTGGGGATATCTTTCATGAAAAGGATTGGGAATCCTATGATTGTATTTATTCATCTAATGTTTTAGAGCACATTCCCGACGAGCTACCCATCCTCGACCACTGTTTGAAGCTTCTCAAGCATGGGGGTTTTTTCGTAGCGATTGTCCCTGCCATGCCTTTGTTGTATTCTGCTTTTGATAAGAAGATCGGGCATTTCCGTCGTTATTCGAAAAAAGATAGGGCACGTTGGGAGCATTACTTGCTGGATCGCCATAAGGTAAAGTGGCTTGATTTTTCTTTTTTCAATCCCATTGGGGCAATTGGTTGGTTTTTGAAAATGAAGCTCTTATCTCAGACAAATATCAAAAAACAAGATGCCATGGTCATGAATTCTATCATTCCTTTTGTCTCTTGGTTGGATTTTTTACCTTTAGGTTTCGGACAAAGTATCCGTATCGTAATTAAAAAGCTTTAGCATATGTTAGGAAAAATTTTCATTTCAACACATCCATTTTCAAGGCATGATAGCGCTCCTCTAGATCTTCTGAACTCTTCCAAAGACTGGAAATTCGAACTGAATCCATTGAATCGAAAACTCACTTCCAGCGAAGTGACTCAATTTGCTTTGGATGCGACTTCAATCATAGCAGGAACAGACAATTTAACCGAATTGATCTTATCATCAAAGAACCTAAAACATATTTCCCGAGTGGGAATAGGACTCGATACGGTCCCACTCAGACTTTGTAAAGAAAAAGGCATTCGGGTTAGCTACACTCCTGATGCAGTTACCCCAGCAGTGGCCGAATTGGCATTAGGCTTTATTTTGTCTGTAATAAGACATGTTAAGCTGTCTGATCATGAAATGAGGAACGGGATTTGGAAGAGAAACTATGGATCTAGAGTTGGGCATTTAACTATTGGCCTCTTTGGCTTTGGAAGAATTGGAAAGTCCCTTGTTCGTTTACTAGCCCCATTCAGACCGAACTTGATTGTCCACGACATTCGAAATATAGATTCTGAAATCAGTGAGTTTCAGAAGCAAGGAATTCAAATCAAAAGTGTTAGTCTAAGTGAAGTTTTTGCATACTCTGATTTGATTTCATTGCATGTCCCCGCCTATTCAAAAACCAAACATATAATCAATCGAAAGACATTATCTTCAATGAAAGATGGCGTATTCATAGTAAATACGGCTAGGGGAGAGCTGATCAACGAAAAGGATCTAGTCACAGCTCTTACTTCGGGTAAAGTACAAGGAGCTGGCTTAGACGTATTCGAAGAGGAACCTTATCAGGGACCACTTTGTGAATTCCAAAATGTGATTTTGACTCAGCATATGGGTTCCTGTTCTTATGATTGCAGAAGCGAAATGGAAAGGCAGGCTACTGAAGAATGCATCCGATTTCTAAGAGGCGAATCTTTGTTACGAGAAGTGCCTGAGTCAGAATTCTCTTACCAAGATGATTGATGGTTTTGATTCCTTTCGAACAGGATTCTGAAGAGAATTCGCTTTACTTCGCTTTTTGGTAATTTAGCTTCGTAATGGAAATATCTCATTTAAAATTTCAGAGAAAACAATGGCAAAAGCAATTCCAAAAGACAAAACTTTAAACTCTTCCCAAAAAACCGTTATATCCTTAGTCACCCCCATTTACAACGAATCTCGTCATTTGGAACGATTCTTGAAGATGATTGATGCACTTCCCATCGAGCCCTCAAAAGAATTAGTGTTTATTGATGATTCTTCTAAAGATAACTCGTACGAAATATTGAGTAAGTTTCCATTCAAAAGTAAAGTCCTAATCCACAAACAAGAAAAGAACCAAGGAAAAGGAGCCGCCTTACGAAAAGGATTCGAATTAGCATCAGGAGAAATTTTGATTGTGCAAGATGCTGATTTTGAATACGATATGGAAGAAATCCAAAAACTGATAGATCCAGTGATTGCAGGTAAGGCGGATGTTGTTTATGGTTCTCGATTTCGAAAAGAAGGCCACCAAGTTCACAGAACGTTTCATTATCTGATCAATAGAATTTTAACTTTGTTAAGTAATATCCTAAGTGGAATGTATGTTTCGGACATGGAGACATGCTACAAAGTTTTTAAGTCAGTTATAATCAAAAATATAAACCTCGAATCCAATCGATTTGGATTCGAACCAGAGGTTACGGCAAAGCTCGCCAGGTTGAAGCTTCGTGTCCAAGAACATCCGATCTCTTACTACCCAAGAAATTATTTAGAAGGGAAGAAGATCACTTGGAAAGACGGAGTTGCCGCACTTCGGCATATTTTCTATTTCAATTTATTTGCTAATAAAAAGAGATTCTATAAGGACACGATGCCCGAACAGTTTATTCCAAAAGACAGCAACTGGCTATAGATGTAGGTTTTTATTAGGATATAGAAACAAGAATATCTACAAAAGAAAAGCGCATAACCTTGATTTTGGCCGAAAAACCGTAAAATGATCTTAGTTAAACAAAAGCTTAGTTTAAAGCTCTGGCAAACGATTCTTACCTTTTTTTTATTTGTAGGCTTTGCAATCGCTATATTTTACTTTCGATCAGTCTTAGACCGTGATGGAATCTATGTTACCGGGGATGGACAAATCAAGCTTTACCAAGCGTTTGCCTTAGGGAAATCTGAGGATCGGAATTCCGAATGTTTGTATCGGGGTAAACCCCAAGATCCCGACTACCATTTCTTTCCTATCCAGTATCCTTGGGCCATCTTTAGAATAGAATCTCCCAAATGTGTTTGGGAATACCCGCCCTTCTTTCCCTGGTTAGTTTCCCGAATCCTGTCTTTCCTCGAACTGGGGATGGGAAGTGCTATGCGAGTTCCTTTGATTTTCTACCTGTGTTCAGCTTTTTTGACGGGAGTTTTATTTTACAGGACGTCTCAGAATTTCGGGCTGTCGATTGCCTTATTTTTCTCCTTCTTCTTTTCCTTCCCTTTACTTACCGTACTCGATTTTTCAGAAAACTCCATATTTCTCTTATGCCTGCTAGGTTCCTTGATACTGTTTGTTTTAGAGTCGAATCCATACCGATTTCTAGGGATGGGCTTTTTATGGGGCATAGCCTATGCCTTTCGATTTGAAGCTTTGTTCTTAGGAGGAGTTTTTGGGGTGTTCTTACTTTGGGAGAACCGTAAGGAAGGTTTGATGTTTGGATTGGGATTTCTTTTCCCATTCCTTTGTTTATCATTGTTCCACTATATGGATTCTGGTCATTTTCTAGGCCATCGATTTGTTTCCTCTGTCTTGGAAAACCAAAATGCCAAATCTCACTACCTCCAAAGATTGTCCTTGTTAAAGGCGTATCTATTGGGTGATTCTTTAATGGTTGGATTGTTGCCCTTTCAACCGCTATATGGATTCGTTTTAGTGTCTTTTTTTTTGTTTCGAAAATCATTCACTTCGGTTTCTCGGACTCTTGTTTTCTCAGGTTTAGTTTGTTTGGTGATAATCCCGCTTTTGGTCACCTTTTATGCGGGAGTGGGTTACTTTGGTTTGCGATATCTTGAGATACCTTGTTTGTTGCTACTTTTGGGATTCTGTACTTTGGTTCCTCAAAAGAACATATCGTCTTGGGTTGTTTTGTTCGTATTTCTCGGCACTTTTTATTTCAATTACCATTCCACCAAAGAAGGTCTCAAAGTCCTTTACCGTTCGAGTCGAGAAATATCGGAACTCCAATCCTTTATAGAAAAGTCGCCTGAAAAAGTGATCCATACAAGTTTATATTCTTCTATTTGGATTGGTCGCTCCTTTTGGGAACGAAGCCATTTTCAAATCCAAGAGGAAGCTGGGTTTCAAAAAATTGTATCAAAACCTGGAGAACAATTTGTTTTAATCAAAAGCCCGAAAGATGTTTTTATCTCTCCTGATATTCCCAAGCGGCTTTTCCCTCATTACATTAACGACTGGTTTCCTGCCTCGGTAAAAGTCCTAGAACATAGGCACTTTTTAAATGTAGACTTATATTTCCTAGAACGACTCCAATGATCTTTCTTTCGATTTTATTTGTAGTATCTATCAATGGCTACTTGCTCTTGGATCAGGCACTCCCTGTTACCCGAAACAATCTCATCTTCTTTTCTTACTTTCTGCCTCTGTTTTTGCAGTTTAGAAGGCCCGATTCTCGGATTTGGTTTTTCTTGTTTCTTCCCATAACGACTATGATGTTTGGTTCTTATTCTGCCCAATTGCATCTGATATCTCCTGAAACTTTTGGAAAACAATTCATTAGAAATATCTATTATATAATTCTGATTTCTCTTAGCCTTTCCTATCGATTTCTACCTTTGGAACGTTT
>JAIXRB010000202.1 GCA_027485405.1 Leptospiraceae bacterium | reverse complement strand
TTTTTTTTTCCTCTATTCTGGATCTGGTTTTTTATTTTACGACAGTACCTAAAATGTCGCTTTCTCGAATGATAAGGAAGTCTTTGCCACCTTGTTTGATTTCGGTTCCCGAATACTTTCCGTAAAGAACGGTATCACCAACCTTTACTTCCAAAGCGACGAGCTTTCCGTCCTCATACTTTCCTTGACCGACAGCTACAACTTTTCCTTCTTGTGGCTTTTCCTTTGCAGTGTCCGGTACAATAATGGATCCAATTTTCTCCTCTGATTCCGTTCTGGGCTCTACGACTACTCTGTCTCCCAGTGGTTTAATCGATGACATAGGGTTAATCTCCTCTTTTTTAGTTTAGCACCCAGCACTTAAGAGTGCTAAGTTCTAAGGCCATGATTTAAGAGGTCGCAAAAAAACGCAAGCACTTTCGGCCCGAGAGTGCTAATTTCTCCTTTCGCAGAATCTATTGCAATTTTTTGCATCCTTTGCTTGAATCCTATAAAATGGAAATCCTTCGTTTCTTTCGGCCAGAGGACACTTTCGCCCTTCAAATGGGCTTCTTCTTTGCCTTATTTCTTTTCATAGCCTTCTTCCATTTTCTGCAATTTTCTTTAGTGAAAGAAAAGATAGATTTTTCTTTGGGTTGCCTTGGTTCACTTATGCTGATCCGGATTCTCCTCATTTATCAGTCCAGGGGCGGTCTTTCTTTTTTTGAACCAATCCAAACTTACTTCATTCGAACCAGTTTCTTTGTAGATGTTCTTATTATTTTAGCTGGATATCTTTTTGTTTCTGAATTTTCAAAATCGTTTCGAAACGTGCAATTGAAGGAAAGCCAGCATGCCCTTTTTCCATTGGGATTTCTTGCACTTTTAGCCGCCTTTGTTCCTAAAGAGTATTTGGAGTTCTTGCAAATATTTATTTTCTTATCTGGAGCTCTCGTAGTATCTCGGTTGATTTTCGTCACAGTTATGTTATCTCGTAAAGTGCAATTGCATTGGCTGGTGACAGTGTCTTTGTATAGTGTATCTTTTTTACTTCTAGTTTTTTCTTTCTTAGACGCGTATTCAATTATTATCTCCCGAAAGGCTCTTCACTTAACGGAATATGGATTTGCAATTTATTGGATACCCTGGTTTATTTTTTATCGGAAAAAAAAGACAAAATTCTATCTTACATCGCACACGAGCAAACTTGAAATCGAATCCAAGCTAGACGAACTGATCACAGCTTTCAACTCAGAAAGAAAAAAAGCAGAGAAAGCAAGTGAGATAAAAGATAAAATCATATCTATTGTTTCCCATGATATTCGTTCACCGATGTCGGGGATTTCATCTGTTTTACAGTTGCTCGCGGATGATTCCAAGGGGGTTTCCCCTGGGGAATTCAAAAGCATTCTGAGCAATTCAGCACATAGCATGCGAAATCTTATGAAAATGATGGAAGACCTAATCCAATACTCTCGTTTTCAAAATGCCAGTATCCTTCCCAGTTATCAGCTATTCGACTATGGTGATTTGATTCAATCTGCAAAAAGAAAAATAGAAAAGCAATACATGGATAAATTCCAGGTTTTATCCTGGGATTCGAGAGAAAACTGTATAGCCATGGGGGACCCTGGATTATTGGAAAAGCTTCTGCTCCAGTTGCTTTCCAATGCTTGCAAATTCAGTCCGAAGGGAAGTCAGATCCAAATCTCATTGTTTGAAAAAGATTCTCATTGGCTCCTGGCCGTGACTGATCCCGGAATCGGATTTCCTGCAGAATGGAGTTCCCAAATCTTTGAGCAAGGTTTCCAATTTTTAAGAAAAGGAACCTCTGATGAGATGGGTCCGGGAGTCGGTCTTTTATTTTGTAAAGAGATCGCAGACATGCACGGAGCAACTTTAACTGCTACCTCTTCTGATGGAAAAGGAGCAACTTTCGAATTCGCTTTGCCAAACCACTCACAATCGATTTTTCTGCTAGATGACAATGCAATCTTTCGAAAGCGACTGAGAAAAGAACTCAACCAATTTCCTTTTGTTATTTGGGAAGGAGAAGCTCCTGAAAAAGCTAATACTGCACTAGAGATTTTAAAACCCGATCTAATCATTACTGATTACCAAATGCCGGAGATGAATGGAATTGAATTTGTTAAGCAAGTCTTAGTTCATTCTGATCTGGTAGATGTTCCAATTGCTATGATCACGTCTGAGGTTGAAACGGAACCAGCTTTTTTGGAAATCCAAAGAGAGGCAAAGAAATTGGGCATAGATGCTTTCTACAACAAAGAGAAATTTATTCAGGATTTGCCTTTGATTCTAAAAGATTTGCTCAAATTAAATGAGTAGCAATTCTTTCGCTTTTCCAATCAATTCAGCAACAGTTTTGCATTGAAATCGTTCTTTCAATCGACCCACGTGGTATTCAACAGTTCTTTTTGAAAGATCAATCTCTAAGCCTATCTCTTGGTAGGTTTTTCCTTGACCCAATAGTTTCAAAATCTCTTTTTCTTTGCTTGTTGTTTGTGTTCCATCCGACTTACGTGTGAAATGTTGTTTAATGCTCTCGGAATAGATTGTTTTTCCCTTCGCTATTTCTTTTAGGTTCTCAGTCAATGTTCTAAGGTCATCTGACTTTAATAAGTAACCATCCACTCCTGAATCAATGGCACTTAAAACAGCCCCAGGTTCGTCTACCATAGAAAGGATAACAATTTTTAGGTTAGGGTATTTTATTTTCCAGACTTTGATTTGAGAGAGCGAGCTTTCCCCAGGGATACGCAAATCTAAAAGTAAAAAGTCGGGTTTCGCATCTTCGAGTAAGGTTGGGATTTGAGATGAGTGGTCTGCCTCTCCAATCACTTCAAAATCAGAGGAGGAATCGACTACATGCTTCACTCCAATTCGAGTCACGGCATGATCCTCTACCAAAACCACTTTCCGTTTCAAATCCAATTCCTTTTCATTGGGGTTTCATCTGAACAAACTGTGGAAACTTAGGAAAGAAAAGGAATTTTTCTATTGCCAAGGGAAAAATCCTTTGCGTTTACTTAAATTTCTAGGAGTTTTATGAATCCCAAAGTAGAGAGCTTAAAAAAAGTCTATCTTTTCAAAAAGTTGAACAACGACCAACTGCTACTCATATCAGAAAAGATCCACGAGGTGCATTTGCACTCTCACAACGTTCTTTACGACATTGGTGAAGAAGCTCAATCAATGTTTATCGTAAAATACGGAACTCTCCAAATCTCCACGGCTACTTCAAAAGGGGACGATGTGAACTTGATTACCATCGGAGAGGGGGATCATTTCGGAGAATTGCCCTTTTTTGATTCGGAAAGACGATCGGCAAAGGTTGAAGCCCTCGAAAACTGTGAACTTTATGAGGTTCGATTCCACGATTTGACCGATATGTTCGCTCGAAACAAAGAAATGGAGCTCGCTTTTTACAAAGAAGTGACCCATTACTATATCAAAAGACTGAGAAAACTGTCAAATGACCTGGCCTATGCTCGGGAATTACGACAACGCTTTGCCTAATGACAAAAAAAGACGCATTCCGAGGCTTTTCTTTAAAAAAAACCTTTTCCAAACACTATGGGGTCACTATCACAGCTAAGGAATGGATTTTGTATTCCGATAATCGGAATAGGCAGGGAGCAGGAAGAATTGGTGGACCCCGAAATCCTTACCGAGAAGATCATAACGCAGAGCAAGACCTTCTTCGTAGATTTGAAGCAGAACCAGGCTGGATTTTACGTAAAGGTGTCGGAATGGTCCAACAACAAAAAATCATCCGTTTTTCTTCCCGCGGAGGGAATTGATCGAATGATTGAAATCTTGCATCAATTTAAGAATGAAATATCCGATAATGATAAGACAGAGACTCGGAATTAGGAACCTTTTAGGAGTGAGTTTCATGGGGAAATTAGGAATGACCAAACTAGTATTAGGCTTTTTGCTTTCGGTGGGTTTGCTTTATGCGCAAGCTCCTGAAACCGGTGGAAACCAAGCACCAAACGATGATGAAAGCCCTCTTAAAAAAATCATTTTAGATGATTTTGAAGAATCAGAAGATTGGCGAGTAAAATCCACCACTCCTTTGGGCGAGACTAGAACGCTTAAACTCGTTCAAAGAGGTCTCATTAAAGATGTGTTTGATGAGAAGACCGTTCCGGACAACGGTGGAGACAAAATCGAGAAAAACCACGTATTGGGAGTTAAAACTTTCTTTAATACAAAAGGTTTTGATCGCGTAGAACTTTTTCCTCCTCACGAATACATCATTAAAGGAAAAGTGCGACAGATTTCGGTCTGGGTTCTAGGCAGAAAATACCAGCACACTCTTTTTGCAAAATTCAGAGACTATCGAGGCTACACTCACAATGTTAAGTTAGGTCGCTTAGATTTCTTCGGTTGGAGAAAGATGACAGCAAACCTTCCTGGTTTTATTCCACAGAGCACACGTTTTGCTCTTCTAGATAAAAACCTACACTTTGTTTCGCTCTTTGTAACCTCAGATGTCCACGAAGTGGCTGGAGACTTTTATTTTTATGTAGATGATCTTCAAGTTAGAACGGACAGATCGGAAGCCAAATACCCTGGTTCCGAAATCAAAGACAACTGGTAATCGGATACGGAAACTAGGAATGCTTATGGAAAATAAAAAATTAACTCTTTTGTCCCTCGCTACGATCTCCTCTATCTTTATTTTGGGGATAGCGCAAGCTCAAGTTGTTTCAGGTGGAGTCAAGACTGCCATCGGAAATGATATCACTTCCAAGGAATTAAAAGCGATCACGATCGAATCCTGGGACAACCCTCCTGCTTCTGCTCCTTATGGCTGGGAAGTTTTTACAGACAAAGACGGAATCAACAAAGATGGAAAGGGAGATATCAAATACGATGAAACTTCAAAGTATACTCCGTCCATCAACGATCCTGTAAAATCTCCTCTTGTTATGAGAGAGGTAAAAATTCTGCCAGGCAAGCCGCAAGACGTGAAAAACGTAGATCCGGCGGCGGCTAAGGTTTTGGGAGTCAAATTCCAATTCACTTACCCAGGCTACAACGTTGTTACTGTTCGTCCACCTAGAGTGCCTGAATACGAAATCACAAGAGCACTCCCTTACATAGATGACAACAATGTTAAGAAAATCGAAAAAACATACGGGATTGAAACTCCAGGAAATGTGCATGCCATTTCCGTATGGGTCTTAGGTCGAGGAAACGAATACAGCTTAGAAGGTTGGGTGGATGACTATCTCGGTATCAGCCATATTTTCCACTTTGGTTCTTTGGACTTCGTAGGTTGGAGACCATTGCAAGTTGAAGTTCCTTCTGGAATTCCACAAGCGGCTCCTGCTTACCCTGCAACCAGAACCCTGATCTTCAGACAGTTCAAAATCCGCTCCAACCCACAAACTGGGGGAGAGATCGTGTATCTATTTTTCGATGAGCTAAGAGTTCTTTCAGACACGTTTGAAGTGCATTTCGACGGAGCTTCTATGGACTTCGATGAGGACGATTGCAAAGCAAAAGTAAAAATGGAAGAGTCCCTCAAAAAAACAGGAGCTCTATCCCAAGGCGCTCGCGTTCGAGAATGTTCCGGAACCCCAGCCAAGTAAGCTAAAAACAGCCGAAACGCACCCAAAACCCAGCTCAAGCTTCGGCAAAGGCTGGGTTTTTTTATTGTTTACAAGGGAAGGGGCAATGGAATTCTAACTAGAGGATTGTTTTCTTCGCGGTTCTTGTTGCCTCGCCTATCCTTAGAGAAAAACACCACCCTTAAGCGAAATTGGAAAAAGGGAGACCACCATGTCTGAAGCTACTACAGAAACTGAAAAATCAAAACCAACCGAAACCGATAAACTAACTCTACTCTTTAACGAAGAGATCTATGTTCGTGCCGATGCGAGTTCCATCCCCGCTTCAAAGTTTAAGATTTATGATGATATCATTGATCATTACAGGGGTACAGATCAGATCATTCCAGCAAAAACTAAAGTAGAAGAGCACCTCAAAGAACACCCTGAGTCCATTTCAGCCAAATACATTCTTATGATCTTTTCCTTCCACCAAGATCCAGTGGGAGATTCCAATCTAGTAAAAACCATTCTCGAGGCTTTTAAGTCTCACGGAAAATGGACCATCATCGAATACATAACCGATTCTATTTTGAGATTTGGCGACCAAAGGCTAGCTCTTCGATTCAAAGCGGAAGCTTTGGACAAACTTAAGAAAAACAAAGAGTTAAAAGTAGTCTTAGAAAAACTAACACGCCACGATAAGAAAAACCCTGAAATCGCAAAAAAATACGCTCTTTCCATCATGGAAGAAGACAAGCCCAAAGCGATTTCGTATTTAAAACAAGCCGCGGAAGCTTTCGCTAAAAATAGAGAATTTCAACAGATCGATGAAATCTGGCCTATCCTAATTCAAAACAATTACGAAGACACTATTTTCTTCGATAAGATGGAAAGAATTTTTCTCGGTTTAAGAGAAAAAGCTAGGTTAGTTGGACTTTTATATCCATTAGTTGAGCCTTACAAGCAAATGGAAGACTGGGACAAGGTCATCTACTTCTTGAAAAAGATTCTAGAGCATGAACCATTATCTCAAAAAGCTCGAAATGAATTGATCCGCACCTACAAACAAAAATACGCTAACCACTCTTTGTTAGATGATTTCTTGAAGATGAGTGAGCTTGGAAACAACCGAAAGCCAGTAAAGGTTTGTATCACTAGCTTTGAGAGAAATATCGTTTTTGATACAGGCAATTACGTAATGCACAGAAACTGGGGTGTTGGAAAGATCACTGCCATTGCTCCAAGTGGTGATTCTATTTTCGTAGACTTTGAAGAAAAAAAGAATCACAAGCTCTCGATTCAAATGGCAATCACTTCTCTCAAACCTCTTAAGAAAGATCATATTTGGGTTCGCTATTATGAGGCAAAGGAAGAAGTAAAAAGTATGTTTCAAGACAATTTGTCTGAATTCATAACTCAACTTCTTAAGTCGTATGACAACAAAATGACGACCCAAGAAATGAAAAACGAATTGATCGGAATTTTTCTAAAAACTGAAGACTGGTCAAAGTGGTGGGCAAAAGTTAAGTCAATCCTCAAAAAAGAACCCAATATTGGAATGAATCCTAAAAAGAAAGATGAGGTCGTCTTTCACGAAAAGCCTATCACCCACTCCGAAACCCTTATCCAAAAATTCCAAGCAGTATCAGACACAAACAAGAAACTAGAAATCGCTATGGAAGCGACAAGAGACGTAGAGGAAGCCGCAGAAGCGGGAGAGTTTTTCACTTCACATTATATGGATGAAGAGAACGCAAAAGACTCTCTTCGAAAAATCATTGGATACCTTTATTTGGAAGAAGCTAAGAGAGCTTGGCCCAACGAAGAGATTGCTCATCAGATGCGTGAAGCCGACCTGCAGGCAATCATTCGCTCATTGTCAAAAGACGAAGCTTTGAAGATGTCCAAATCGCTTGAAAACACAGATATCAAAAAAGGTTTCAAGGATCTGATCCGTAACTACCATCCAGAAAGCATAAACATTTTGATCGGTCTCTTGTTTGAAGTGCCAGTCAAAGTAAACCGACATGTCTTCTTAAACCTTGTCCAAGACGGAAAATTCGCAGAACTAAACCTTTTCTTGGAAACAGTAATGAATCGAAGCAAGGAGCACCCAGAAGTGTTTCTTTGGGTTGCTAAAAGCATTTTAACACATGCTTGGACCTATGATTGGATGCACGTTTCCCAAGAAGACTTAGTACTTCGTGTGTTCCGAATTTTAAAGCCTTTGGCTAAGATTGAAGACAAGGGTACAAAACTCAAAAACCAAGCAATGGACATTTTGTTTGGAAAAGAAACTGCACTCTTAAAGGAAATCTTACAAGCCGCTGACGATGAGTACATCCGAAAAGTTTATGCTTTATTTAGAGAAGTTCCGTATGTCACTGAACTCGAAAAAGAAGAGCTCTATACTTTGATCAATACTCTCAATCCAAATATTGAATGGGATGAGTTCAAAGGCGAAGAAGCAGAAGCTGAAGACGATATTTTTGCACACTTGCCTCCAGATGTAGTACTCGTTACTAGACAAGCATTCAATCAAAAGAAACTCGACTTTGAGCATTTGGTCAATGTCGAAATGGTTGAAAACTCTAGAGATATCGGAGAAGCCCAAGAGAAAGGAGACTTGCGAGAAAACGCCGAATACAAAGCGGCGATGGAAAAGCAAGTTCAGCTCCAAGCCGCAATCAAAAGGCTTGAGGCGGAATTGAAAAGTGCTCGTATTCTAGATCTATCTGAAGTTAAAACAGATAAAGTTAACCTAGGAACTACTGTTAAACTCAAAAACAGAGAAACTGGGGAAATGGTTACCTATTCGATTTTAGGAGCATGGGATGCAGATACAGAGAAAAACATCATCTCGTATCAATCTCCTCTTGCTAAATCTCTTTTAGGAAAGAGTGTCAACAGTGAAGCTACGTTACTGTTTGGTTCAACGGAAACACACTACTTAGTATTAGAGATCAATCGCTACTCTTTGGCAGGACAAGAAGCGTAATTAGTTTCTTTTCGCCAACCTTCTGTGGAAATAAGATCATAGAAGGTTGGGGAGCTGTTCCCAGCTAAATCAAAACCTTTTACCTCGGCGAGTAAAAACTTTTGTTTCTCGGCGAGTGCTTTTGGTATCACAACTCGAACTGCTTTTCGATCTGGATCGTATTCGTAAGGATAAGTCTGTCCATCTAGGAGTAGGTCAACGGTTGTCTTAAATCCTACACCAGTGTCCGCAAGAGCATAGTATCTAATCTCAAAACAAGGGTCGATTACATCTGGAAGTTCAATGTTACGAGCCAGGGTCGTCATCGGAAACACACTGGGAGGAGCCTCGTCTTCTGCTATAAACAAATATCCTACCTTAGATAAGGAAAAGCTAAACCCATTTGCCTTTTTCTTAGATTGAATCCATTGGTATTTTTTTGCGCTCCCGTCCCAAAAGAAAAGTACATCCTTTGCAGAAGTGGGCTGAAGGATTTCTCCTTCCGCTTCACCTTTCCAAGATAAATTTTGAGTTTCTAGTTTGTAGACCTTGCTACGTGGAACGATTCCTTTTGGAAAAGAAAATGGAAAGTTGCTTTCTTTCGGGAAGGCTGATACTAAAAGTTTACCAGTTCCAGAAACAGTTGCTTTGCTAAAGTTGATGCGCACTACTTGGTCTTCAGACTTCACTTCCTTCAAAGCAGATTTTTGCGGAGGTATAGATTGGGATTTATTATCTTCGGTTTCTTTTTTTATGAGAATGGATACGCTACTTTTATTCTTTGCCGCATCGAAAAGGCTCGCTTCTAGTTCGATCACACTCCCTTCTTCAAAACTCCCTAGGTCAAAAGATACGCCTTCCCCCGAAAAATCCTTGGGTCTTTCATACAAATGATAGAAATACATGGGAGGTGAAAGAGAAGATCGATTTAAGTCGTAGTACTGGTGTTTTTTGACTCCATCTTCGTAATTTAGAAAATCAAAAGTTCGAGTGAAGACGATATTGCCATTGATTTTTAAATTCATTCCATATACATTATTTTTATTTCGGGAACGAATTCGATCGTATCCAGAAATTCGAACCCGGACTTTGCCAGACAAAGGAATCAATTTTACCTCTTCGCCTAATTCATCAGTCAATCGATATTCATTTTTTTTAAATTCATTCGCCTTCAGTAAAATGGACTGCTTTGAATCTTCTGATTCAAGATACAGCGACTGGATCGTCGGCGGGAATTCGTCCTTTTGTTGGTATTCTGGAAAAGAAAGCGGGTTCACTGTCCCTTTATCAGTGCGGAACTCTAAATGTAAATGAGAGATTCCAGAGCCAGTCTCCCCCGTCTTAGCCAAAGGTGTTCCTCTTTTGATTGAGAAAAGGTTGGGAGGGAGCTTCAATTGAAATCCATCTTTCTCTCCTAACAAAAAGAGTGCCTTCCTTAGTTCTTCAAAGTCTTTGAGGTTGCCTTGGAAAGAATGCAAGTGGGCATACTTTGATTTTAATCTCAGTTCGGGTGAATACAAATGAAAGGATAAACCATATCCTGTTTGAGAGTAACTGATTTCATCCACATAACCATCAAACGTAGCTAAAACGGAATGTCCATTTAGCCCATACGATTTAAAGTCTGATCCCAAATGGAGATTGTGGTTTCTGATTTCTGCAAAGGTTCCGGTGACGGGAGAGGGATACGGAAGAGGAAATCCGACCTCTTTTTCTTTGCCAGGTGGAATTGATTCTGGATAGAGAGATCCACCTAATAGAAAAAAAGAAACCAGGACAGCACTTTGGAATAAAGGATTCAAACCAGATCTCCTTTTCTAGCCTTCAGGATTTCTTAGCTCTGGTCAATCGATTCCCTTGACTCAATAGGTTTTCCGAAAAAAGCTGGGGCATGCGTCGGCACTGGATTGCTATTTTACCTCTTCTTTTGCTTTTTTCTTGTGCTTTCTTGCAAAGAGAGCCTGGAAGACCTCCAAAAATCGATGGTGTTCCTATTCCAGACAATAAGAGAACCCTATACATTCAGAATGTTAGGAACAACACTTACGCCACAGGAGTACATACTCGGCTCACTCAAATCCTAATGGAAGAGTTTGACCGAAGGGGCAGGTTCATCACAACCAGGGACAAAATGAAAGCAACCTACCGCATTTATTCTGACATTATTCACTACCAACAGGTGGGAAATATGTTGGATTTAGCTGACCAACAACTTTCTTCCGAAATCTTTATGGTTTGCAAAATGGAATTGGTGCACTCGGACAAAGGAGATAAAATCCCCTTGGAAAGAAATGAGATCCCGGGGCGAGCCTACTATTCCAATCAACTTGGATACCAGGAAACCGAAATTGAGGCTCAGAACAGATTATTGCGGGTGATGGCAATTCGTATCGCAGAAGAAACGGAACGGGCTTGGTATTTTTCTCTTTCCCAAAAAGTCGAATGAAGTCCAATCAATAATATGATTCCTCCTGATGATACGAAAAGTGAAATGGAAGCGTTCGAAGCTTACCTTAAGGAAAAAAATCTAAAGATCACTAGCCAACGAATGCTCGTGGCTCAAAAAATATTTTCTACGCATAGCCATTTTACTGCTGAAGGGCTTTTGGACGAATTCAAAGACCAGAGAGACTTGATTTCCAAAGCCACCATCTATCGAATTATTTCCATTATGGTCGAGGCGGGGTTACTCCAAGAGCATGATTTTGGAAAAGATTACAAATACTACGAACATATCATTGGGCATGAACACCATGATCATATCATTTGTGTTCAATGTGGACGCATTGTTGAGTTTATGGACAAAAACATAGAAGATTTGCAAAAACAAGCGGCTGAATCAAAAGGTTTCCAGATTACAGGGCATAGTTTAAACATTTACGGAAGTTGCAATAATATCTCTGTTTGCGAATTCAACCCCGCAAACAAAAAGTGAGTCTTCAATTCACCGTCCAAAAGCAAGACCAGAACAGTCATGCTAGGGCAGGCAATTTAGAATTAAATGGAGAGCTGGTGCAAACCCCAATGTTTATGCCAGTGGGAACTAGGGGCTCTATCAAATCGCTTTCCAGCGAAGACATACTAACGCTCGACTACAATCTGATTCTCGCCAACACCTACCACTTGTATCTGAAACCTGGTTTAAAAGTTTTAGAATCCTTTTCAGGATTAAAGAACTTTATGAGCTACAACAAAGCCCTGCTAACAGATTCAGGTGGATTTCAAGTTTTTAGTCTATCCAGTCTTTTTAAACTCGAGGAAAACGGAGTTCGTTTTCAATCGCATATTGATGGGTCTCGGCATACATTCACTCCCAAAAAAGTCATTGATATCCAGAGAACAATTGGCTCAGACATAATGATGGTGTTAGATGATTGTGCTCCTTTTGGTAGTGATTTAGCACGCCTACAAAAAGGATCCGAGACTACTCTTCGTTGGGCTTTGGAATCTTGGAATTACTACTCAGAAGAGCCGGGGAAAGAACATTTGTTTTGCATCAACCAAGGCGGAACCAACTTGGATTTACGAAAATCAAATTTAGAAAGTCTCCAAAACCTTCCTTACCCAGGAATTGCTATCGGAGGACTTTCGGTTGGTGAGCCAAGGGAGGAATTTCGGAGAGTATTGGAGGGTCTTGCCCCCAATCTCGACCCAAACCGGCCGCACTATTTAATGGGGGTTGGGACAGTTTCCGACATTTTGGACGGAGTGAAACATGGGATTGACCTGTTCGACTGTGTTTAGCCCACAAGAAATGCCAGAAACGGGCAGGTCTTCACTAAAAAAGGAAAAATCAACCTTCGAAACGAAGCAAACAAGCACAAAGAAGGTCCTATAGATCCAGATTGTTCCTGCAAAGTCTGCAAAACCTATTCTTTGGGCTACATCCGTCATTTGCACAATGTCAAGGAATTAACTGCTTTTTCTCTCTCAACCTACCACAATCTGCACTTTATGAAGGAATTTATGGGAGAAATTAGAAAATCTATTCAGGAAAACCGATTCAATGAATTTTACCAAGAATGGAAAATTTTATACGGAGTTTGAAAATAATCGATTGACGTACTTTAATTTTCCACGTGCTATAGTACCGTCATTTCTACGGACACCGTAGATTCATAGAGGAGTCTCTAGACCACATGGAAATCAATCGCAGGGAAAAAGATAAAATCGTGATCCTAGATATTAACGGGGAAATCGACCTTTACAACGCACCCGAAATCAAGGACGTTATCGCCAAACTGATCGAGGAAACAAAGTATTGCATCGTAATTAACCTCGAGAAAGTCTCTTACATAGACTCCTCCGGTATTGGTGCTTTGATTTCGAGTTTATCTAACTTAAAAAAGTATCAGGGTGGTTTGAAAATCATCAATGTTGCTGGATCAGTTCGTAAAGTTTTTGAGCTCACAAAGCTTACCTCATTCTTCGAGATATTTGATAGCGAAGATGAGGCGACAGCCGCTTTTAAATAAAACCTGTGACCTAACGAGTTCTCGTTGGGTCTTCACGTACATCCTAGGAGTTAATTATGCACTTTAAAAAACATTGTGTTTTTTTATGTACACTGCTTTCTCTTTTACTCACACAGAACTGCGGAAAGGAATTACCTCTCCAGGAACTGGCGTTAGCAAAAGAGCAGGTAGTCCGAGCTGAGAGTCTTCAGGCATCTAGCTATGCCCCTGAAGAATTCCAAGAAGCTAAAAAGAGCTTAATGGCAGCCAATGAATTTGCCGCAGAAGAGAAAGCAGGTGATGCAAAGAAGAGTGCGGACTATGCAATTTCAAAAGCTTACGATGCATTAGAAAAAACACTCCCTAAAGTGGCAACCAAAGCCAGAGATGAAGCAGTTCAATCTATAGATGCCGCTGACGAAGCCTATGCGATCGAGTTTGCCCCTGATGAATTCAAAAAAGCAAACCAACTCCGAGAAGCAGGTGATGCTAAAATGTCCTCAGCCGATAGAAATTTAGCATCCTACCTAAGAGAAGAGAAAAACGAAGAGCGTAAGGTTGCTCTGCGCAAAGAATCCTTGGATGATTTTGAGGTGGCTTACAACAAATTTACCGAGGCCAAATTGGCTGGATCTGACGCGAGAAGCGTGGCTCTTATCAAAAGTGATCTAGTGCGTGAATCAGCAGGCGATGTAGAACAAATTTTGGAAAAAGCCGCCAAATACTCGGGGGGAATTAGCCCTGGGATTATAGAAGAACGAACAAAATTACAAGCCGCCTACGACGACATCGATGCTGGAAAACTCAAATCAGCAAATGAAAAAATCAAAACATCCAAGAAAACCTCAAGTGCCATTTTAGCGAGTGTTGTAAAGGACTACGCGAAAGAAAGAAACGCCCAGGCAACGGATGTTGTGGAAGACGCAAATGCTCGTTTTTCAGAATTAGATGCAGAAACATTGCAAAAGAATTCTGGAACAAAAGATTCCTTCGGATCCGCACAAGTCAATTTGGGAGCCGCAAACGAGTCTCTCCAGGCTTCGGCAACTTTGTTCGAGCAAGAAAAATATGAGGATTCGATCGATCAGTCAGAAGAAGCAATTCGGCTTTCGGAAATTTCGATCGACCAAGTGGAGTCACTCAAGCGTTCTGCTCTGGCTTTGAAAACAGAAGGAACGGTTTCCAACCGATCCATGAAAGCGGTTACAGAATTGAAAAAACCAGCAATGGACTACAGTTCTCAAATTGTTTCTTTAGGTAAGGGCTGGAAGCAATACACTGTTTGGAAAAAGAACCCTCCAGAGTGCTTATGGAGGATTGCGAAAAATCCAGGTGTATACAATGACTCTAAGCAATGGACAAAGATCTATGATGCCAACCGAGACAAAATCAAGAACAAAGATCTAATCTACATTAAGCAAAAGCTTAAAATCCCTCCCAAAGGGAAGAAAGGGGAACGATCAACAAACCCTGCTTGATCCAAATTCGAATGAAAAGCTGTTGGAATCAGACAGCTTTTCGTAGTCCAATAGTTTAGATGGACAGAGCTTACACAAAAGCAGTTACTTCTCTCCAACCTTCCGACTTCCAACCATTAGTTGACCTAGCATGGCTAGAAGACTTGCCTGCTGGTGATATCACTTCTGAATCCCTTTTCTCTACCGACGAACAAGCAAAAGCGAGACTTTTTTCCAAAAGCAATGGAGTTATTTGTGGTCTAGGTGTTGTTCCCGTACTTTTGGCAAAAACAAATGGAAAATTGAAATGGGCAGGCGAGAAAAACGACGGGGATAAAATAGAATATGGAACCACTATTGGTTTTTTGCACGGTGAACTTTTAAGTATTTTAAAAATCGAAAGAATTCTTTTGAACTTTTTGCAATACCTCTCTGGAATAGCAACGAATGCGAATTTGGTGAGTTCGAAATTTCCACAGTTGATGGTTTTAGATACTAGAAAAACTTTGCCTGGTTACAGAAAGCTTGCTAAGTATGCTGTTTACCAAGGCGGTGGTTGCAATCATCGATTGAACCTGTCTGATATGGCGATGATAAAAGACAATCATGTTGCAAAGGCTGGATCCATTCAATCAGCCGTTGAAAAAATTAGGGAAAATCATCCCACTAAAAAGATCGAATTGGAGATTGATTCCTTAGAGCAACTTCCTTCGGCAATTGAATCAAAGCCCGACATATTGCTTCTAGATAATTTTTCTGACGACGATACTAAAAAGGCTATTGAAACTATTCAGAAAAGTAACAAGAGAATTCAAATTGAATGCTCAGGTGGAATAACGCCTGATAAATTAGATTATTTGAGCCAATGGAAAGGAATTGGAGTTAGCATGGGGTATCTAACTCACACTGTGCAGTTTTTGGATTTAAGTTTAGAGATCCTCTAATGGGAATTTACCAAGATATCCAGAACAAGACAGAGCTTTTCGATTCAGTTGAAAAGCGTTTGGGCTCTGAAAAAGCTGAACTAGTAAAGAGAGCATTTTTCGTGGCTGAGAAAATGCATGGGGATCAGAAAAGACTTTCGGGAGAACCATATATCATTCATCCGCTGAACGTAGCTTCCATTCTAGATGAACTCGGATTGGATGAACGCTCGATTGCGGCTGGTCTTTTGCACGATGTAGTGGAAGACACTGGCTATACTAAAGAAGAAATGACAAAGGAATTTGGGGAAGACATCACCTTGCTTGTAGAAGGTGTGACAAAAATTTCTGAAATAAAATCTCAATCCAAAGAAACAGAAGCCGCAGAAAATATTCGAAAAATGCTAATGGCCACCATTAAAGATGTTCGAGTGATGCTAATTAAGTTGTCTGATAAAACTCACAATGTGCGAACTTTGAAGTATCAACCGGCGGAGAAACAAAAGAGAATCGCAAAAGAAGTTCTCTCTCTGTATGCCCCCATCGCAGGTAGGCTTGGTGTTTATAAAATCAAGTTTGAATTGGAAGACTTATCTTTCCAAGCACTACATCCAGAAGAATACCAAGAGATAAAGAAGAGAGTCGCTTCCAAAAAGTCCGAAAGAGATGAATACATTGAGAAATTGAAAATCATTTTGAAACAAAGGCTCTCCGAAATCAGTATAGACGCTAAAATCGAAGGAAGAGCCAAACACTTTTACTCAATCTATCGAAAGATGATTACCAAGGAAAAAACGTTTTCAGAGATTTTTGACCTGAGAGCCATTCGGATAATTGCGAGCGAAATAAAAGATTGTTATGGTGTGTTAGGCATTGTGCATACTCTCTGGACTCCGATTCCAGGTAGATTCAAAGACTATATAGCCACACCTAAAACTAATTTATATCAATCTCTACATACAACTGTTATTGGTTCTGATGGCAAACCGATGGAAGTTCAGATTAGAACAAAAGAAATGAATGCAATAGCAGAAAATGGAATCGCGGCGCACTGGGCTTACAAAGAATCTACTACCTTGCCCAAAGCAACTAATGGAGTTGCGGGTGCTGAGAACGCTTTCCGCTTAAAATGGCTCGATGTTTTAAAATCTTGGCAAGATCCAAATCTCAATTCAAAAGAATTTTTGGAAGAGTTGCAATTTGACTTACATGAAGATGAAGTTTTTGTTTTCACTCCGCGCGGCGAGATTGTGGAAATGCAAAAAGGTGCCACGATCCTTGACTATGCATTCCGAATTCATACGGATATAGGCTTTCATGCGAAAGGCGGTAAAGTGAACGGACGCATGGTCACACTTCGAACCGAATTGAAATCAGGTGATCAAGTTGAAATCTTGACAGATAAGAATTCAAAGCCAAGTCCGATTTGGCTTAGGATTGTTAAGACGGCAGGGGCACGCCAAAAACTCAGAGCTTATTTTCGGAAATTGCAGGAAGATTCCCAGCGCGAATCTATGGCTTCTACGTTAGAAGCACCCAATCTGCCTTCTATTGATGAATCTACTCTTAAACAAATCAAAAAAGTCAAAATAAAAAAGCCAGTCAAAGCAAAGTCTGAAAAATTAGGTGATCTTGGAAAACAAGAATTCGCGATCAGTGTTGCGGGCCTTAGAGATGTTCCGGTTCGTATCGCTTCGTGTTGTTTGCCGATACCTGGAGATGAAATCATTGGATTTATTACTAGAGGTCGAGGAGTAAGTGTCCACAGAGCAGACTGTGAAACAGCCATCAAACAAGCAGACTGGATGAAGACAATCCCAGTTAGATGGGAAGGACCAGGACAGCAGATACCAGTATTGATTGAAGTAAGAGCCAAGGACGTTCAGGGAATCTATCTTTCCATGGTTGAGAGTATATCTTCCACAGAAACAAATATCTTAGAAGCCGGTGCTAGTTCCCATCCCAATGGAACTCTAACTGCTAAATTTATGCTAGAAGTCGATCATCTGGATCAATTGAAAGAAGTTTTAGATAGTCTTCGTTTGATCACAGGAGTTGTTTCTGCGGAGAGAATTAAAAAATAACGAGTCAATCAAACACAAACCATTGGGCCTCGCCAGGCTCCAAGGAGAAATAGATTTGTCGTGCACCGCGGGATTCTTCCGTATCTTTGAATTTTTCACCGGACACGATGTCTTGGATTTCTAAAGGAATCTTAGTCGAACCTAGAGCTGAATGCAAGGGTAAATATCCTGTACTTGTGCTTTGAGATGGATTCCAGATGAAAACCTCAATGTTTTTTCCAACAACTGCCCTGGTCCAAACTGATTCACCGGAGAGAAGCAAAGGGTGAAGTTCTTTTTGGATCAAGTGCTTACCTCGATCTGCTAATGTCTGTAAAGCTCTAGCGTAGAATTCGAATATAGCATCATCTCTTTTCTCGGCTTGTCTTCTACCCAGTTGCACTGGGATTTTTATTGCATAACCTTCTTCCTGTTTTTCATGAAATAAGACGATGCCAGGCAAAAAGCAGAGCAGGGCAAAGTATGCTCGGCTCTGTAAACCAAATACCGAAAAAGCTCTTGGCTCATCATGGTTTTCTAGGAATCGAATGCTCTTTTCCTGATAAGAAAGTTCGGCTAGCAAATGATCGGCAACCAATCTGTTGTTCGAAGAATGCATTCTATCATAAAGAGTTTTATCGTAGGTTCCATCAAAACCCATAGTTTGTAAGGTATATTCGAGATCCCAATAAGCCTCAGCATAGAAAGAAAAAGTAGGATTCACTTTCTTTATCGATTGAATGAGATTGGACCAGTAAGGTTTTCCTTCTTTTCCGTGCGTTCGGTGAAAGATGAAAGGCAAAACCAACATAGCCATATCACAACGAACCCCATCACAAACCGAGGCGATCTTCAACAAAAGATCGATATGGAAATCCAAAGTTTTTGCATTTGAAAAATCCCATTGAACCGTATCTGTCCAGCCGTCAAAGTAAGGGTCTTTGCCATGGGCATAGACTTTTCCATTCTCCGCTATAAAAAAGTTTGGTGAAGCTGGATCCATACGTTCCCAGCCTTTTAGAAATAGATCTGGGTGGCTTAAAAGGTAAGGGGTGTCCAATGCCATATGGTTAGGAACAAAGTCTAGAATGAGTTTTTTCCCAATACTTTGCAGAAACAATTGAGCCTCTTTTAAGTCGTCCCAAGAGGTAAAATCTGGGTTGGGTTCATAGCGAAAGATGGCATAGGGGCTTCCAATTACGTCTTTTTTAGAAAAATCGGGGAGTGCCTTTTTATATTCTTTTTGAAGTCCTGGGTGTTTTTGGGCTATATTTTGGGATCCTGGGCTCTTTTCCCAGACTCCCATGCACCAGATTTGATCTGAAGCCTGAAAGGCAAGAGACTTGGATTGCATGGCGAGGGTTTCGGCTAGGGACTTACCTGATTCGTTACAAAAAATCCTTGAGCCTATCTCGTACAGAATGGTTTGATGAAAGGGATGTTCCATAAAACAAGCTTACAATCTACCACAAAATGGAAAGTTAGTAACTTTCTTTTTTTGACTTTTTTTTCCGTCTGTTCCTTCGCTTTCCTTCAGTGTTCTGAAAGAGAACCGGATGAAGGAAATATAAATTCTGTTACCGACGTTCCTTGGACGGGTGACCCCAAGACCATTCCCCTTCTGATGCTGGGAAAGAATCCTTTAGCTAGCGAACGAGCCGAAAAAGGAGGAAGGATTAGAATCTATGCGCATCAGTTTCCTAAGTCTTTGAATTATTATTTGGATCAGTTTTCTACAACGGCACGAATCTTTACATCCTTGTTTGAACCTCTTACTTCCTATCATCCAGTTACATTAGAGACAATTCCCCACCTAGCAAAGGACTGGAAAATATCCCCAGACAAGAAAAGGTTTACTTTCTATCTGGATCAAAATGCTAAATGGTCCGACGGAAAGCCAGTCACTGCGGATGATGTTTTGTTTACCTATCAGACGATCATGAATCCTGAAAACCAAACAGCGAGTTTTAGAATTGCTCTTTCCAGATTTTCTCCCCCCGTAAAAGAGGGTGAGTTTCAAGTGACTTTTGAAGCAAAAGAAGTGCATTGGAACAATTTTAACGATATTGCTTCTTCAATATTTATTTTGCCAAAACACTATTACGAGGGTAAGGACTTCAACAAAGAGAATTTTGAATTCCCGATTGTTTCTGGTCCTTACCGAATCGTCGAAGCAAAAAAAGGCAGATATGTTAAGTTAGAGAGACGGGGAGACTGGTGGCAAAGAGCCTACCCATTCAATAAGGGCAGACACAATTTTGATCAAGTGATCTACAAGGTTTACAATGAAGAGCCAGTTGCCCTTGCCGCTTTTAAAAAAGGAGATATAGACATTTATCCAGTTTACACAGCTTCGATTTGGGTTGAGCAAGCACAAGGCGAACAATTTGATAAAAACTGGATCGCAAAACAAAGAATCTATAATTTAAAGCCCGTTGGATTCCAAGGATGGGCAATGAATACCAGACGAGAGATCTTTAAAGACAGAAGAGTTCGTGAAGCTATGGCTTGCCTAGTCAATAGACCTCAAATGATAGAAAAACTAGCCTTTGGAGAATATGATCCGACTGATAGCTATTATCCTGACTACTACCTCGGTGGAGAAAAGAATCCAAACCAACCAGTTGTCTTCGATATAGAAAAGGCTCGTCGACTTTTGACTGAAGCAGGTTGGAAACCAAATGCCGAAGGGATTTTGGAAAAGGATGGTGCTCCTTTTCGATTTACGATTCTAGATCGAGACAAAAGAACAGAGAGATACTTCACGGTATTCTTGGAGAAGGCAAAGGAACTTGGAATTCAGGCAAGCATCGAAACAACCGATTTAGCGGC
The DNA here is from genome assembly GCA_027485405.1 of Leptospiraceae bacterium. Lineage (GTDB taxonomy): Bacteria > Spirochaetota > Leptospiria > Leptospirales > Leptospiraceae > Leptospira_A. The sequence goes on along the minus strand of JAIXRB010000202.1, from coordinate 1,600 downwards.
TTGGAGTGCTCGGGTAGACAAGTATGATTTTGATATGACTTGGGCGGCTTGGGGATCCGGAGTTTTTAAAGACCCAGAAGCACAATGGTATTCTAAGTATGCAGATGAACCTTCTCAGCACAATTTACCAGGGATAAAAATTCCAGCTGTTGATTCATTGATTGAAAAACAAAAATCAGAGTTTAATTTAGACAAGAGAAACTCTATTGTTAAAGAAATTGATAAGCTAGTTTTCAAAGAGTATCCCTATGTGCTTTTATGGCATTTAACTAATACTAGACTTCTATATTGGAGAAAGTTTGGGATTCCAGAATACCCCTTAGGAAAATACGGGGATGAAAGCTTTTCTACCGATTATTGGTGGTTTGACTCTGAAGGGTCCAAGAATCTAGAAAACAATATCAAATCTAAGAGTAGTTTACCTTCTTACGAATCAGTGATTCGCTGGAAATAAGGTAGAATGGCTGAAGAAAAAGAACCTTCTCGCCTAAAAGGCATTCGCGAGAAGGTCTCCAGTTTCTGGGGTAATTACCAAAGTTGGGGTAAAATCCCCCAATTCTTGGACCTTTTGGAAAAGGGTCTCGACAAAGAGCTGTTCTTTGATCTAGAAAAAGAAGATCAAAATCCTTTCATTCCTTTAGAAGACTTGCCTGTTGATGAAGCGCTTCGTCAGTCAGGCCCAGTTCGACGTTTCTATGAATGGGCATTTCCAGTTTCCCATGTCTTCCGTGTTTCTTTTCGCTACCACAGAGAATTCTTGGATAATTTTATGCCTCTAGAGCAATCCAATTATATCGGAAGAGGCTCCTACAAATTTGTCTATAAACTGCCTTGGAATCAGGTGGTCAAAATAGGAAAATCAAAACTACCGTCCGATCCTATTTTTGGAAGTTTATATAAAAAAGTAGGAAAAGAGATCAATACTTACTTAAAGAAAGAAGAGTTAGCTTTACGAGATTATCTTTTAACAAAATCTAAAAGCGAATCAGGAAAAGAAGAAATAGAATTCAAATTTAGAAGACTGGGACTAGAGAGATTGCACTATTGGAAACTGAAATCCCTAATCCCCGAATTGGTAGTTCCTACTCGATTTTTTATGGGAATCCGATACAGAAACACTCCATGGAAAATCCCTTCCATCACTATGACACCTTGCGACCAGCAACCTTTGCTACCTGGTAAGCACTTAAAAGAATTTATGATTCGATCTGAAAAGATTGAACAAAATAAAATGATGAATCATTTTTTTCCCAAATGGAAGTTAAACTTTGATACGCATAGATTTGGAACGGTATCTAAAGCCAAGCTTAGAAAAATAGCTTTGGATTTCAATAAAGTGATAGAAACAACTCGTTATCTCGCTGAGGAAGAAAAACTCATTTTCGATGTTCACTCTGAAAACATAATTATCACTTTGCCTGACTTTGAATTAAAAATTTTTGATTATCACCTTTTTGATGACCATCTCTATGAGCCAAGCGAAGAGAATCCCAATCCCGAAATGGATCATATCAAACTTATAGAAGACTTTATCCGCTCTTTTGAATTAGACCAGTGATGAAGATTCTAGGATTTCTTAGCCAAAACCTGTATTGGTTTT
>JAIXRB010000051.1 GCA_027485405.1 Leptospiraceae bacterium | reverse complement strand
TCCCACACCCAAGGCAAAAAAATGAAGATCACCATCGAACTAGACATCAACGAAATCTCAGACTTTGCCGAAATCACCAAAAACAAATTGGGAATGGCGAGCCGCGCCAACTTAGATCGCTACGCCAAGGAAGTCATCGTAGATCATATCCACGCAATTCTAGAAACTAAATCCAATCATGTTTTTACGGACATTAAACCATGGAAGCCGCCCGAAACAAAGTCTTCCTCCGGATGGTGATTGGGATGATATCGCAAGATCAACTGCTTATCAATTGCCTTTCGCAAATCGGAATTCCGAAGGAATTGTCCGAGAAACTCCTAAGAAGCAAACTCAGCGGCGGCTCTCTGTCTCTAGAAGAAAGAAGCTCTAACTATTCGAAGGCATTCCCTAAGTTTCCTCCGCTCCGAATCTGGAATGGAAGGATCGAGGATATATGGTTTCTCGGCCAAAACTATAAAAGCCAATCTTCTTACTATGGTTCGTATCCAGGGAACTACCTAAAGCGCATGAACGTTATATTCCCGGATTGCCATCCAGTCCTGCATCTGTTCAGTGGGTCTCTACCACCAGGGAACTATGTCCGCTTTGACCGCAGATACGACATGAAGCCGGAGATCGTAGGTGATGCTCATTATTTATCAGATTACCTCGCTCTCAATGGTTGGGGCAATCCGTTCGGCGCAATTTTTGCGGATCCTCCGTATAGCATTGAGGACTCCGAACACTATGGATGCACACTCATCAAACGAAATACTGTGATCGACGAATGCCACAAGATCCTAATGCCTGGTGGATTTCTCATTTGGCTCGACCAGGTTTGGCCACAGTATTCAAAAACAAATTGGGATTTGTACGGCAAGATCGGAATTGAGATCAGCACAAATCACCGTAGTCGAAGTGTTACTATTTTAAAGAAGAGAGGATAGTTATGAACAACTTGGAAAAAATACTAGATGAAATCCGACAGGAAAGGGAACGCCAAGATTCAAAATGGGGGCAACAGAATCACAATAAGCCTGCGTGGTGTATGATATTAGGTGAGGAAGTCGGCGAAGTAAACAGAGCCGCATTGCAATCACATTTTAATTACGCACTTCCTGGCGAAGGAATGGATTTGGATGATCCGGTCTCATCTACAAAAAGAAGACAAAACCGATGGAACGCAGAGTATAGGGAAGAGCTGATACAAGTGGCCGCAGTTGCCATTGCAATGATTGAGTCTCTCGATAGAAATGGGGAATAATGATGAGCGAGATAAAAATAACAGGCGAAGACTTGATATCAAAAGCGAAAGAGATAATTCAAAACCTAATTGATACTGGTGCTAAGTCCTGGTCATTGCATATCCCAGCACGAATAAACGAAGACCCAGATTTAGTATTGAGTCGAGTTGTAACAGAATACGAGACCACAATAGAGAATCTTAAAATTTGTCAGTCTATGTACAAACAAGAATTTGATAGTCACGGAGTTACGCGGAAAGAACTGAAAAAGTTGCAAGAAGAACTGCTTCAACTCAATTGCAATTCGGATCAAGGATACCGGGGAGGGGATGTTGAAATGAACGATAAGGTGCATGAACAGACATTCAAAATATACGCGTCGCTTGTTAGTCAAAAATATTATGAAATTTTTGATCTATACAAACAAAATAAAGGCGAGCTTCAAGAGTTGCAAGACGAACTACTTAAGGTATCACGATCAGCACTTATGTCTTTGCGCGCTCTCAGTCCGCTAATTAAAAAACACATCGAAGCGTCAAAGCGAAGAAACGGGGAATAAAATGGATAAAAAAGAACTCCTCAAAAAACTTTGGACTTTGAAGTCAAAAATCGGAATGCCGGAGGAAGATTTTCGAGCACTGGTTTCCGGAGCCACAGGCAAAGAATCCACTCGAGATCTCGAACCTAAAGAATTTGAAAGGATATTCAAAATCATGGACAAAGCCTTCCCTGGAATCATCGAGAAAAAGCCTCCTCGCAAAAAGTCTGTTTCCGTTTCTAAAGATCCTAAAGTGGTGGCCATTCCCACACCGGACCAGCGCTCGAAAGTGACTCAGCTTCTCGGTGAAATCAAGAAACAATATCCAAATCTGTCAGCTGAAAGCATGAGCCAGAGAATGTTCCGTAAGTCCTACCGATTGCTCTCAAAACACCAGACCCAGAGTCTCATCGAAGCTCTAAAATCTATGTCCTCCCGGGTAGCCTCACCTTAGTTTAAGTTAGTTTTCCTTTCCCGTATTATGGGAAACGGTAAAATAGTTCAGTTCTTTTTGTAGTAAAATGGATTGTTTTTAGGTTTCAAATTTCTCATTTTATATGCACATTGAGATTATTTGTAGTAGGTGGGATCAGCCAGTAAATCTGTTTGGTTATTTCCCTCTTTTTTTCTAGAACACCCAGCAAGAATCGAAAATGAAAGTAAGATAAGTAAGGAATTGCTTTTGATTTTGTTCATTTGATCTGTCTCCTATTGAACTTTGATTTGGAATTGTTACAAATCTGGTTCGTATTTCATAACAAGTCTACTAAATCGTTTTTTCAGCTTTAGAGCAAATATTTTTTAACCAATACGGAAATTGCTCTTCCTTTTTCCCAAAACAGAGTCCTGAATCCTTGGTTAGAATTTCCCATCCAGGCGACACAATGCGCATTACTGGAAGCTAATAGGCTTAATAGCGATAAATGGTTGAAGGAGCGCAATGGCGCCTAAATACGCTCTGATCCCTTCAGAGGCTGTTATCTTAGTAATTAGGGAAAAATCCGTAAGACCGTGTATCAAGGCAGTTAATATAAGGCTTCCCGTTTTTCGAAAAACCATTTAAAGTGCCTGGTTTAATAATTCTGGATTTTTCGATATTCATCATTTCTTCGAGCTTGGTTCTTTCTCATCTAACCGCTTCTTTCCAAAAAAGAACCCACTGATATCGTCAAGTCGGTCTTTCGCATAATTGATAGTTTTATCTACATTATCTGAAGCCTTTGTTCCCATAATGCTACCCAAAGCTGTACCGGCAGGTCCTCCCATAAGTGTTCCCGCATATACGGAGGCAAGCCATACCGGATCAATATAAGCTAGATTCTGTCCATAAAAGCCTTTGTAAATGATCGGAAGCTTTACCGCTTTTCCTACCATACCAGAAAGTCCGACCGTAAATTTCATATCGATCTTTCCATCTTCAGAATAGATTCCTGCCCCGGAGGCATTCAAACCTACTCCTTTCATCTGAAATTGCCGAAGTGTAGTGCGTCCGCCCGCGATCGCTACTTCACCATCAATGGATTCAAACTCTGTGCTTTCTCCTTTTGCGCCGTCAAAATTCAGAAGTTTCCCGATTTCGGCCAAGGGTCGAACGAAGTTCGCATAACCAAGCAAATATCCATTTTCGATGTGAAACTTAGATTTCAAATTCAATTGGTTCATAATGGGCTGTTTGCTTTTTGTATTTAGATCTACAACGAGATCAGAACGCAAAGTCCCTTTCAAAAGTTGATCCGAAGTCCCAGACAGAATCGCCTTTTCAACATTGATGCTAGAAAGATATGCCTGGGCATGCAGCTGTCCTGTTGAAAGAATAAGGTTTCCCGTAGTTAGAACCTTACCGTCAAAGATACCGACAGAGAGGCCATCAAATGAGAGTAAGTTCTCTCGATACAATACAGGTCCACGAAGAAATGAGATTGATTGACCAGCAATCTTCATTTTACGCATATCGAGTGCTATGTCCAAGAGGGGATGTTGTATTTTAGCTTGTTTTGCGCTTACCTGGGTAGCTATTTTTTGTTTAAAATAAGGAGACTGATTGATCTCAATTTTCGATAGAACATCTACAACGGGTTGTAGCTTATCGAGATCAAACTTTTCAGACTCAACTTTGAGAGCAATTGTTTTTGGTTCTTGAAAATTTACATACCCGGAAATTCTAAGTTCCGTATGATTTCCATTACCAATCGAAAGTTTCTCCAATTTGACTTTGGACTCGTTCAGTAATAAATTTAATGACGTGCTAACACTTAATTCAGGAATCAGAAATCCTTTTTTTGTTTTGAGCCCCTTCCAGGTAAGTTTTTCAATATTAATCTGGAGTTTGTCTGGACTTTCTTTCTTTAGGCTGAGTGCCAAGTCCAAACTCGAACCTTCTGTATCTCCGTGTGTAAAAACCTTGAATAAATCCGACATCTTCCTTGGTTCAAAATGATTCGCTGAAAAACTAGTCTTGGTGTGAAGCGACTCTATGCTCCATTGGTCCTGAGTTAGAAAAGTATTTGACTCTAGTGCAAAATGATTCTCATTCAGACTTGCTTCCAAAAGAATTTGCGTTGCTAGGTCTTTTTTATCAAAGAATATCTCGAGTGAGTCAACAGTTAGTTTATTTTTAGCTTGGAGATAGTTATCAATATAAACTATTTCTATTTTATCCAAAAACACATGTTTGGGTAAGAATTGAAATAGCGCCTTCGGACCCTCCTCTATCTTCTCACGTCCTTCTTGTATTTCTTTTGCATCCGACTTAAATTTGGAAGCCAGAGAAAATTGACCATCAATTTCACGTTCTATTACCAGGTTTCCATCCTTCAAGGATACGGAGCGAATCGAAAATTCTCTTTCAAAGAGCGCCAAAAGATCGAAAGAAATGAAAACCTCATCTATTTTACAGATCTTGAGCTCACCGTCATGTATCAAAAGGCCTTGAATTTTAAGACCTGGTTGTGGCAAAACAATGGTGCTGATTTCTCCATAATCAACATCTAACTGAAGGAATGTTTGAATGGTATCCTTTACGAGGGATTTGATTTACCGTTGGTCGAGAAACGTTTTTAAACCCGAGAAAACTATGATAATAATTAGGAGCAGCAGAAAAAAAACAACTCCGCTAGTTTTTAGAATACGTTTGGTCATTTGAATTTTACTGCGGTAGTATTGAGTATTGCAATTAAATCCATAGGTTTATGTATTTCCATTCAGACTTCTACTGCCGTTTTGTTGCTACCCTAGCTATTGATTTTTGATATCTGAAATAGCAGTGTCGGCATATTTTTTACCCTTGTATACCGAAAGGATAGTTATAGAAATCATTGTGAAGTTATCGTCTGCCTTTAGTTTGTGTTTTGGAACAGAAAGAGGCTGGTAAGCGTTTTTATCTTTGAGTTCGATTTCATGGTGGGCAATAGTTTTCAAATCGGAAACATTAAACATTTCCCAGGCTGCACCAGGGTCTTCGCCTTTCTTACCTGCCCAAACTGTTACTTTGACTTTCTTTGGACGACCGTTAGCTTCAAATAGAACTTTGGATTTTCCATATCCTGCCCAGATTACGATAGGTTTTTGAGAATCTACACGAACAAATACAGTTTCGCCAATTCCATCATCTGTCGCTCCTTCCACCCAAGCAGTTTTCGAATCGTAATCGGTAAGAGAGTAAGGAGTGTACATACAAGTCCATGAATCCACTTTTTCTTTATATTCATAATCTTCCTCTTCTTTCTTAGGAGTTGGCTTTTTTACATCAGGCTTTAAAGAAGAAGTAGCCCAAAATTGATAGTTGCTGTATACTTCCATCCCGTTGAATCGTAATTCAGGGATATAACCAGATAGTACTTGTTCTTTTAAATCTGAATTTTCGTATGAGGCACAAGGACTGCCTTCATATGCCTGTGAAAAAACTGGTAAACTAATGAATAAAAAAAATAAAAGAATCATCTGTTTCATGGATAAATTTTTCCTTGGGGGAGCAATTAGGTCAACCAAATAGCTCACTCAGGAAGAACTAGTAAAGGACGATTGGTTCCTTTTGGGTGGTCAGAGAATCGAGGAATCTGGAACAATAGTTTCGCAACATCCACTACACTCAGAATCTCTAAGGCAATTTGGTAGGTT
>JAIXRB010000034.1 GCA_027485405.1 Leptospiraceae bacterium | reverse complement strand
GAAGAGGAACAAAATTCTGAATGATAAGATATAAGAAGAGAAGCTAAAGAATTTGATAAAGATTTCATATCTCAATTCTATTCGAAGACCCATTACGATTCTGTCAAGTTTTGGTATCGGGATAAAAATAAATTCTCGGCAATGGCTTTTAAGGAACAATGCTAAGAATACTCGACTGAGTTACAAAACATTTAGGTCAGAAGTTAGAAGGTTCTTAGGAATTGAAGAGAGAGAGTCTCCTATTTTTCCTTAGGAAGGGCAAAAGAAGGTTGCGTCAGTCGTTTTCGTAAATCATAGGTATTAACAACGAAAATGCTTTGAGAATTTAGACAAAGAAAGAAGTGTTTGTAAATGAGAAATCTAAATAAAAAAAAACTAACTTTGGCATTTTTTGCGCTACTGCTAATCGTGTTTCTCGGAATCGGAATTCGCAATCTGATCCGCTCTCCCAAGTGCGTTTATGGCAATTGTAAAAATGGATTTGGATCATTGGAATTTAGCGATCAAACTATATATTCAGGGAACTTTGTGGATAGTCAGTTTGATGGGTTTGGTGTAATCAATCTTCCTTCTGGAGACAAATTTGAGGGTTTTTGGAAGGCAGGGATTAAAAGTGGAAAGGGAACCTTTTACTATCAGAATGGGGCAGTTTACCAAGGCGAATTTAGAAATAACAAAAAGAACGGCCATGGAAGATATATATGGCCTGATCAAACCGAATTGGAAGCTGATTTTATAGATGGTGAGCCCGAAGGAAAAGGTATCCTTAGTTTGGGCGAGAAAACGAAATTAATTGGAATTTACAAAACTGGAATCATTTATGAAGGAAGTGGCATTTATATATATGATGATGGATCTAAATATATCGGTGATTGGGCGGTTGGCAAAAGAGCGGGGAAAGGGACTCTCGTTTCTAAAGAAGGAAAGGTCATTTTCACAGGTGAATGGAAAAACGATGCACCACAACTGCTTCAAAAGAAATAGATTCCTTTTTTTGATCTCATTGGGGATCTGTTTTTTCCTGTTAAATTGCTTCCCTTATGAACAGATTCGAACGCACTACAGCCGAGGAGAACTGGATGCAAATAAGGTGGTGCGAATTGTTTTGCCTCATTCCATCCGGGTTTACAAAGTAGACGGTCTGTTCGTTCCCAATGGGGTTAACCTAGACTATTTCCAAGCAACCAACAATAGGGTAGTCCAGGTTCTTCCTGGGAAGCATTCTTTTGCCTATCGAATCCAAACTAACAAATTCAAATCCTTAGACTTTAAGAGTGTTGAACTTGATGGGGAAAGCGGAGATGTGTATGCTTTTTGCTTTTCAAAAGGCCAAGAACCTAATGATTGGAATCCATGGGTTTGGAAGGTAAAGCCCGAGCAAATGGGTGAGGAAGATTTATTGGGTTTTTATCATATTTATTTTAAGAATTTTACGGATAGGTTTAAGTGTTTTGCCCATGCAGATTTTTAAGTTCTTTTTTTTACTAGTTATTTGTTTCCTTGTCATTCGATGCCAATCTGGGCAAAAACAGAGTAGGATCATTTTGGAATCCCCGATAGAGATCCGAATGGAGGACTTAGAAAATCCAAAGTCAGTTCGTATCGAATTCTTGGGGGAATACTATAGTAAGGATAAGAGTAAGAGACTCATCGTAATAAAAATGGAATTTTCGAATCCTTCGAACGAAACCCAAACCATTTCCCCAATGAACACCGAACTTTGGGATACAAAAAAAGAAAAGTATCTGCCTCTCTATGTCGGGTATTCGCGGGAAGGGTGGGGGAGTGTAGCGGATGCCTTTACTCGAATCTATACAGCGCAGAAAGGCTTCGCCGCCTTCAAAGACATTGCGGTGCAACGGGGAGAGCCTGTTAAAAGAACCTTAGTTTTTGAAATTCCCATTGTTTCTAAGCCCGAATCGTTTCAATTCTATTTGCTTTACCCTGAAAAAGCAGAGTATCGTCCTCTCGCTAAAGTGGGGATAAACGTAACAGATAAAAGTTACTAATCCGATCTATCGGAATGAGTTTTTGTTATACGATTTTTGCGAAAAAAATTGGACACTACCAAAAATTTGGACAGTACCAAAGTAAGTCATTTACAAAAACAAAATTCTTTTATTTCTTGTATTTCACTCAATTCAATTTTATATGCTTGAATTATTTTATTTTCATTAGAACCTTTGATTTCAATTATTAGTCCATCAAAATTGGAATTATTAAATATATATAAATCATTATTATCAAGCTCTCTTTTTTCCAATAATTTTAAATTACCTTTTATCAATTTAGAAAGTTCCAAATCATTGTAATTTGAGCCTGCCAAATTTTTAATATTATATAAATTTATTATAACACAGTCATTAAAAATATTTAAATTTAAAATATTTAACTGAATATTTGTTTTATTAAAGTTATAAGAATTATTTCTTACGTTATTATTAGGTAAATTCTCTATGTACTTAACTCTATCATAGTCTACCCGATAAAAGTACTTATTTCCCTTAACAATTATAACCCTTAAAACTGATTTTTTAGTAATCTCATCATAATAATAAAATCTATATTGAGATGTATATGTTCTTCCTTTTGAAAAAGAATAATTTGAGTCATGGAAAGTTTCGCTGTAATAATAACCTTTTGAAAAAAAATACTTAAAATCTTTCATTCCTTTATAGAAATTTACAAAATACAAATCCCGATTATTTTCACGACTAAGCATCTTATAGGCACTTATTAGATCATTTTTATTTACTAGATTAATGTAATGATTCAAAATATAATTATTTCTTTCTAAACCAGTTGATTCTTCCTTCTGGCATCCTAGAAGTATTAAGCTAAAAATTAGGAAGTACTTCATTATTTCTTTCCTTTTCTAGAAGTGATATAAAATTCATTTGTTTCTCCATATGTTCTATATGAGCTTGGTAGGGAAGTATTTATATATACAAATTTTGTACCAACAGGTGGATATTGCAAGCCAAAACCAATTGAAATAGTCGTTCCTACAAATGGCTGATCGTCCCCGACGACAAAACCCCCACAACCTCCTGCAAGTAACCTACCGCAATATTCTAAAGTAGACATTGGGTTTTTTAAAAAATCACTGCGATTTGATCCATTCAAGTTAATATTTGTCAAGCCAATGCTACCAGAAACTGCTGACATTCCTCTATCAAGTCCTACTGAAGAGAATTAACCTTTTTCTTTCTGTCCAAATATACCTCTTTCTGTAACGCTTGTATAATTACCTACTAAATCAACGGTTCCTCCAAAAACTCCTATCCCTTCCAATGATAAGGATTACACTATGCTTTGGATGTAGCAGGTGTATTTCCAGGTTTGGGTATTTTCCCTGATGCAGTGAATGTTGTTTATAACGCGACTGAAGCAAAGCTGGGTGTCGGTACAGGGACTTGGACCGACGCAGCAATTAGCTCAGCGGCAATGGTACCTATAGTCGGCGACCTGGCTATGGCCAGTAAAATAGGAAAAGAAGTAACCGAAATTGCAATAAAAAACAAAAAAATAATTCAGCAGTCGTCTAGTGAATTAATAGATGGTCTGCAACATGCAGGCGAGTATGGCATCAAAACAGACAAAGAACTAAAGGCAGCAACTAAAGGAAAAGCGAAGGATTTAGGTATCGAGGTTCACCATCTCATAGAGAAAAGATTTGCAGGAATTCTTGAGGGTACAAAGAATACGAAAGAATATAGTTCTGCCGTTTTAACGAAAGCAGAACACCTAGAATTTACCAATGCATGGAGAAAAGCAATACCTTATGGTACGACAACGGACGCGAAAACAGTGAGAAAAGCAGCTGAAAACATATATGAGAATTTTCCTAAATTAAAAGAAGCAGCGATGAAGGAGTTTTCTCGGTAATGCGGAAAGGTTATCGATATTTTGTCGCAGGTTCAAAGTTAACGAATGAAAAAAGATTATTCCTAGGTTTAGCACCTGAGTATGAAAGCATAGGAGAAGTCATTGTGTTATTTGAGAATGATGAACATTTTGAAAAAAAAAAGATAATCTTATCTCGATACAATGATTCTCCAATTAGAATTGTTGAGTATTCAAATGCAGAAATGAATAAGGCAGACTTTTTTTATCTCGAACTATCCAACCAAAAAGGTTATCCGTCACCAGAAAAAAGTTATCTTCGCGATATATTCGGTAATAGTTTTATTAATGAAAATATCCAAATATTTAATCAGGTAAATGATGTAGCAGCAACAGATATTCCTAAGCAAATTACTGGCTTGTTTGGTATGGCATGGCTTCCCAGTTTAATCTTTTGTGATATTTTAACTTATGAAAAGTATATAAAACCCTTAGACATTCAATGTCGACGTGTAATGGATGGAAATAGAAAAAAGGTCAGAGATAACATTGTTCAGTTATTACCTGAAGGAGTTGCAAATGATGAGTTAAAAACTGATCATGAGAGAATAAAATTAGGTTCGCAGTACTTTTGCAAATTTGATTATCATATACATTTCAGTGGTTACGCACCCGTTAGAAATCGTTTAAACTTTTTTTTGACTAAGGAACTTTTTTTGTCGATAAAAACTACTTATCGAATGCCTATCATATCTAAGAGTTTTTATGAAGTATTGCAAAAAAACAAAATCAAGGGTGCGAGATTTTATCCTTTTATTAATTAATTTTCAAATTTTATTAAGTTGCGGCAAGCCAAATAGTTACATCTGCTTTGAAGATATCAGAGAAGACCTCATAAAAAATGGTGAGATCTACGAAATTAAAGATTATTCAGACTGTGATGGACCAGTTTTGTTATTATCTCCAATTTCTACTCATGAAACTAATTTGTTATCGAAATTAAATGGAGGGATATTTCTTACTAAAGCTGAATTCAAACTCTTTAATAACAAAAGTAAGTCAGGATTCTTTATTTTCAGTGGCAATAGATTAGAGATTGATATGTATCAACCATACATTTTCTCTTCTGAGGGTGGACATATTCCCTTCTATACTGGCATCACTGATCCAAATCTATCACGTGAAAAGTTAATTAAAAATTTTGGCAATACAAAGAACATATTCCCCATTGAAGCACGCACTCATTTATTCGAATTCAAGATTCCCGGAATTTTTTATTTGGCCGATAAAAAATTAATGATATTGAAAGAAATTCAACCGAATATCGAGGAAAAGTTCAACAAAAGGTAGTGTCCAACTTTTTTCGCAAAAATCGTATAACAAACATTCATTCCGATAGTTTGGATTGAATTTACTCTTTTATCACAATCGACCTATTCCTATCTTGATCTTTTCCAATGAATGTATTGAATCGAGTTCTCGGACATTGCCCAGGAACGATTGCTTCTGAATTTTACTATGAAGCAAATTCCGCTCAAATATGGGGAGACCCACCTGATTCCTAATGCGACCAATTTGCCATGTCAATCCTAAACCTGTTGCAAAGCAAGGGCATCGAAGTGGATGTTACAGGCTTTGACAAATTACCAAAGGAACTCATCCGAGGGTTTGATTCGTAATTTTTTTTTGATGGAACGATCAGTATTTGGAGTAGATTATTACATGATGCAATCTGCCGCTTCCCATAATATACCTTATGTCTCATTATAATATACTAAAATTTGTAAGGAAAGGCACATCGGTAACACTGTGAACAACCCACATGGGTTACACAATTATTCATCTATTCTATGCAAGAGCTTTTGGTATTTCAAGACTTTACTTGTGTATAAATCTAGAATTCCAATGATCGCTGACGCAAAATAGATCTTACAAAACCTATCGGTTACTTCTTCAAATCCAATAACTTCACCTATCAACGGATTCCCGAGATAGATTCGGTGTGCTTCGTATTGAGCGAAGCCACTTTCATGAACACGATCTTCCGTCATGTGCGTTGGGTATGCCATCTCAACGAGTTTACTCGGGAATTCTCTTACAGATGGTATATAGAGCTTTGACGGGGTTTCAAATCCCAACGCTTCATGTGGTCTTTCGTGGTTGAACTCGTATCTAAAGTGATCAAATGCACATTGCTGTTCCTCAAGAGATGATCTAGGTGGTAAAGCGGTTTCCTGTTTTAAGGTTCGATGCATTCTTTCATGTCGACCGTTTTGCTGAGGTTTACCGGGTTCAATCCGTTCTGGCCGAATGCCAAGCTTCAACCACCATACTGAGAGCTCACTCAGACCCCCAATCGCTCTGCTTGCAAATGGAGAACCGTTGTCCGATTTAATGGCACTAGGTAGTCCATACTCTTTAAAAACTCTCTCAAATATACGTTTTGTTTGCTCCGTATTGGCTTTATCAAGTATTTCACAGGCTAGTAAAAATCGACTATGCGCATCCGTAATCGTTAATGGATCGCATCTCTTTCCATTCCCTACTGTGAAATGTCCTTTAAAATCGACACACCAGACATCGTTTGGTAAATGAACATCAGAAAAGGGAAAAAGAGTTGTTGGTGTGCGTTGCCGCTTCCGTTTAATTTTAACCAGACCTTTCTTTTTGAGAATGTTTCCAATCGTTGTTTTACTCGGCCATTTTTTTTGACGATGGTACTTTGCCTGAAGCGACCAAAGGAGTTTCTTTGGACCCCAGGATGGATGCAATTCCCTCATTTCCACAATCAATCTAACCGTGTTTTCATTCGTTGCATTAGATTGAGTTTTACGAGCCCTCGGCTTTTCTTTTAGCCCCTCAATGCCTTCTGTCTTGTAGTTTTTCAGATACTTGTAGCCAGTTTTCCTTGATATGCCAAAATCTCGGCAGACATCCGCAAATGCCCATTCCCCATTTTTAATGCTGGCAATGAATTTCATCCTTTCTTCTATCACATTGGTCTCCTTCCAAGGCATCGGGTTTTCCTCCGATACACATTGTAAGTGTCACCTATGTGAGTTGTCTGTTTTGTAACCTATCTGACCTTGTCGTACCATCCTGGATTTGGGGGCTCACTCTTGGAAAAACCCCTATCTTGTTCCTAAGTGGTGAACAACAGGGACAGCGGGAACGACTGGAACAACGACCGGCACAGCAGGAACGGGAACGACTGGAACAGCACCAACGGTAAGTTACTCTGGCTCAACATTTACTTATACACAATACTCTGCGATTACAACTTTGACTCCGACTCTTGGAGGAAGCACACCAACTGGCTGTTCTTCGTCACCAACGTTGCCTGCGGGTTTGGTTATAAATGCTAGTTCGTGTGCGATCAGTGGGACACCTACAGGAATTCAGTCAACTACTGTCTATACCATATCTGCTGTTAATGGGTTTGGTAATGGAAGTTCAAATATCAATATATCAGTTAATTCGGGAGCCGTTGTAACAACCTTCGCAGGTTCGGGAACACAAGGGAGCACAGATGCGACTGGAACTTCTGCTAGTTTTGATATTCCTCATGGAGTCGCAGTAGATTCCTCAGGTAATGTTTATGTTGCTGGCATGTTTAATAATAAAATACGAAAGATATCAAGTGCAGGACTTGTGACAACACTTGCAGGTTCTGGAATATCGGGGAGCACTGATGCGACTGGAACTTCGGCTAGTTTTAATAATCCCAGAGGAGTCGCAGTAGATTCCTCAGGTAATGTTTATGTTGCTGACTACAATAATCATAAAATACGAAAGATTGTGCCTTAAATATCGCTCGAAACAGGAATATTATGCGATTCTCATAGATTCACCTAACATGCGATTCATCTGATTTTGAATTTCATCGACATTCGCTTCGGCTAGTTTTCCATAATTCTCGTTACGCGATCGCAGAGTGATACAGCGCGAGGAATTGGAAATCGAATTTTTTCGTAGAATCTTTATCCTTTTCGTTGTCGCCATGCCTCATTTTCCTGCAGAAATCCAGATTTTTAGAATGCTTGCGATGTTCTTTCCTCCCAGTATATACTTACCGAGAGTCTGAAATGTTTGCTCCAGACAAATCAGTTTAGTAAAAGCGGTTGGATCACCAAATAATGATTTTTACATTCGGTGCGTATCGGGTCCATAGGCTAGCCTTTGTTTTTTCATTTCGATAGTTACCTAAGATTCATTTCCTCACCAATGCTCCTTTAACTTAAGCTCTCTTTCTTTCCATAGCAGATAAATCGGCGGATAAATTAACAGCTCAAGAATGAAACTGGTAACTAGTCCACCTACCATCGGAGCGGCGATTCGTTTCATGACGTCTGAGCCTGTTCCGTCCGACCACATAATCGGCAGTAGTCCAAGCATCGCCGCCACGACCGTCATGATCTTTGGCCTAATTCTATGAACCGCTCCATGGACTATTGCATTTTTCAGTTCTGCTTGGTTCTTGAGCAGATTCTTTTTCTCTGCATCATGGTAAGAAAGATCTAAATACAATAACATAAATACGCCGGTTTCCGCGTCGAGTCCCATAAGTGCAATCATGCCCACCCAAACCGCAATGGACATTTGATAGTCGAGGATATAGAGTAAGGAGACGGCCCCTATCAGTGAAAAGGGAACCGCTAACATAACTATTGCTGTCTTAATATATGATTTTGTATTTAAGTAGATAAGAAAAAATATCAAGAGAAGAGTTAAGGGCAATATATAAGTCATTCGCTCTTTAACGCGTAGCATATTTTCATACTGCCCGCTCCAAATAAGCGAATAACCCGCAGGTAGCTTAATATTTTTGTCGATTTCTCTTTTGGCCTTTTCGACAAAGCCTCCAATGTCACTGGTTGAAGGATCAACATAAACATACCCGGCGAGAAAACCATTTTCATCGCGTATCATAGAAGGACCAGTTTTTGTGTATATGTTTGCAATTTCGCCAATGGGTATATGCCCAAATTCTTGAGTAGGCACAAGAATAGAACGAATCTTATCGATTGAATCCCTTTGGTCTCTCGGATAACGTATATTTACAGAAAATCGTTCCCTCCCCTCAATTGTTTGTGTGATTGGTTCTCCTCCGATTGCGGCAACTATGATCTGTTCTGCGGATTCAACCGAGATATTATACCGAGCGAGCTTGTCTCTTCGAAGATCAATGTCTAAAAAATAACCACCTGCCGTTCGTTCCGCAAAAACGCTTCTAATTTCCCTATTCTTCTTCAATTGATCTTCTATCTGAATACCGATTTTTTCTATTTCCTCAAGGGAAGAACCAAGTATCTTGATCCCTATTGGAGTTCTCATACCCGTGCTCAACATATCGATGCGTGCTTTAATCGGCATCGTCCAGGCATTAGTTGCCCCTGGAAATTGCAACTGATCGTTCATGATTTTGATAAGCTCATCTTTATTGATTCGCTCTGGAACAAACAATAGGAAAGGAAAATGGAAAATGCGGGGCCAATTGGAATAGAAACGATTGGCCAGCCTCCATTCTTCCTTTGGCTTTAGAAGAATAACTGTTTCCATCATAGAGAAAGGAGCACTATCTGTTGCCGTATCAGATCTCCCAGCCTTGCCAAAGACACTTTGGACTTCGGGAAAGCTCTTAATCTTTTTATCCATGGTAATCATTAAATTCTGTGCCTCAGCTACCGAGATTCCTGGCATCGTGGTTGGCATATAAAGTAATGATTCTTCATACAAAGGAGGCATAAACTCGGAACCTAACGAAAAGAATATGGGGATGGCAAGGATTACGAGTAATAGGGAAGAAAGAATAACCTGCTTTGGTTTTTTCAATACCCAGAGACAGGCAGGTTCGTAATATTTAAATAAAATCTTACTAATCGGATGATTTTTCTCAGGATAGTATTTTCCAACAAATAAGGAATTAGCGAGTCTTGTTACTAACGCATTTTTAAAAATCATGGGATCCATCCGAGTAAATAGCATTCTTACTGCAGGATCAAGGGTGATTGCAAGCAATGCCGCCACTGCCATAGTGATATTTTTAGTATATGCTAAAGGTCGAAATAATCTGCCTTCCTGATCAAGAAGTGTAAAAATTGGTAAAAATGCGACTGCAATAACTAAGAGTGAAAAAAATACAGACGGACCAACTTCGAGTAATGCCTCAAGACGAACGACGTGATAATCTCCTATCCTTCCACCTGATTCCCACTCTTCTAATTTTTTATATGCATTTTCAACTTCGACGATTGCTCCATCTACAAGAACCCCGATAGAAATTGCCATGCCAGATAGAGACATTATGTTAGCATTTAGATCAAAAATGAACATCGGAATGAAAGCAATAATTACCGAAATCGGTATCGTCAAAATTGGGATGATGGCCGAAGGGAAATGCCAGAGAAAAATTAATATTACCAGTGATACTATAATCATCTCCTCAACCAGTTTAAATTTGAGATTGGATATAGCGTGATTGATCAATTCGGATCGATCATACGTTGGAATTATTTCTGTTCGAGTAGGTAGATTCTTTTTGATATCTTCAATTTTAGCTTTTACTCTATCAATTACATTCAATGCATTTTCACCATGCCGCATCACAATTGTACCAGCGACTACGTCCCCTTCTCCATTCAAATCCGTGACACCTCGTCGTATATCTGGTCCAAACTGAACACTTGCTACATTCTTTAGTAATACAGGAATGCCGAGCGAATCGGTTGCGAGTGGAATATTTTCAATATCACTAAGTGACTTTAAATAACCGCGACCACGTACCATATACTCCGCTCCAGAAAATTCGATAAGCCTACCTCCAGTGTCTAGGTTGCTTTCTCTAATTTTTTGAATCATCGTCTCAAATCCAATATTGTAAGACCTAAGCGCATATTGATTAACAGTAATTTGATATTGTTTTTTGAAACCACCAATTCCCGCTACTTCCGAAACACCGGGAACGGCATTGAGCAGGTATTTCAGATGGAAGTCTTGAAAAGTTCTCAAATCAGAGAGCGAATTATTGCCTGTCTTATCGACGAGAGCATATTGATATACCCATCCCACAGCACTTGCATCCGGTCCAAGCTCAGTTTTCACACCGGGAGGTAAGGCGGATTGAATGCGAGAAAGATATTCAAGAACCCGCGATCTAGCCCAATAAAGATCTGTCCCATCTTGAAATACCACAAATACGTAGGAAAATCCAAAATCGGAAAATCCCCGAACCACCTTGATCTTAGGTGCACCTAATAATGAGGTAATGATAGGATATGTTACTTGGTCTTCAATTATATCTGGACTTCTATCCCATTTAGAATAAATTATCACCTGTGTGTCAGAGAGATCAGGTATAGCATCCAAGGGTATAGCTTTCATTGCTACATAAGATATGACGAGAGTTATAACAGTTAAAACTATTATAAGATACTTATTAAGAGCGGAAAATCGGATTATTGATTGGATCATTCTATTTCTCCAAAAGACTAATGTTTGTGAGACGCGTTATTGCCAAATCGAATCTTGGCTTCCGAATCTATAAGGAAGGTGGATTCTGAAACGACTTCCGCCCCTTCCTCCACTCCTTCTCTAACTTCTGTCCATTCTCCAGCAACAGTTCCAGTTTTGATCATTACCGATCGGAACTTGTCTTTATCAATCTTTACATAGACTATCTTTTGATTCCCTGTATCAAGTATCGATGAAGTGGGTAAGCTTAACAGTTGATTGAGTGGAATGCGAATCACGATTTGTCCAAACATTTGCGGCTTCAGCAATTGTTTCGGATCTGCAATTTCACTTCGAAGTCTGAGAGTTCGATTGCTTTTATCCAGAATTGTATCAATGCTTTTTATGTTACCCTTAAAGGTTACATCAGGATAAACATCTGTAGTAAACACGACGGGAAGACCTACTTTTGCGATCCGCAAGTCTGCTTCATAGATTTGGGAATAGATATGACCTCTTCCTGAATTACCACCTAATATTAATTCAGTCGGATCTATTTGCCCTGAGGTCCACAATCGAATTTGTTGTTTGCTAAGTCCCAATTGTCTCAAACGTAGATCTAGGTTTTGATTGCCTCCAGATTTAGAATCTGAAAGAAATTCCTCAGTTCTTTGCGCAGATTTATATTCAACCAATGCGTTGTACAAATCTGGATCATAGGCAACACTAGAATAAATATTCAGTTCTTTATTTAACATCCGTCTCATGACAAAATCTGTTTTGATTCCTATGGATTGCTGTTTATCGGAAGATAGGTTTAAGACATCCTCACTTTTTAATAATTCGTCCTTTTTTCCCATATTTACATCTGCTTCATTTACCGAAGAAACTGCATGATCGCTATGGTCCTCCCTGTGCTCGGAAGCTTCAATTTTTACCAGATCCATGTTGCAAATTGGGCACTGACCAGGCTTATCAGACGTATAACTAGGATGCATCGGACAATGATAAATTTCTTTTGTCTTTTTTGTGCAAGTTTGAAAAAATAAACCAATGACTAAAACGAGGAATGTAGATTTTATAAACTTCATTTGACTGCTCCTAAAAAAGATTGATTCATTGATTTATGAGAATCATGCTCTTTATCCCGATAAACTTTTCCAACTAGCTGCAATGACTGTAAAATCGCTTCGTTTCTTTTTTCCTTCAAATCAAGTAATTTCAATTTGGCGGACAAAACTTCCACTTTTGCCAAAATGCTCTCTTGTAAATTTGCCTTTCCAGGTCCATAAAGAGACATACTGGAAGTAGCTGATTTTTCCAATTGAGGTATCAAATATTTTTCAACTATATCTATCTGCTCTTTTAAACCATCGATGGTCGTTAGTCCTTTGTCAAAGTCGGATGTTAGCTGATTTAATATTTTTTCCTTCGAGATACCCCCTACTTTCGCATTTTGTTCTGTCTCGTCCGTGATGGCGTCCCACTTGAGTGCGGACCATAGCGGAACTCTCATATTCAATCCAAAACTAAATAAATCTCCACGATATTCTGTGACATCCATCACGCGAACGTCCAAGGGACCCTGATCTAAAGCGAAGGTCTGGGGTCTTCTCTTCATATAGGAAAAAAACACTTCTGTTTGAGGAGCTAAATTATACTTCGTTAATTGAGATTGCTCCTTTAATTTCTTCTCATCCTCAGCAATGATTAGGTATTTAGGTGAATTTAGAATAACCTCTTGTTTTCCATTTTTTATTTGAAGTAAGTATCTTTGGCTTTCCTCAAGAAAACTATCGATATCCATTTCATTTAAATCCTTTTT